>JAEYYL010000165.1 GCA_023430825.1 Verrucomicrobiota bacterium | reverse complement strand
ACACACCCCGCTGCCCTCCCCCCCGGGCGGGGGGGGCCCGCCCCCCCCCCCCCACCGCTGGCTTTCCGCCCCTCCATCGCGATGACCTCTATCCGTTCCCCCAAATTTCGCGTATCCGTTTTCATGTTACTCCTCGCCGGCGCCGCTGGCCTCGGCCACCTGCGCGCCGCCGACGGCCCTTCGCCCGTCGCCCAACACGCCGATCTCACTGTCACCCTGGGCCACGACGACGGCATTTTCTACATCCAGGCCCCGCCACCTCCGCCTCCGCTCCACCTCCCGCCCGGTTCCTCGCTCACGCTCGTCACCGGGTTTTCCACCACCGAGCCGTCGTCGACTCGCTGGTTCAAAAACAACCAGCCGCTGCGCGACGGCCAGCCCGCCGCCGCGTTCGAGCTTGCCGCCGTCACCGCAGCCGACTCCGGCGTCTATCACGCGGAGATCCGTCTCGCCGACCGCACCGTAATCACGCGCCACGCGACGCTCCGCATCGGGCGCGCCGTTCGCCAGCAACTGCTCAACGTTTCCACGCGCGCCACGATCAATCCCTCCAACCCGCGCCTCATCGTCGGCTTCGTGGTGTCTTCGAGCCCCGGCGAACTTTCCGAAAAGAAACGCGTCCTCCTCCGCGCCGTCGGTCCGACGCTTGCGACCGTCGGCGTGCCCACCGCCCTCGCCGCGCCGAAACTTGAACTCTTCGACGCCCGCGGCCACCCCGTTCCGTTGGACGACGCCTGGCTCGCGCCCTACGCCGCCGCCGCGACCGGCGCCTCGGCCCTCCCCGCCG
Source organism: Verrucomicrobiota bacterium (assembly GCA_023430825.1). Lineage (GTDB taxonomy): Bacteria > Verrucomicrobiota > Verrucomicrobiia > Opitutales > Opitutaceae > Opitutus. The sequence continues at coordinate 13,584 of JAEYYL010000165.1, read as the reverse complement.
ATTCCCGCGATGTCGCGCATGTCGTTGCGCTGCCCCCGGGCGCCTACTCCGCTCACGTTTCGAGCTCCGATGGCGGCAGCGGTGACGTCGTCGCCGAAGTCTATGACATTCCCGATGACGCGCTCTACCCGCTGCCCGTGGCCATCGTGTCGGACGTGGTCGCACCTCCCCTCGGCGGGAGCGATTTGCCACCGGTTGTCCCTTCGGACTGACGCCGTCCGCGGGTGCCCCTTTTTCCGTGCGTTCGCCGGCGGCGAGGCGCTAAGGTGCGGGCGCCAATGTCCGAAGCCTCTCCCCTTCTTCCCAAGTCGCGTCTCGTCACGTTTCGAAACGCGTTTATTTCCGGCGCCCTCCTGCTCGCCCCGCTGATCGTCACCGTCTGGGCCTTCAGCACGATCGTCGATCTCGTCGGGGGCACGTTTCGCCCGATCTACCAGGACTACCTTCCCGAATCGCTGCAGCGGCTCCCGTTCTTCTGGGATCTCCTCGCCACCCTCCTCGTCATCCTGCTCGTTACCGGCTTCGGCTACCTCTCCCAATACGTTTTCGGCAAATTCTTCCTCAGCCTCGGCGAACGCGCGATCCAGCGCATCCCAGGCGTCGGCGGCGTCTACAATTCCGTCAAACAGGTCGTATCCACGTTCGGCGCACAGAAACGCAACCTCTTCAACAAGGTCGTGCTCGTCGAGTTCCCGCGCGAAGGCCTGTGGTCTCTCGGTTTTCTCACCAACAAGCAGCAGGGCGAACCACACCTGCGCTCCGGCGCCGAGCTGTGGACGATCTTCATCCCTACCACGCCCAACCCCACCAGCGGCTTCCTCATCATGGCTCCCGCCGACAAGGTCCGCGAACTCGACATGTCTGTCGGCGACGGCATGAAGATGATCATTTCCGGCGGTGCCGTGATTCCGCCCTGGCCCGTCACGCCGGCGCCGGTGGCTGAGCCGCGTTGACGTCCGCTTCGTCACCCGCGCAGCGATGCCCGCGCTCCCGCTCCAGACCGATGCCTTCGTGCTCTTGAAGCGTCCACCCTCCGACACGTTTCAAACCCTCACGATTTTCTCCGCCGAACACGGCCCGCTGCTCGTCCTGCAGCGTCTCGCGAAAAAAAAGTCCGCCGCGGCCACCGCGCCGCTCGACCTCTTCGACGAAGCCTCGCTGCAACTCGAAAGCTCCAATCAGGGCCACACCTGGTTCGTGAAGGAGTCGCGCCTCGTCACCCGCCACGCCGAGCTCGGCCGCAGCTACGACACGCTTCGCCTCGCCTCCGCGCTCGCCGCGCTCGTCGCGCGCAACACCGTCGCCGAGGAATCCCGCGCGGCCGTCGCCGCGCTCCTCCGCCAGGCCTTCGCCTCGTTCGCCTCCGGCGCGCGCCCCGATTTCGTCTGGTTCAAAAGCCTCTACCGTTTCGCGCGCGACGAGGGTCACCCGCTCAAGGAACAATGGTTCCCCACGCTCCCCGCCGCCGATCGCACCGCCGTCGCCACGCTCCTCAACCAACCGCTCGCCGCTCAAACCGCCGCGCCCGAAATCGTCGCCCGCCTCACGCGCCGCCTCGAGGAATACCTCCGCGGCCACACCGAGATCTTGGTCGATTGAGCGGGCCATCCGTCCGTCTCATCCGCACTTTTTCGCCCTCGATCCCGGTCATTCGCGACGATTTGCGCGATTCGCGGGCCGATCGTCAGGTTTCGATTTCCCTTCCGCTTCATCCGTGTGTTCCGTGAACCCTTCATGGTTTTCGACCTCGATCAGCGGACCGCCAGCCTGAGCGTCGGCGAGTTTTCCGCCTTCGTCACCGGTCCGCGCGATTCCAACGGCGGCCCGCAGGGTGTCTGGCGCGCGCAGCTCGGCACACACTGGCACAACGAACTTCGCGCCCGCGCCACCGACGAGTCTCCCGCCACCGAGTTCGAAATTCCGCTCACCGGCCGCATCGCGCATCGCGGCTGGACCCTCACGCTCACCGGCCGCATCGACCAACTCCTCCGCACCGAAGACGCGGTCACGCTGCGCGAAATCAAAACCGTCACCCGCGAACTCCCCGCCGACGAATCTGAACTCCGCGCCGCCTACCCCGACTACTTCGCCCAACTCGGCGCTTACGTCACCCTCCTCCGCCTCAACGCCAGCACCGAACCCCAAACTCAAAACCCCAAACCCAAAACCATTTTCCGCGCCGAACTCGTCTTCGTCGAAGTCAGCTCCGGCCTCGCGCAAACCCTCGCGCTCACGCCCGCCGACGACGCGTTTTTTCGCGTCCAGCTCGAGCGCGTCACCGAGTTTCTCAACCTCCGCCACCGCGCCCGCGAACGCCTCCGCCACCTCGCGTATCGCCCCGCCTTCGCCACGCCGCGGCCCGGGCAGGAAACGACGCAGCGCGATCTCACCGCGACGTTCCAGCGCCACCCGCTCGTCTTCTTCGAAGCGCCGACCGGCTTCGGCAAAACCGGCGTGCTCCTCGAGTTCGCCCTCGGCCAGCTCCGCGCCGGCCACTTCGACCGCGCGCTTTATCTCACGAGCAAATCCACCGGCCAGCTCCAGGTCGTCCGCACCCTCAGCGGCATGACCGCGGCCAACCCGGAACCCGGAACCCCGAACCCGGAACCGGCGACCGCCGTCGCCGCCTGGCACGTGCGCAACAAGAGCGAACACTGCGTCAACCACACGTTCCATTGCGTGCGCGACAACTGCGCCTACCTCGCCGACGCCGCCACGCGCTGGTCCGACAGCGGTCTCGCCCGCTTCTACCTCGACGAAAAACACGCGCGCGATCTCGACACGCTTCGCGCCGCCGGCCGCCACGCGCGCATCTGTCCCTACGAAATCACCCGCGCCGCGCTCGCGTTCAACGATGTCTGGATCGGCGACTACAATTACGTCTTCGCTCCGCGCAACCGCGGCCTCTTTTTCGAACAACCCGGCTTCGAAGCCGCGCGCACGCTCCTGCTGATCGACGAGGCGCACAATCTCCCCTCGCGCGTCGCCGACGCCTACTCGCACGCGTTCACCGCCGCCGACGCCTTCGCTGTCCGCGAGGAACTCAACCGCACGCGCCCACTCGCCTCGCTCGTCACCGCCTGGGATCACTGGTGTCACTTTCTTCACCAGCTCCGCGCCAGCGGCGCGCTCACCGCCGACACCGAAGACGACGCCCGCCACCTGCTCGGGGAAATCGCGAAGCTCGTTTCCGCCGTCTCGCTCGACCTCGCCGCGCTCGGCCCGCTCGCGTCCGATCAACTCTGGCGCATCCCGTCGCTCCTCGAAGAACTCAACACCTCCGAACTTCCCCGCCTCTGGTGGTGTCCCGCCGACGGCGAACTCGCGCTCACCTGCCTCGACGCCGCGAGCGCGATCGGCGCGACGTTGCGCGACTTCGGCGGCGTCGTTCTCGCCAGCGCCACACTCACCCCGCTCGACGGCTTCGCCTCCGCTTGCGGCCTCGACGCCCCGCCCGAAACCCAAAACCCGAAACTCAAAACCCCCAACCTCGCCGCTGCCGCCGCAAACCCCGACCGGCTCGGCACGCTCAACAAACGCCAGACGCGCAAACTCTACACCCAGCTCACCAGCGCCGCCGAACTGCTCCGCGTCGAGGAAGCGCGCGACGCCGCCCGCCCCACGCTCCTCCGCGCCCACACGCCGTGGCGCGACGGCGCTTACGACATCGCTTTCGACGCTCGCGTCGACACCACGTTCCAGCACCGCTCGCATCACTACGCGACCACCGCCGCCACGATCGTCGCGCTGCACCATTCGTCATTGGTCACTCGTCATTCGTCCTTCTCCTCCGCCGTCGCCGTTTTTTTTCCCTCCTACGCCTACGCTGACGCGATCGCCCGCGAACTCGCGCAACTCGCCCCCGATCTTCGCGTCGCCCAGCAACCGCGCCTTCGCGATCTCGCCGCGCAAACCGCGTGGGTCGACGACTCGCTCCGCTCCGCCGACGCGCTTTTTCTCGTGCTCGGCTCCAGCTTCGCCGAAGGCATCGACGCACTCGGCGGCCGCGTCAGCCACGCGATGGTCGTTGGCCCCGCACTCCCCGAGGTCAACCCTGTGCAGCGCGCCCGCCTCGCCGAGTTCGCGCACCTCGGCCGCGATCCCGCGTTTCGCCGCGTCTATCAGATTCCCGGCATGACCAAGGTGAACCAGGCGCTCGGCCGCCTCGTGCGTGCGCCCGGCCAGCGCGCGCGCGTGCTGCTCCACTGCCGCCGCTTTCTCGAACCGGGCTACGCGAACCTGCTCGCGCCCGACTACCAGTCCGGCACCAAGCTTCTCAACGACGTCGATTTCGCCGCCTGGCTCGCGCCGCGTTCCGATCCCGCCGCGACGCCGCAAAACTAACCCACATCCATCACACCCATGATGAAGAAAACGATTGGTCACAGAGCGCACAGAACTCCGACACGGAGTTCACCGAGGAGAATTCACCGATCCTATCTGGCCTCCCCTTCCAATCCGCCTCGTTTTCGCCACAAACGCATCCAACACCTTGTGGCCTCCTGCTGCCTCTGGGTCAGAGCTCAGTGTCCTCTGTGAACCATGACTTGGTTGATTCGAGTGTGACGTATCCGGGTTAGGCGAGCCGCCGCATTCCACAGGTCAGCCATCCCCATCGGCCACCGGGAAAAGCAGCCGAAAAATGCTGCCGCGACCCACGACGCTGGTCACGATCACCACCCCCGCATGCGCGCGGACAATCCCGAGCACCGCGGGCAGACCCAGGCCTCGGCCGGCGAACTTGCTGGAGTAAAACGGATCGAAGATTTTTTCGATCTCCTCGGACCGGATACCGGCTCCTGTATCCATGATTTCGATGCAGGCATGCGGACCGTCCGCGACTTGCACGCCAATAGGGAATCGCTCACCGGCCGGGATGTCCGCGGTCGCCACGGTCGAAACGCTCATCCGGACCACGCCTCTCCCGCCGTCGCCTGCCTCCCATCCATTGATCACCAGATTCGTCAGTGCCTGTTGAATCTGCTCCGCGTCCGCGACGATGCGTGGTCCGGGCAACGGAAGCCGGCGCTCCAGCGCGCGACCGGGGCCGGCGGTCGTCGTCAGCCGCGCTGCGACCTGTTCGCAGACTTCACTGAGGTCGAGCGACTCGCGCGTCAGCACCGCCTGCCCGAGGTAGGTCAGCATCAGTTTGCTCACGTCGGACGCCTTGCGGGCCGACTTCATCGCGATCGCCAGGCTTCCGCTCGAGGAGGTCCCCTCACGCGATTCGTCGCCCAGCGCAGCTTCGAGTCCCAGCATCACGGCCTGGAGCTGGTTGTTGAAAATGTGAGCGACGGCGCCCGCCATGCGGCCGAGGCTTTCCGAACGCTGCAACTGCCGGTTTAGGTCCAGCAGCTTGGCTTTCTCCGCCTCGGCGTGTTTGCGTTCGGTCACATCCCGCGCAATGCCCAACAGCCCCGCCGGTCGTCCGGCTTCGACAATCTGCCGCGCACTGGTCTCCACCCACACCAAGCGGCCATCGCGGGTTCGCAGGCGCATCTCGTAGTGCTGGGCCGGGCCCCCTTCCGCCGCTCGCGTCAACGCCAGCAGCGCCGTCCCCACGGCCGCGTCCTGCACGGCGATCAGATCGAGCAATCCGAGCCGGAGGGCCTCCGCCTCGGTGTAACCGGTGACGCGCTCGCCCGCAGGATTGAACGAGGTGAATCGCCCGTCGCCATCCGTGGTGAAGATGACGTCGCTGGCATGCGCGACGATTTCACGCTGGCGCGCCTGCAACATCGCTTTCTGCTCCCACTGCCGGCGGATCATCTCCGTTTGCCGGCGCACCTGCCGGCGCAGCACGGCGACCCACCCGAGACCGAGCAGGAGGCCACCACCGACCACCATCAGGCCGGTCAGAGCGCGTTCCATGCTCCACCACGAAGGCCGTTCGCGGATCACCAGATCGTCGGGCGTTCGCAACTGGACCGAAAACTTGGCCGGCCGGTCTTCGTCGTCGTAGGCGATTTCGTATAAGCCGGTCGCGAGCACCTTGCTGCCCGCCTGCCACTCCGCCGCGCCGCGCTCGGGCATCGGTTCGCCATACATGATTTCCACCACGCCATGGCCGGTTTGCACGAGCAGACGCGTGTTCTCGGGCCGCCAGGACGTGTTGACCACGGTCCCCGCGACGGACACCAAACGATTCTCGAGCGCCGGATCGAGCGTCAATCCTTCGGGCGTCTGCAATGGCACCGCCACCGGCGCCGGGCCGGGGCCGATCCGCCGATACACCGCATCACGCAGCACCGACCGATTCCCCACCCGGCCGGGAATGCCAGCCACTTCGATCCGATCGCCCGGAGTCAGCGGAACGTCTCCCCGACCTTGCGCGCGCACCGCACCGGAAGCGTTCTCCACCACGACATGATGGCCGGGCACCTGATGCACCACGCTGCCCCGAATCAACACCTGTTGCTGCTGCAAGGTCTGCGTGCGATAAAGCGGCAGATTGCTGATCGCCTCCTCGGGCACCGCAAACGGATCCTCCGGCGGCGGCTCGATCACCGCAATCTGGTCGAGCGCGGGTGCATAAAGATAAAAGCCGCCGATCCGTTGGTCCTCGCGCAGCCACGTTTGACCCACTCCGCGCACGGCCACCAGCGATCCCACTTCCAACTCCCTCGGCGTCGCTTCGGGAATGCTGACGGTGAACTCACCCGCCGCCGCGCTCAGCCTCAAACGCAGCCAGCCGGCCACCGCGTCCACCTGCCGCAGATGCCCGCGCAACTCCACCCACTGGCCGTTTTCGGAGCCGGCCAGCGCCTGCTCCAACGAAATCACGCGCGGCGCCGGCAGAGGCTGGGGCAGTCCGGCTCGATACTCGTCGCATCGCACATTCGCGGTAAACATACCCGCGCTCGTCTGCCCGCGGACTTCGAGCGACACCCCCACCGGCGGCAGCGCGACCGCTGGGTCAGGCAGCCACACGAGCACGCCGCCCGTCGCGTCGTTGAGATAAAAAATTCGCTGGTCGGGATGCGCGAATGTCACCACGCCTCGCAACTGCACCCGCCGGCCCGCGCCCGCCTCATCGGCGCGCAGCCGCTGCACCTCGCCGACCTGCCGCAGGACGGCGTCCCCCTCCGGCGCACGGTCGATCACCTGCACGTCGGCCAGAGACGGGGTGTAGAGAAAAAAACCGCCGACTCGCTGCGTGGCCGCCTCCCGCCACCTGGAACAGACCCCGCGCACGCGCAGCGCTTCGCCCACCTGAAACGGCACCGGCTCGGACGTCGGAATGCTGGCGGTGAACGTTCCGTCCGGAGTGTCCAGCGTGAGGCGCACCCAGTTGTCCACGACCTCCGTTTGTCGCAATCGCCCCTCGATCTCGACCCACCGGGCGTCGTCCGCACCCGACATCGCCCGCTCGAAATTCGTCTCCCGCGCGGCGGGCAGCCGCCCTTGGCCGCGAACGTCGATGACCTCTGCCAGCACCGACGGCGACTCCGTCCCTGACTCCAACCTCGCCGTCACAACGACGGCCCCTCCAACCGCCGGCAACGCGAGGCCTGCTCCCGGCACCGAAATCATCACACCGCCCGTCGCATCGCAGACAAAAAACGTGCGCTGCGTCGGATGAACAAACGCCACCACACCTTGCAGCCGGACGCGCCTCGCCGGGCTGGCTGCCTGAATGTCCCACCGCCGAAGCTCCCCGAGCGAGCCGACCACTTCCGGCGCGGCCCCGGACTCGTGAACGCCCGCCTCCACCACGGTCGCGGTCGATTGAGGTTGGTCCGCACCCTGCGCAGCCAACGTCACCAAACCCGCAAACCAACCGGCGGCTGCGACGATCCGGCCTGCCCTCGTCAGCATCTCCAAGCCAAGGCCTCTTGGAGCGCCCACGTCGACCGACGCCGAAGCGCAGCGCTTGGTTTGAATAAAAAGCATGGAGAGGAGTTCGCGCCGGACGGCATCCCTTCCTTCATCGACACCAGCACGATCCGCTGGTGATTTATTACGCCGACTCGACAGTCTCCTGCAAAACGCCGGCTCGCGCCCCGACCGAACGCCAGGCCGCCCGGTGTTACTCCAGCTCCACAAGTTCGCCATTTCTCAGGTAAACGACGACCGCATCTTCCAACGGCTCGTAGTCTGACGCCCGCGATACCACCTTCGGCATCCGCACGGCCGTGCGAGCGAGCAATTGATACCGCCACGCCCGTGGGTTGTGCTCCACCAAGCGGTAGCCGCTGATGACCGGCAGATAGAAGAATTTTCCGCGGATCAGCGACTGCATGTAGCTCAGTCCCGTGCCGCAGCGTGCAGTTCGTCGATATCCGCGGCGAACCAACACACCCGCACGTCGCGCGGCAGACCCTCGATCGCGTGCGGCGGCTCGCACGGCACCGCCTCTCCCGCTGGTTCGCCATTGAACTCCAATTCCAGGCCCGAACGCCGCAGGACCGCGATGGGATCAGCCGACTCCGCGGCGAAGATGGGGAAATAGACCCGCTTGGCGGCCGAGGCCACACCGTCGCCGAATTGATAGACCGCCGTAACCCTGGCCACGTCCTTGGCCATCCGCACCGAGACGGTTTCGCCGATCAACGTGGCCTGCATGATCACCGGATTGCCGTGCGCAGCCGTGACCGCGAAGAGCAGGGCGTAGCAAAGCAGGGAGAGTTTCATGACAAAACGACGTGTAACGCGTCCACGGATACGATCCCGACAGGAGCCTTTCATGCCGGTTTTCTGCCGCCACAGCCATCATCAAGTTCATACACCCCCTCATTCCTTGGCCGTGGCGCCCGAGGTGATTCGATTAAGAAGTTCAATCGCGACGACCCGACGTTCGGGAGCGAGCCGGTCGAGGTGACCGCGGTCGGCGTGCGCGAGAAGCGCGTCCCGGAGGGTCTCAAACGGCACGGCCGCCTCCGGAACACGCTCCAACAGCCGAAGTGCCTCAGCGGGCTTAGTCAGTTGGGCAAGGCGAATGAACCCGTCGAGAGTGAACTGGAAGACGTCACTCTCTTCACGATGTGCCGCGGACCAAGCTGCCAAGGCAGGCAAGACCTGACGCCAGTCGGAAGAATGTTCTGAGCACAAAAAGTGGAACAGTCGCCGAGGAAAATTCATCTTGGGACCAGCCAATAAGGCTGCGATCGCACAAGGTCGCGCGTCGATCGCACGGTCGGGCTGACCGGCCAAGAAAGCCGCGAGCATTGCCCAGGCGTAGCCGTCCTGCTGATCCAACTTCACCGCTTCGCGGAAGGCGTTTTCCGCCTCCTCCAAGCTTTGTGAGCGCTCCGATAGGAAAGAACCCAATATTGCCCACGAGTAGGCAAACTTCGGATCGACTTCGACGGCCTTCCGATAGGCCGTTTCCGCGTCAGCCTCACGGCCACGCTGGTCCACAAGGAGATCGCCGAGGCACGTCCACTCGAAAGCATTTGTCGGCTCCAATTCGAGGCCTTTACGATAAGCTTTTTCTCCCTCAGCCGCCCGTGCGTCAGTTTTGCTGAGAAAATCAGCTAGATTGAACCATGCGTAGGCGTATGAAGGATCTAGTTCGATCGCCCCGCGATAAGCGATTTCAGCTTGATCGAATCGGCTCGGATCCGTCCGAAGCAAGTCCCCAAGCAAAATCATTGGGTATGCATCCTTCGGTCGAAGTCGGATAGCCTCCCGTAAAACAGATTCAGCTTCTCCCGGGCGTTGAAGATGAACGTGCAACAGCCTTCCCAAGCCGGTCCACGAGTAAACATACCTAGAATCGAGGTTAATAGATTTTCGGTAAGCTGCTTCCGCCAACGCCCAAGCGGACCTTTCCTTCAAAAATTCCGTGAGTTCATACCACCAAGCCGCACTTTCCGGTTTAAACCCGAGTTTCTTCCGCAGGTCGGTCGGCATCCGCTCGAAGAAAGCGAGGATATCGCTCTCCGGCATGTGCTGCTTAGCTTCGGCTTGATCGAACCAGGCCGAGAGCGAGTTCAGTGCGTCGTTGTCCCAGCTTTCGCGGAGCGCCGCCTGGACAAGCTGGCGGCGCGACTCGGCCGATTCGGCACGGCTGAGCGCGCTGCGAAACAGGTCCCGGGCATCCCTCATGCCTTCCGGGCCACATTCCGCCGTTTGCCGCGCCACCTTAGCCAGGGTGTCGGCGTAGGACGTATCCGGAAAAATAAGACGCAGGATGGCGACGAACCAGTCGAACCGACTCCGCGCCGCCCGGCCGTGTCGCATCAGGTAGTGAATGTTCGAGAACCGGTCCGCGAGCAGGTAGGCTTTGCGCTTGGGACCGCCGGCGGGCTCGGCCACGTGGCCGGCCTTCACCAGCGCGCGAAGCTGGGCGCTGACCTGGTTGCTGGGCAGCCGCGTCGCGCGGGCAACGGTGGCGACATCGACCGGATCCCAGTGAAGCGCGACGGCATCGAAGATGCGCTGCTGCTGCACGGGCAGAGCGTCGACCATCGATTTGAAGTAAGGCGTGAACTCGTCGAGCAGCCGCTCCAGATCGACCCGGATGTCGCCGCGCAGCCCCTCGGCCAGCAAGCGGTAAAACGTCTTGATGAGCCGCGGATTTCCGCCGGTCAACAGGTGGAGCGAACGCATCGTGCCGCCCCGCTCGTGCACCGTTTTCTCCACCGCCGCGTCGTTGCGGTTCCGCGCCAGCGAAAGCAGGCAGTCCTTCATTTCGTCCAGCGATAGCGGCCGCAATTCAAAGACGCGGAAGAAGTCGTAAAAGGGCTGATCGACATCGGTGATCTGTGGAAAATAACGCGTCGCGCCGCCGATCAGCATCACGCGCGATTCCTCCATCAGAAAAGCGCGCAGGCGATGCAGCGCTCCGGGATCGTCGATGGAGGCCAGCAGATCGTTCAGATTGTCGATGAGCAGCAGAACTCGACGACCGCTGCGAGCGACCGCCTCCAGGAAAATCCGGCGCGCTTGGTCTTCGATATCGGGCGGAGCTTCGTCGAGGAGCGCCTTCGTGCGATCCCCGGCATCCTTGGTCGCGTGCTCCCACTGGCGAATCGCCTCAAGCCAGAAATCGGCGAGATCACCCACCCGCCGGCTTTCCTCGTCGAACACCACCGGCCGCCATTCGCGTCCGAGTGAAGGGTCCCGATTCACGCTATGAGCGACCGCCCACAGCGTCGTCGTTTTGCCCATGCCGCGCGCGCCGACCAGCAGCACATGCTGCGGCGCTTGTCCGGCGGTATTTTGCCGGATCGTGCCGAGCAGCGTGTCGAGCAGCGGACACCGGGCGATAAACTCGCCGAGCAGCGCGTCCGCCGAAAGCAGCGCGGGGTTATAGAGGGCGAAAGGCAGGGCGGAAGACATGGCGATCAGGAGGTTTTCCGCCGCCAGAAGTCGCGGAGGATGTTTGAGGCGAACTGCGTGCGTTGTTCACCGTCGAAATCCTGCCGCAGGTAGCCGTCATGTTTCAGGGCATCGAGCACGTAGTCGAGTTCATCGCCGAGCAGGGCGCGCTGTTCGGCGATCGGGACCAAGGAAGCGTGAATGTGTTCAAAGTCGGCGCGCGCAAAACCCGACGGGGTCCGGCACAGCGATTTCAGGATCTCCCTCGCCAAGCGGCACTCGCTTTCCGAGAAGGCCTCTTTGAGGCGGGTAAACATCCCCGTGCAGTATTCGTTCCGGGCGCCGGCCACCAAACATTCGCGGTAAATTCGCTCCAGTTCGCTTTTCGACGGCGCTTTCTTCGGCTGAGTCTCTTTGATCTCCGAAACGAAAAGCTGGAGGAGAATCGGCCATGCTCCAGAGAGCAAATGCAGGATGTGACGCCGCCCCTCCGCGCTCAGTGGAATCGCGTTGTCGCCGGCGAGCGTCTTCAAGAAGCCCAGCGCCTCTTTCTCCCCGAGCGGCGGAATTTCCAAGGTGTCGAAATCGTTGATCGTCGGCGACAGCCCCAGCCGGCGAACGACGCCCTTGAGTCCGATTGACCCTGTGACGAGGAAACGCGGCGCGTGGTCCACCAAATCCTGCCGTGCCGCACGAAACCAGTTCAGCAGCGCTTCCACCTCCTCCCGGCTGCGCTTGCGAGCCACCAAATTCAGGAAGACCGGGAACTCATCAAGCAGGAAGAGAATCGGCGGATTGGTGTCTTTGAGGAGTTGGAGCAACTCGTCGGCGATCGGACGCCAAGCGGCCAGCTTCTCTTTAGAGGCGGCCAGCTTGATGCCGGCACCCATCACTTGGATTTCCTCAATGCGTTTCAGAAAGCGACCGCCTTCCTCGACCCACCAAGGCGCCTTCGGACCAGGCTTTTTCAGCTCGGATTGCACCTCCTGCAGCATCGCCAACAGCCATGCCTCCACGCCGTCAAACTGCTCAAGATTGATAAGGATTGGCACATAGCCGGTCGGTGAAGTAGCCAGAATCTTCCGCAGACAGGAAGTCTTGCCAGTTCGACGAGGCCCAAGAAAGGCCACATGCGAATGTTCTAACGCCCGCAGTAGTCGCGATATAAGTTCTGGTCGGGGATAAAAGTTTTCCTCGGAAACAGGCGGGCCGACCTTGATGTTCATGCAATCATGGAATTGCGCATTATTTTTTTTGCGCAACAAAATAATTGCCGATATCCGGATTCGTGGTGCACGAAGCCTGCGGCCCGTCCCTTAACCGGAAGCCAAATAGTTCGGCCGGTAGGGAAAATGGCCCACGCGCGGGCAAACGCCTTCACGATCAGCCCGACGAAATGCGTCAGCCTGCGACGGGGTTGCCTCACCTGGCATCTTCAGGCTTTTGCCTCCGTCGGTATCCGTAATTTGGATTCGGCACCTCTGAATCTCAGCAGAGTCATCGCGGCCGCGCAAGCCCGATGGCGCCGAGCCATCGCTCGTTATTGGGCAGGCGCCCACCTACATCTCATCGCATCTCCCCGATGGCCACTGACGCCCCCGCCGTGGGGCGCCCGACCCATGTCCGGCTCCGCACCCCGCCCCACGCGGTATCTTTTGCGGCATCGCTCCCGCCGTGCGTGGTTGCGCGACGGTCCGGCGCAATCGCAGCCCTCAAATCGAAAAATCATGTCTACCTCTCCCAAAGAACAACTCGTTACCTGGCTCAACAGCGCCTATTCCATGGAAAAGAGCCTCATCCAAGTCCTCGAAAATCACGCCAAGGACGCCGAGGACCTTCCCGAGGTCCGTCAGCGCGACGAGCAACACATCCAGGAAACCCGGCGCCATGCCGACCTCGTCGAGCAATGCCTCGGGATTCTCGGCGAGAAACCGTCCACGATGAAATCCGCCATGGGCAACCTCATGGGCAAGGTGCAGGGCGCCTCGACCGGCATGCATCGCGACGAACTCGTGAAAAACTTCCTGTCCGACTACGCTGCCGAACACTTCGAGATCGCCTGCTACCGCTCGCTGATCGCCGCCGCCGACGAACTGGGTCAGCCGGAGATCGCGCGGATCTGCACCGAAATCCTCCGCGACGAGGAACGCATGGCCGCCTGGCTCGAGGAGCGCATTCCCGAGGTCACGCGAATGCACCTCCAGCAAACCGCCGTCGCCTGACGACGGTCGCGCATCTGTATCCAAACGTTCGCGACGCGCAGAAGCGTCCCTGGGAGCGCCGACGTCCTCGTCGGCCATTCGACCCATGCCGGCGGGG
>JAEYYL010000452.1 GCA_023430825.1 Verrucomicrobiota bacterium | reverse complement strand
CCAGATGGTGCGCCTCGATGGGGGCGGCTTGGGCGGGGTGTTGACGGTGCTCGTGGTGAGTGGGGAGCGCGGGGCAACGGGGCTGGTGGTGGACCGGGTGTTGTCGCGGCGGGAGATCGTGGTGCGGCCGTTGACCGATCCGCTGGTGCGCGTGCCGGGGGTGGCGGGGGCGACGGAGCTGGGGGACGGCCGGCCGATCTTGATCCTCGATCCGAATGCGCTCACGAGTGGGGTGGTGCGGCCAGCGGGCGAATATCTTTAGTCACGATGAACACGGATGAACACCGAATGAGTTTCGCAGCGGAAAGCGGTTCAAAGGTTCCGAAATGGTGTCTGTCGCGGGCCGATTTGCCATGAGCCAGGCCGACACCTACATCGTTTTCGAACTCGATGGCGCCGCGTATGCGGTGCGCAGCGCGGACGTGCAGCACGTGGAGATGTTGGAGCATGTGACGCGTGTGCCGAACACGGCGGCGGCGGTGGATGGCGTGGTGTTTTCGCGGGGGCAGGTGTTTCCCGCGTTGAATTTGCGCGCGCGCTTCGGGCTGCCGCGGGTGGCTTACACACCGCAGACGCGGCTGATTTTCCTGAAGGTGCAGAACCGCGTGGTGGCGTTGATCGTGGATGCGGCGCGGGAGTTTCAGCGGATTCCGGCGGACGCGGTGCGGCCGATCGAGGAGACGCTGGTGGGCATCCAGGGGAATCATGTCGCAGGCGTCGCGACGGTGAAGGGACGCAGCGTGCTGATTCTCGACGTGGGCGTGGTGTTGACGCTCGAGGAAACCACGGTGCCGGAAGGCGCCCCGACGAAATAATTTCAAACCAACCCTCCTGCCATGCCGAAGCCCAAAGCCCGTCGTAATGCGCCCCTGCCGGCGTCCCCGAGTTCTTCTTCAACGGCCGCCGCGAAGGCGGATGCCGCGTCGTCGGCGAGGCGGGAGGCGGCGAGCCGCACGGTTTCGCTGGATTCGGCGACGGCGGAGGTGGCGGAGCTGACGCGGTCGTTGAAGGAGACGGCGGAGCAGGCGCGCTCGGTGACGGAGTCGGGCGAGGCGACGGCGGCGGCGATCAACGAGATGGCGGCGTCGATCGAGGAGGTGGCGGGCAACAGTGCGCAGGTGGCGGCGGCGGCGGTGCAGACGAGTGTGGCGATCAAGCAGATCGCGGCGGCGACGCAGTCGGTGACGGCGACGACGCACGAGATGTCGACGTCGGCGGAGGAGTTGACGACCTCGATCGCGGAAGTCGCGGCGTCGGTGAAGCGCGTGTCGAGCGATTCGGAGGATCTGGCGGCGGGGTTGAACGAGAGTGCGGCGTCGATCGAGGAGATGAGCCGTTCGGTGCAGGGCGTGTCGCGGAATGCGGACGATTTGACGGCGGCGGCGGAGGAGACGTTGTCGTCGATGAACGAGATGGCGGCGTCGATCGAGGAAGTGGCGGCGATGTCGGAGGGGCTGGCGACGTCGGTGGAGGAGACCTCGACATCGGTGGAGGAGATGGCGCGTTCGATCCAGTCGGTGGCGCAGAATGCGGAGCGGATCACGGAGGCGGCGAACAATGCGAACACGAGTGCGACGCAGATGGACCGTTCGAGCCGGGCGGTGGCGCAGTTGGTGAAGCGGACGCACGAGATCACGTCGAAGGTGTCGCGGGAGGCGGACGAGGGAGGGCAGATGATCCGCAAGTCGATCGACGGGATCGGGCGGGTGGCGAAGGCGATGGACAATTCGACGGCGGTGATGCGCGAGTTGAACAAGCAGACGGCGCAGATCGGGAGCATCGTGGACACGATCAGCGTGATCGCGGAGCGGACGAACCTGCTGTCGTTGAACGCGTCGATCGAGGCGGCGCGGGCGGGCGAGGCGGGGCGCGGGTTTGCGGTGGTGGCGGAGGAGATCCGCAATCTGGCGGACCGCAGCGCGAAGGCGACGGCGGACATCGCGCAGATCGTGCGCGGGCTGGAGAACGTGACGCGCGATGCGACGCAGGCGGCGACGGACGGGGCGCGCGTGGCGGAGGAGTCGAACCGGTTGTCGGAGAGCGGCTCGACGGGATTGGAGAAGATTTTGGAAGGCGTGCGCGAGAGCGGCGGGTTGGTGGCGGAAATCACGCGGGCGGCGGACGAGCAGCTGGTGGCGAGCAAGCACGTGATGGATGCGATCGCGGTGACGGCGGCGCAATCGCGGCAGGTGTCGGGCGCGATGGCGGAGCAGGCGAAAGGGGCGGCGGCGATCGTGCAGGCCTCGTCGCAGATGCGAAAGACGACGAAGGAAGTATCGCAGGCGATGGGCGAGCACGGGCGCGCGGCGCGCGAGGTGGTGAAGGCGGCGCAGGCGACGAGCGGCATCGCGGTGCAGTTGCGCAAGGCGACGGCGGAGCAGGCGACGGGGGCGGCGCAGATCGTGTCGGCGATCGATGCGATGCGGAAGGGCGGCGTGTCGACGGCGCGAGCGATCGCGGAGCAGTCGACGGCGTCGGAGCAGATTGCGAAGGAGGCGGAGCGGCTGGCGAAGCTGGTGACGACGGTGAACCGGGCGATGAGCGAGCAGGCGGCGGGGACGAGCCAAGTGGTGGCGGCGGCGGACAACCTGCGGCGGCAGTCGGAGCAGGCGGCGCGGGGGTTGCAGGAGCAGGCGCGGGCGATGAAGGATGTGACGAGTGCGACGCAGAACGTGGCGAAGCAGATCAAGTCGATCACGGTGGCGAACCTGGAGAACTCGGCGTCGGCGGAGTCGGTGACGCGGAGCCTGGGGGAGATTCGTGCGGGCGGGGCGGGGGAAAAGCCGGGGCCGAAAAAAGGAGTGCCGGCGGCGAACGCCGCGCG
Source organism: Verrucomicrobiota bacterium (assembly GCA_023430825.1). Lineage (GTDB taxonomy): Bacteria > Verrucomicrobiota > Verrucomicrobiia > Opitutales > Opitutaceae > Opitutus. The sequence goes on along the minus strand of JAEYYL010000452.1, from coordinate 20,440 downwards.
CGGGGAGCGCACCAAGGCGCGATGATCTCTGCGCAGGCGAAGGGTGGGTCCATCCCGGTGCCGGAGCCGGTGCCGCGTCTGCTGCGCGATTTGATTCACGAGCGGGCGGGGCTGTATTTCGAGGACGACCGGCTGGACACGATGCTGGACAAACTGCAGCCGCGGGCGGCGGCGCACGGGTGTGCGTCGTATCTGGATTATTACTACATCCTGAAATACGACGAGCAGGGGCCGGAGGAGTGGCGGCGGGTGATGGACGCGTTTTCGGTGCAGGAGACGTATTTCTGGCGGGAGTTCGACCAGGTGCGCGCGCTGGTGGAGCACGTGGTGCCGGCGTGGTTTCGGGAGGGGGACCGGCCGTTGCGGATCTGGAGCGCGGCGTGCGCGACGGGGGAGGAGCCGTATAGCTTGGCGATGGCGCTGGAGGAGGCGGGCTGGGGCGACCGGCCGATCGAGATCCATGCGAGCGACGCGAGCGAGGCGGCGCTGGGGAAGGCGCGCGCGGGGGTGTATCGCGAGCGGTCGTTTCGGGCGTTGCCGGCGGAGTTGCGGGCGAAATATTTCGAAGCGCGGCCGGAGGGCGAGGTGCTCCGGCGCGAGGTGGCGGAGCGGGTGCAGTTTCGCTGGGCGAACCTGGTGGACCCGGCGAGTTATGCGGATCTGAAGCCGGTGGACGTGATTTTCTGCCGCAACGTGTTCATTTACTTTTCGCCGGCGGCGATCGGGCGGGTGGTGTCGGCGTTTGCGGAGCGGATGCCGGCGCGGTCGCACTTGTTTGTGGGGGCGTCGGAGTCGTTGTTGAAGTTGACGGATGCGTTCGAGTTGGAGGAGGTGCGGGGGGCGTTTGTTTACCGGCGCAATCCGGTGGGGCGAGGAGACGCATGAGTGCGCCGATTCGTATCCTCATCGTCGACGATTCCGCCTTCGCGCGGAAGGTGGTGCGCGAGATTTTGTCGGATCATGCGGGGGTGGAGGTGGTGGGGGCGGCGCGGGATGGGGCGGAGGCGTTGGAGCTGGCGGAGCGGTTGCGACCGGACCTGGTGATTTGCGATCTGCGGATGCCGAATCTGGGCGGGGTGTATTTCGTGCGGCGGCAGATGGCGGTGCGGCCGTTGCCGATCCTGATCCTGTCGGCGGCGGCGCAGGATGCGGCGGAGGTGGTGGAGGCGTTGAGTGCGGGAGCGGTGGATGTGGTGCAGAAGCCGACGGCGCTAGCGACGGACGATCTGCGGACGGTGCGCGAGGCGCTGGTGGCGAAGGTGCGGGAGGCGATGAGCGTGCCGGTGGAAAAGCTGGCGCCGAGCGGGGCGCCGTCGCCGTCACCGGCGGTGGCGGCGGTGGCGCGGAGCGGTCAGGGGAAAGCGGACGTGGTGGTGGTGGGAATTTCGACGGGCGGGCCGCAGGCGTTGCGCCGGATGTTGCCGCAATTGCCGGGCGATTTCGCGGTGCCGATCGCGGTGGTGTTGCACATGCCGGTGGGTTACACGGCGTTATATGCGGAGAAGTTGAACGAGTTGTGCGCGCTCGAGGTGAAGGAAGCGGCGGAGGGCGACGTGTTGCGGCCGGGGGTGGTATGGATCGCGGCGGCGGGGCGGCATCTGATGTTGCGGCGCGCGGCGGACGGCGAAGTGGTGGCGCAACTCACGATGCAGCCGCTGGAAAAGCTGCACCGGCCGTCGGCCGACGTGTTGTTCCGGTCGGCGGCGGAAGTCTATGGCGGCCGCGTGTTGGGCGTGGTGATGACGGGAATGGGGGACGACGGGAAGGAAGGGGCTGCGTGGGTGAAGGCGCAGGGAGGGACGATCCTGACGGAGGCTGAAAAAAGTTGCGTCATCTACGGGATGCCGCGCTCAGTGGTCGAGGCCGGTTTGAGCGATGAGGCTGTCTCGTTGGACGGGATGGCGCAGGCGATCACCGCACGCATATGAAGACGAAAATTTTGATGGTGGACGATTCTGCGCTGGCGCGGCGAACGCTCCGGCAGGCGCTGGAGGAGCTCGGTTACGAAGTGGAGGAGGCGTCGGATGGCGCGCAGGCGCTCGAGCGCTTTTTTCTGGGTGCGCCGGATGTGGTGATCCTGGATATGGTGATGAGCGGGATGTATGGCCTGGACGTGCTTGCGAAGATCCGGGAGCTGAAGCCGGACGCGCGGGTGATCGTGGCGACGGCGGACATCCAGCGGTCGACGGCGGAGCAGGTGAAGGCGGCGGGCGCGCAGGGGATCTTGAACAAGCCGGTGAATCGGCAGGCGCTCGCGGCAACGTTGAAGACGGTGCTCGAAGGAGGCCACACGTGGAGCTGACGCTCGATCAGAAGGACGCGCTGACGGAGCTGATCAACATCGGCTACGGCCGGGCGGCAGGGTCGTTGTCGGAGTTGACCGGCTATCGGATCACGCTGGAAGTGCCGCAGGTGACGATCCACGAGATCGACGCGATCGCGCCGTTGCTCGAGCAGGTCATCAGCGTCGACGTGGCGAGCGTGAACCAAGTGTTTTCGGGGCCGATCTCGGGGAATGCGCTGTTGATGCTGGACGAGCGGGCGGCGGTGGCGTTGAGCCGGTTGCTGACGGACGAGCGGTCGGTCTCGGCGGAATTCGATTCGGGGGCGCGGGAAATCATCACGGAGGTGGGCAACATTCTGCTCAACGCCTGTCTGGGGGTGTTTGGCAATCTGCTGCACGTTCATGTCACGTTCGCCGTTCCCCAGCTTCAGGTGGAGAGTGTCACGCGGGTGCTGGAGTCGGTGGCGCGACAGGCGGGGGAGCCGATGCGTTACGGGCTGATGATTCACACGCGGTTTTTCGTGCGGGCGGGCGATGTGACGGGTTATCTCGTGATCATTCTCGGGATCGCGTCGCTGGACCGGTTGTTGTTGGAATTGCAGAACTGGGAGAATCGACAGACGCAATGAGCGGAGGTGGTCAGGAGGGTGGCGCGGGCGATCCGGTCGGCACGCAGTTCAGTTCGAACGCGGCGATGGCGGCGTGGATGCATGAGATCGCGCCGTTCGGGATTTTCACGACGGACCGGGAGTTGACGATCAGGAGCTGGAACCGGTGGCTGGTGACGCAGAGTGGGTTGTCGGCGGAGGAGGTGGTGGGGCGTCGGTTGCTGGAGGTGTTTCCCGAGTTGGTGGAGCGGCGGTTGCAGGAGCGGTTTCAGCGGGCGTTGGAAGGGGAGATCAGCGTGTTGTCGACGGCGTTGCACCAGTATCTGCTGCCGTTGCCGGTGACGGTGCCGGATACGGGGTTGTCCTGCATGTTGCAGACGGTGCGCGTGGCGCCGTTGCCGGAGGCGGGGACGATCGTGGGGACGATCACGATCATCGAGGATGTGACGCAGCGGGAGTTCCAGGCGGGGATTTTGCGGCGGCAGCAGGAGCTCGACCGGTTGTTGTCGTCGGCGCTGGCCTCGTTACTGCAGTCGATCGATCCGGCGAAGGACGTGGCGGAGATTTTTCCGACGATCGCGCCGTCGTTGGGGTTGGATGCGTATGCGAGTTATCTGTTGGAGCCGGATGGGGTGACGTTGCGGTTGAACGCGGCGGGGGGCATCTCGCCGCGGCAGCGGGAGATGTTGGCGACGGTGCGGATGAACCCGCAGGACCGGATCGCGACGGGGCGGTATGTGGAGGGGATACCGGCGACGGCGGTGTTGCATGGGGAGCAGTTGCGGCAGATGGGGTGGCGGGCGCGGTATGGATTTCCGCTGGCGATCGGCGAGCGGCTGATCGGGCTGGCGACGTTCGGGAGTTATCAGCGGGAGAGCATTCCGGCGGCGGATGTGAACACGCTGGGGCGGATCGCGCGTTATCTGGCGATCGCGCTGGACCGGTCGATGCGGGAGCGGGAGACGGTGGCGGCGTCGCGGGCGAAGGACGATTTCCTGGCGGCGTTGTCGCATGAGTTGCGCACGCCGCTCAATCCGGTGCTGCTGCTGGCGAGCGATTCGGCGGGGAATCCGGAGTATCCGGCGGGGGCGCGGGAGGCGTTTCGCCTGATCGAGCAGAACGCGCTGCTGGAGGCGCGGCTGATCGACGATTTGCTGGACCTGACGCGGATCGAGCATGGCAAGATGGCGCTGGAGCTGCAGCGGGTGGACGTGCACGGGATCGTGCGCGACGCGGTGGGGACAGTGCAGGCGGAGGCGGCGGAGCGGGCGCTGGCGGTGGACCTGGCGCTCGAGGCGGGGGCGAGCGCGATCGCGGGCGACTCGGGGCGGCTGCAGCAGGTGTTTTGGAATGTGTTGAAGAATGCGATCAAGTTCACGCCGCCCGGCGGCCGGCTGCGGGTGGCGAGTCGCAATGTGCCGGGCCTGAGCGAGGTGGAGATCCAGATTTCGGATACGGGCATCGGGATGGAGGCGCACGAGGTGCTGCGGGTGTTCGGTGCGTTCATGCAGGGCGATCATGCGGAGCAGGGGCGGGGGCATCGTTTCGGCGGGCTGGGGCTGGGGCTGGCGATCAGCCGCAAGCTGATCGAGCTGCACGGCGGGCGGATTTATGCGGCGAGCGCCGGGCGGGACCGGGGGTCGACGTTCACGATCCACCTGCCGCTGGCGGCGGCGGACGCGCCGGGAGGTAAGCGGGCGGGCGAAGCGCCGAAGCGCGTCGGGCAGGAGCCGGCCGGCGGGGCGAGGAAGGCGGGGCGGATTTTGCTGATCGAGGATCATGAGCCGACGCGCGTGCCGTTGACGCGGCTGCTGGGGCGGCGGGGTTACGAAGTGGTGGCGGTGGGCACGGCGGCGGCGGCGCGCGAGGCGGCGGCGGCGGGGAGCTTCGATCTGGTGTTGTCGGATATCGGCCTGCCGGACGGCGATGGTGTCGCGCTGATGCGGGAGCTGCGGGAGCGGCACGGCTGTGTGGGGGTGGCGTTGACCGGTTACGGCATGGAGCAGGATGTGGCGCGGAGCGGCGAGGCGGGGTTTGTCGCGCATCTGACCAAGCCGGTCAGCGTGACGGTGCTGGATCGCACGCTGGCGCAGGTCTTCGGGCGGACCGGGGAAAAGTGACGCCGGCTGGCGTGGGGCGCGGGCGACGAGGCGTTTACAGCTTGCAAGGGTTTGCGCGGAGCCAAGTCTCGGCGAGTCGCGAGACGGATTCCAGCCTGGGTCGCATGGGCGCCTTGCGTTGATCCGCTCCGCGGCGACGACATGCGAGTGTGACGATGAAACCAGCCGACGCGCTCACCCCGCAGCTCGCCGAAATTCCCACGGCGATCCTGAACGCCATGCCGGCGCACCTCGCGCTGCTCGATGGCAGCGGGGTGATCGTGGCGGTGAACCAGGCATGGCGGAGTTTTGCGGCGGGGAGTGCGGTGGAGCCGGGGGGCAGCGGCGTGGGGGAGAACTATCTGGCGGTTTGCGAGGCGGGGGCGGGGGAGGCGCGGGCGGTGGCGGCGGGGATTCGGCGCGTCCTGGCGGGTGAACAACCGATGTTCGCGCTGGAGTATGCCGCGACGACGGCGGGGGAGCCGAGGTGGTTTCGGCTGACGGCGTCGCTGCTGGGCGAAGGCGGTGGCGTGGTGGTGAGCCAGGAGGATATCACGGAGCGGACGCTCGCGGTGGGTGAGTTGAGAAAACGCCGGCGGCTCGAGCGGGTGCGGGCGCAGGAGGCGGCGGTGTTGGAGGCGATTTCGGCGGGACGGCCGCTGGCGGAGGTGTGGGAGACGATGCGACGCGGGTTGGAGGAGATGCTCGGGCGCGAACCGGGATCGGTGCGGGTGTTGAAGGCGGAAGGCGGCGGGATCGGTGGCGAGGAGGCGATGGGCGGGGAGGCGGGCTGGACGGCGCCGGTGCTCGATGTCGACGGGCGGGTGCTGGCGGGGCTGGCGGTGGCGCATCCGCCGCCGGGGCCTGAGGATCAGGAAGCGATCGAACAGGCGACGCGGCTGGTGCGGCTGGCGCTGGGCCGGGAGGAGCGCGAGCAGGCGTTGCGCGCGAGCGAGGCGCGGTTTCGGTCGATTTTTCAGTTCGTGCCGACGTCGATCTGGGAGCAGGACTGGAGCGGCGTGATTGAGATGTTGCGACCGTTGCGGGCGGCGGGCGTGACGGACTGGGCGGGCTATTTTGCGGCGCATCCGGAGTGGGTGAAGGGGGCGTTGCGCGCGGTGCGGGTGCTGGACGTGAACGAGGCGACGCTGCGGCTTTATGGCGGGGGGGAGAAAGCGGAGCTGATGCGATCGCTGGAAACGAGGTTCTCGCCGGAGACGCTGCCGGATTTCGTGCGGGAACTGGTGGCGCTGGCGGAGGGGCGGTCGTTGTTCGAGGCGGAGATGGGGGGGCGGACGATCGGGGGCGAGCCGATCCACGTGTTGTTGACGATGGCGTTTCCACCGCTGGACGGCGGCTCGGGGAAGGTGCTGGTGAGCATTGCGGACATCACGCGGCGCAAGCGGGCGGAGGAGCAGCTGCGGCTGTTGCAGACCTGCATCGCGCGGATCAACGACATCGTGATCATCACGGAAGTGAGCCCGGTGGACGGGGGCGGACCGCGCGTGGTGTATGTGAACGATGCGTTCGAGGAGCGGATGGGTTACCGGCGGGAGGTGATCCTGGGCAAGACTCCGCGGTTGTTGCGCGATCCGGAGACGAGCGAGGAAAGCCGGGCGTGCGTGGAGGCGCTGGCGCGGGGCGAATCGGTGCGGGCGGAGATCATGAATCGTTCGCGCAGCGGCGAGGAGTTGTGGTCGGAGGCGAATATCGTGCCGGTGGCGAATGTGGCGGGGCGCTACACGCACTGGGTGGCGATCGAGCGCGACATCACGGAACGCCGGCGGGCGGTGGCGTTGCTGCAGGCGAGCGAGGCGCGTTTCCGGATGCTGTCGCGCGCGACGAACGACGCGGTGTGGGACTGGGATCTGGCGACGGGCACGCTGTGGTGGAACGAAGGGTTCGAAGCGCTCTGCGGTCTGCGTCGCCCGGAGGTGGAGCCGACGATGGACGCGTGGTATGCGCGGTTGCATCCCGAGGACCGCGAGCCGGTGGAATCGAGCGTGAGGCGGGCGATCGAGGGCGGCGCGGAAGGATGGAGCTGTGCGTTTCGTATTCGGGGCGGTGACGATTCGCATGCTTATGTGCTGGCGCGCGGCCATGTGATTCGCGATGCGGCGGGCAAGGCGGTGCGGATGATCGGCGGGATGACCGATTTGACGGAGCGCAAGCGCGTCGAGGAGCGGCTGGCGGAGCAGGCGGCGTTGCTGGACGCGGCGCACGAGGCGATTTTGGTGCAGGATCTGGAGGAGCGGATCATCTATTGGAACAAAGGAGCGGAGCGGGCGTATGGGTGGACGGCGGCGGAGGCGCTCGGGCGGCATCCGGCGGAGTTGTTCGGCGTGCCGCGGGAGAACACGGATGCGGCGCGGCGCCGGCTGTTCGAGCAGGGCGAATGGAATGGCGAGGTGCCGAAGCGCACGAAGGCCGGCCAGGAAATCGTGGTGGAGGTGCGCTGGACGCTGGTGCGGGATGCGGCGGGGCAGCCGAAGTCGGTGCTCGCGATTCACACCGACATCACGGAGCGGAAGAAGCTCGAGCAGCAGTTTCTGCGGGCGCAGCGGATGGAGAGCATCGGGACGCTGGCCGGCGGGATCGCGCACGATCTGAACAACCTGCTCGCGCCGATCACGATGGGCGTCGATCTGTTGCGGCTCGATATCGAGGACCCGCATTGCCGGATGGTGATCGACAACATCGAGCGCAGCGCGCGGCGCGGGGCGAATCTGGTGAAGCAGGTGCTGTCGTTTGCGCGGGGCGTGGAAGGCACGCGGGTGCCGCTCCAGCTGCGCCACATCCTGGGCGAGATGAAGTCGATCGTCGGCAACACCTTTCCCAAGAACATCGCGTTGGTGAGCGAGGTCCCGCGGGACCTGTGGCCGGTGATCGGCGATCCGACGCAGCTCAACCAGGTGTTGCTCAATCTCTGCGTGAACGCGCGCGACGCGATGCCGGACGGCGGGCAGCTGACGTTGCGGGCGGCGAACGTGGTGGTGGACGAGCAATATGCGGTGATGAACCGCGGTGTCGCGGCCGGGCGCTACGTGGCGGTCGAGGTGATCGACAACGGCTGCGGGATTCCGCGCGAGCTGCACGATCGGATTTTCGAGCCGTTTTTCACCACGAAGGAAGTGGGGAAGGGGACGGGGCTGGGGCTGTCGACGGTGCTCGGCATCGTGCGCAGCCACGGGGGATTCGTGAACGTGAGCAGCGAGCCGGGGAAGGGCAGCGTGTTCAAGCTGCACTTGCCGGCGCAGCCGGCGGCGGTGACCGGCGGCAGCGCGAGTCCGTTCCCGAGCGAGCTGCCGCGCGGCAACGGCGAACTGATTCTCGTGGTCGACGATGAAGGCTCGATCCGCGAGATCACGCGGCAGACGCTCGAGGCGTTTGGCTATCGCGTGGTGACGGCGGAGGACGGGGCGCAGGCGATCGCGCTTTATGCGCAGCACCAGCGCGAGGTGGCGCTCGTGTTGACGGACATGATGATGCCGGTGATGGACGGGCCGGCGCTGATCGCGGCGTTGCACCGGATGGACCCGCGGCTCGGCGTGATCGCGGCGAGCGGGCTCAACGGGGGCGGCAACGTGGCCACGGCGGCGAGCGCGGGAGTGCGGGAATTTCTGCCGAAGCCGTATTCGGCGGACACGATGCTGACGACGATCCGGCGGGTGTTGACGGAGAACGCCGCGCGCGGCGGGCAATCATGAGGAGCCTGGCGAAGCCGGCCGGGGCGGGGCCGTTGCGCCGGGGGCGAATTCCGCTGCGCACGCGCGCGCTGGCGGTGGCGGCGGTTTACGCGGCCTTCGCGACGGGCTGGATTTATTTTTCCGACCATGCGCTGAGTCTGTTCATCGCCGATCCGAACGAGCTGGTGCGGTGGAGCGTTTACAAGGGGCTGGTGTTTGTCGGGATCACGTCGGGGGTGCTGCTGCTGGTGCTGCGGCGGGCTTACGGGGCGATGGAGGAAGGGTATGGGCTGCTGAAAGCGCGCCAGGTCGAGATCGAGCGGATCAACCGGTTGAACGTGGCGCTGGGGCAGATCAACCAGGCGAGCATGCGGCTGGCGGTGCGCGACGAGTTGTGCGCGCAGGTGTGCCGGGTGTTGGTGGACCAAGGCGGCTTCCGGCTGGCGTGGGTGGGCTGGGAGAATCTGGCGCCGCGGCGCCTGGAGATCGTGGCGACGGCGGGGGACGACGGCGATCCGCTCGATCGGGTGGCGGCGTGGGTGGAGGTGGCGCCGGCGATGCGGGCGTTGCGGGAAGGGCGGCCGTGCGCGTGCAACCGGTTGTCCGACGAGCCGGCGGGGCGCGCGTGGCGGAAGGAGGCGAGGCGGCGCGGATCGCGCGCGGCGCTGGCGCTGCCGGTGCGCACGGGCGGGCGGGTGGCGGGAGTGTTGTGCGTGCATGCCGCAGAGGAGAATTATTTCCGGGAGAAGGAAGTGGCGTTGCTGGCGGAGGCGGCGGCGGATGTGGGTTTCGCGCTGGATTACCATGCGCAGGAGGCGGAGCGGCGGAGTGCGGAGACGCGGGCGCAGAGCGAGCGGCGGTTCTCGGACACGATGATCGAGAGCATGCCGGGGATTCTTTATTTCTACGATCGGACCGGGCGGTTCCTGCGGTGGAATCGGAATTTCGAACGCGTGTCGGGTTATACCGGCGAGGAGATTGCGCGGATGCATCCGCTGGATTTTTTCGCGCCGGAGGATCGCGAGGCGGTGTCGGCGGGGATCGGGCAGGCGTTCGAGGGCGGCGAGGCGAGCGTGGAGGCGCCGTTTCGGGCGAAAGACGGCGGGTTGACGCCGTATTTCTTCACGGGGCGGCGGGTGGATTTCGAAGGCCGGGTGTGCCTGGTCGGCGTGGGCATCGACGTGGCGGAGCGGCATCGGGCGGAGGAGGCCTTGCGGAGCGCGAAGGAGACGCTGGAGCAGAAGGTGACGGAGCGGACGGGGGAGCTGCAGGCGGCGCTGGTGCGGGCGGAGGCTGCGGACCGGATCAAGTCGGCGTTTCTGGCAACGATGTCGCACGAGCTGCGCACGCCGTTGAATTCGATCATCGGTTTCACGGGGATCGTGCTGCAAGGGCTGGCGGGGCCGCTGAACGACGAGCAGACGCGGCAGCTCGGCATGGTGCGGGGCAGCGCGCGGCATTTGCTGGAGCTGATCAACGACGTGCTGGACATCTCGAAGATCGAGGCGGGCCAGCTCGAGGTGCGGGCGGAGCCCTTCGACGTGGCGGAGGCGATCGCGCGGGTGACGGCGAGCGTGCAGCCGCTGGCGGAAAAAAAGGGCCTGCAGCTGGTGACGCAGGTCGATCCGGCGCTGCACGGGATGAAGGGGGACCGGCGGCGGGTGGAGCAGATCCTTTTGAACCTGTTGAACAACGCGATCAAGTTCACCGAGCGGGGGAGCGTGACGCTGACGGCGGAGCGGCTCGCGGCGCATCGTTTCGCGCCGGATGCGGCGGCGGTGGCGGCGGTGCGGTTGCGCGTGAAGGACACGGGTATCGGGATCAAAGCGGAGGATCTCGCGACGCTCTTCCAGCCGTTTCGCCAAGTGGACACGGGGTTGGCCCGGTTGCACGAAGGCACGGGACTGGGGCTGGCCATCTGCCGGCGGCTTGCCATGTTGATGGGCGGCGATATTTCGGCGGCCAGCGAATGGTCGCTCGGCAGCGAGTTTGCCGTGGTTTTACCTCTCCACCGTTCCCCATCCCCATGAGCCGGACTGTCCTATTGATCGAAGACAATGAGCAGAATCGCTACCTTGCGACGTTCCTGCTCGAACGCCGCGGTTATCGAGTGGTCTCGGCGGTGGATGGGCCCGGTGGCGTGGAGCAGGCGCGGAGCCTGGCGCCGGATCTCATCCTGCTGGACATCCAGCTGCCGGGGATGGACGGCTATGCGGTGGCGCGGGCGTTGCGGGCGGTGGAGGCGCTGCGGGCGACGCCGGTGATCGCGGTGACCTCCTACGCGATGGTGGGCGACCGGGAGAAATCGCTGGCGGCGGGGTGCACGGGCTACATCGAGAAGCCGATCAACCCGGACACCTTCGTTTCCGAGATCGAACGGTTCGCGCCGCCGAGCCCCTCCAGCGCGCCATGAAGCACGTCCTGATCGTCGACGACAAGGAGGAGAACATCTATTACCTGCGGGCGCTGCTGGCCGGGCACGGCTGGGCGGTGGAGACGGCGCGGCACGGGGCGGAGGCGCTGGTGAAGGCGCGGCTGGCGGCGCCGGACCTGATCGTGGCAGACCTGCTGATGCCGGTGATGGACGGCTACACGCTGTTGCGTCATTGGAAATCGGATACGCGGTTAAAGGCGGCGCCGTTCGTCGTCTATACGGCGACCTACACGGAAGCGGAGGACGAGGAGCTGGCGTTGAGCCTGGGGGCGGATGCGTTCATCCTGAAGCCGGCGGAACCGGAGGCGTTCATGGCGCGGATCGCGGCCGTGCTGGCGGGAGGAGACGCGGCGGTGCCGCGGGCGCCGGCGGGCGACGAGAAGGAGATGCTGCGCGTTTACAGCCAGACGTTGATCCGCAAGCTGGAGGAAAAGACGCTGCAGCTCGAGGAGGCGAACCGGGCGCTGCAGGCGGACGTGACGGAGCGGAAAGGCGCGCAGGAGAGGCTGCGCGAGAGCGAGGAGCGCTTCCGCGCGACGTTCGAGCAGGTGGCGGTGGGCATCGCGCACGTGGGGGTGGACGGGACGTTCCTGCGGGTGAACGACAAGCTGTGCGAGATCACGGGCCATTCGCGCGAGGAGCTGCTGCGGCGGACGTTTCTCGAGCTGACGGCGCCGGAGGACCGGGCCGAGAGCGACGAGGCGCGCCGCGCGATCCTGGCGGGGACGCGCGCGGTGTATTCGGCGGAGAAGCGGTATGTGCGGGCCAACGGCACGACGTTCTGGGCGGCCGTGGTGACCTCGCTGTTGCGAGATGCGGCGGGCGAGCCGAAGTATTTCATCACGGTCGTCGCGGACATCACGGAGCGGCGGACATTGCAGGAGCAGTTTCTCCGGGCGCAGCGGTTGGAGAGCATCGGCACGCTGGCGGGCGGGATCGCGCACGACATGAACAATCTGCTGGCGCCGATCATGATGGGGGTGGGGCTTTTGTCGCAGAAGAAGCTCGATGCGGAGGACCGCAAGATCGTGGAGACGATCGAGCGCAGCGTGCAGCGCGGCACGGAGCTGGTGAAGCAGGTGCTGTCGTTTGCGCGCGGAGTGGAGGGCGCGCGGGTGGCGGTGCATCTGGCGCATGTGGTCCGCGAGATCGAAGGGATCGTGCGCACCACCTTCCCGAAGAACATCGCGTTCCGCGCGGACCTGCCGAAGGACACCTGGCTGGTCCAGGGCGATCCGACGCAGCTGAATCAAGTGATCCTCAACCTCTGCGTGAACGCGCGCGACGCGATGCCGCAGGGCGGGACGCTGCGGGTGACGGCCGCCAACGCGACGGTCGACGAGCAGTTCGCGGCGATGCACCGCGCCGTGTCGCCGGGGCGCTACGTGCTGCTCGAAGTGATCGATTCGGGCACGGGTATCCCGGCCGACGTGGCCGACCGGATCTTCGAGCCGTTTTTCACGACGAAGGCCCACGGCAAGGGCACGGGGCTGGGGTTGTCCACGGTGCAGGGCATCGTCCGCAGCCACGGCGGCTGCGTGAACGTCCACAGCGAGCTGGGGCGCGGCACGACGTTCCAGGTGTATTTGCCGGCGCTGGAGGAGTCGGGGGAGCGGGGGGTGGCGCCGCCGCGCAACGAGGCGCTGCCGCGGGGGAACGGCGAGCTGATTCTCGTGGTGGATGACGAGGCCTCGATCCTGACGATCACGCGGCAAACGCTGCAGACCTTCGGCTACCGCGTGATCACGGCGGAGGACGGGGCCCACGCGATCGGTCTCTACGCGCAGAACGCGCGGGAGGTCGCGGCGGTGTTCACCGACATGATGATGCCGGTGATGGATGGGCCCGCGTTGATCGCGGCGCTGAAGCGGATCGATCCGGGGGTGCGGATCGTGGCGTCGAGCGGGCTGGACGCCCGCGACCGCGTGGCGAAGGCGGCGGGTGCGGGCGTGAAGCATTTCCTGGCGAAACCCTACACGGCGGAGGCGATTTTGCTGACCCTGCACCAGGTCCTGGCGGAGCCGTCGGAACCGGTTGGCTGACGGCGCGGCGGGCCGGCGCCGGGGCGGCGGCATGGAAACGGGGCGAAGCCGGTCGGGCGCGGCGGAGGCAGGGAGGTCTGAAACGAGTTTGCGCCGCGCGCGCTCGTGATAACAGTGCGCGCCATTCCCTCCATGAATCCCCCGAACCCTCCTGCCGCCCCCGCGGCGCCGCCGCTGGCGGATCGCACCGACATTCCGCTCGAACGGGATGTTTTCACGCGCACTCTCATCCGCGAACTTTCCGGCGTGCTGCAGGATGTCGTGGGCATGGAGGAGGCCGCGGGTTTCGTGAGCATCGTCGGCCAGAACATGGGCCGCGAAATCGAGACGATGTATAAACGCTCGCTGCAGGTCTCGCAGCTTTCGCGCGAGCAGGTCGCGCAGGTGCTGGTGGATCTGAAGCGGCGGATCCGGGGCGAATTTTTCGTGATCGAGGAGACGGACGAGAAGATCGTTTTCGGGAACCGGGCGTGTCCGTTCGGCGACAAGGTGATCGGCCGGCCGGCGATGTGCATGATGACGTCGAACGTCTTCGGCGCGATCGCGGCGAACAATCTCGGTTATGCGAAAGTGGACCTGCAGCAGACGATCGCGCGCGGGGATGCGGGGTGCCGGGTCGTGGTGCACCTGAAGCCGACGCCGGAAGCGGCGCAGTCGACCGGTCGCGAATATTTCCAGGGCGAGTAGAGGCATGAATCGCGAAGCGTTTTTGCGCTACGCCGCCCGGTTTCCGGAGGCGTTGATGCTGGTGGCGGGCGATGGGCGGATCGTGGCGGGCAACGATGCGCTGGCGGAGTTGCTCGGGCGGCCGGTGACGGACCTGGAGCGGCAGACGCTGTTCGACTGGGCGCCCGAGGCGCCGGAGCGCGTGCGGGCGGCGCTGCGGCTGTGGTCCGGGACGGGGCGGATGATATACGGGCCGGCGCCGTTCCGCTGCGGGGTGGCGGACCTGCTGCGGTGCGAAGGGGCGTTGCTGGCGCCGGCGGAGGGCGGGGAACGCGCGCTGATCGTGCGCGTGCGGCGGCAGGAGGCGGCGGCGGAGCGGTTCCTGGGGTTGAACCGCAAGATCGCGGAGCTGCACCAGGAGATCCGTGCGCGGCGCCAGGCTGAAAACGAAATCCGCGAACAGCGCGAATGGCTGCGGGTGACGCCCGCGAGCATCGGCGACGCGGTGATCGCGACGGATGTGCGAGGCAACATCGAATTCATCAACCCGGTCGCGGAGCGGCTGACCGGCTGGACGATGGCGGAGGCGGTGGGCCGGCCGATGGCGGAGCTGTTCGATATTTTCAACGAGCATACGCGCGCGGTGGTGGAGAATCCGGTGGAGCGGGTGTTGCGCGAAGGCGTGATCGTGGGGCTGGCGAATCACACGATCCTGCGGGCGCGGGACGGCACGGAGCGGCCGATCGAGGACAGCGCTGCACCGATCCGGCGGGCGGACGGCGAGCTGATCGGCGCGGTGCTGGTGTTTCACGACGTGACGGAGCAGCACGCGGCGCGGGCGGAAGTGGTGCGGGCGCGGGACGAGGCCGTGGCGGCGTCGCGGGCGAAGGACGATTTTCTCGCGGCGCTGTCGCACGAACTGCGCACGCCGCTCAACCCGATCCTGCTCCTGGCGAGCGAGGCGGCGGCGAACGAGCGTCTGGCGCCCGAAGTGCGGGGCGATTTCGAGACGATCGCGAAGAACGCGACGATCGAGGCCCGGCTGATCGACGACCTGCTGGACCTCACGCGGATCGTGCGCGGAAAGCTGTCGCTCGAGCCTCGCACGGTGGACGTGCATGCGGTGCTGGGCGAAGCGGTCGACGGGCTGCGTCCGGAGCTGGAGGCGAAGCGCCTGGCGGTGGAGGTGGCGCTGGAGGCGGAGGTGGCGGCGGTTTCGGCGGATGCGGCGCGGTTGCAGCAGGTGTTCTGGAATGTGTTGAAGAACGCGGTGAAGTTCACGCCGGACGGCGGTCGGGTGCAGGTGCGCACGGCGAACACGCCGAGCGGGCGTGAGGTGGCGATCGAGTTCGCCGACAGTGGGCGGGGATTGACGGCGGTGGAGTTGGAGCGGGCGTTCGAGGCGTTTTTCCAGGGCGGCGAAGCGGCGGCCGGATCGCATCGGGCGGCGGGGCTCGGGCTGGGGCTGGCGATTTCGCGGACGCTGGTGGAATTGCATGGCGGTCGGATCAGCGCGGCGAGCGAAGGGCGCGGGCACGGGGCCGTGTTCACCGTGGTGTTGCCAACGCTGGCTGCGGGTGCGGCGGCCGTGGCCGGTGGCGCGGCGGGCGAGGTGCGCGGAGCGCAGGCCGGGCCGACGCGACGACGGCTGCTGTTGATCGAGGATCACCAGGCGACCCGCGCGGCGCTGGCGCGTTTGTTGGGGAAACGCGGTTATGACGTGGTGGCGTGCGAGAGCGTGGCGGAGGCGGTGGCCGCGGCCGAGCGCCAGCGGTTCGACCTCGTCGTGTCGGACATCGGCCTGCCGGACGGCAATGGACATGATTTGATGCGCCGGTTGCGGGAGCGGCACGGGTTGAGGGGCATCGCGGTGACGGGTTACGGCATGGAGCGGGACGTCGAGGCGAGTCGGGAGGCGGGGTTCGTCGCGCACCTGACCAAGCCGGTGAACATGGCGACGCTGGATCTGGCGTTGCGCGAAGTGGAGGAGTCCGGGGGGTGACCGGTTCGCGCTTGCGCTGGAAACCGTGACGGGAAGGCTGGGCGGATCATGTTGGTCCACACCGTTTATTTCTGGCTGAAACCTGAACTCACTCCGGAGCAGCGCGCGGAGTTTCGTCGCGGCGTCGAGTCGCTCGGCGGCATCGCGGCGGTGGAGAAGATTTACGTCGGCACGCCGGCGGCGACCGAGAAGCGGCCGATCATCGACGATTCGTATTCGGTGGCGCTGACGGTGGTGGTGAAGGACGTCGCGGGACACGACGCGTATCAAGTCGACCCGCTGCACCTGAAGTTCGTCGAGACGTTCAAGACGTTTTGGACGAAGGTGCAGATTTACGACGCAGCGTAAGGGGAAACGGACCACAAAAGTTTTCCCGCGCGTGCGATTGCGAGCGCGGGCTAGACAAAGCGTTCGGGCTTCCCACATTCGCCCGGATGCGCAGTCCGGACGGAACGCCCCCGCCGTCGGTTCAAGCACGAGCCTGGTCGCTCGTCGTGCTCGCGTCGCTGGCGGCGATGAGTGCGAGCCTGCCAGTGCGTGGCGAAACTGCGACGGTGGCGGCGGAGCTGGCGGAGTTCATCGATCAACGCTGTTCGAGCTGTCACAACGAGGAGGATCGGAAAGGCGGACTCGATCTCGGCGCGCTGAGTTTCGATCCGGAGGACAAGGCGAATTTTTCGCGGTGGGTGAAAGTCCATGATCGCGTGGCGGCGGGCGAGATGCCGCCGAAGGAGCGGCGCCGGCCGCCGGCGGACGAGCTGGAGCGATTCGTGGGCGGGCTGGCGTCGACGTTGACGA
Source organism: Verrucomicrobiota bacterium (assembly GCA_023430825.1). Taxonomy (GTDB): domain Bacteria; phylum Verrucomicrobiota; class Verrucomicrobiia; order Opitutales; family Opitutaceae; genus Opitutus. Next base: position 3,821 of record JAEYYL010000452.1, on the reverse strand, counting down.
CGGCGGAGCGGGCGATCGTGGCGCGCGACGGGCGGGCGACGCAGCGGCGGTTGAACCGCTACGAATACGAGAACGCGTTGCGCGATTTGCTGCATGTGCCGTGGGTGCAGGTGAAGGACCGGCTGCCGGAGGACGGCGAGGCGCACCGGTTCAACAAGATCGGCGATGCGCTCGATGTGTCGCACATCCAGATGGCGCGGTATCTGAGCGCGGCGGATCACGCGATGCGGCAGGCGATGAGCGCGGAGCTCGAGCGGCGGCCGGCGACGGTCACGCGTTTTTATGCGCGCGACGAGCCGAGCCTGACGCGGAATTTCTGGCCGCGCGAAGGCGGGACGTTGTCTGACCGGCTGGCGTTTCCCGTGCTCGACGGCGCGGCGCAGCCGGACGTGCGCGCGGGGCGGGCCCCGTTGAGCGATCCGGCGACGCGCGATCGCGAAGCGGTGGGCAAGGTCGCGAGCACGTTCAGCGACGCGGGCGGTTATAGCTGGGCGAATTTCCGCGCGCCGGTGGGCGGGCGTTACCGGCTGCGGTTTGGCGGTTATGCGATCTGGGTGAGCGGCGGCGGGATCGCGCGCTGGTTCTACGACGGCACGGGCGAGGCGAAGGCGCCGGAATATCACCGCACGCTGTGGCACCGGCCGAATTTGGAGGAGATCTGGCCGGGGCGGCGGCCCGAACCGATCGGCGTGTATGCGACGACGTCGGGGCAGCGGCGGTTCATCGGGGCGTTCGATTTCACGCCGGAGCCGGGCGTGCAGGAAGTCGAGGCGATGCTGGCGCCGAACGAAGTGATCCAGACGGATGGCTCGCGACTGTTTCGCACGCGGGTGAACGGCACGGACGAGCAGTATGTGAATCCGCTCGCGACGCCGGAAGGCATGCCGGGCTACGCGGTGCAATGGATGGACGTGGAGGGACCGCTGGCGGACGACGAGGCGGGCGCCGGGGCGGGCTATCGATTGCTGTTCGGTGAACTGCCGCTGGAGAAACGCGAGAAAGGTGCGGACACGGTGGCGCTCGATGTCGTGGCGCCGCGGATACGCTCGGCGGCGGGGCCGGGGGGCGGCGGCGGATTCGGGTTGAACGTGCCGCTGGCGAAGGTGGCGGTCGAAGTGGTGTCGGCGCAGCCGCACGCGGATGCGGAGCGGTTGTTGCGCGGGTTCATGCAGCGCGCGTATCGGCGGCCGGTGGAGCCGGCGCACGCGGCGCGCTTCTTGAAATTGTTCGAGGCGCAGTTCGAGCAGGGCGCGGGGTTTGCGCGGTCGCTGCTGACGGCTTACACGGCCGTGCTAGCGTCGCCGGGATTTCTGTTTGTCGAGGAGCAGCCGGGACGGCTTGACGACTACGCGCTGGCGACGCGGCTGGCGTTGTTCCTGTGGAACTCGGAGCCGGACGAACGGTTGCGGACGCTCGCGGCGAACGGCGAACTCGGTCGTGCGGAGGTGTTGCGCGCGGAGACGGAGCGGTTGTTGAACGATGCGAAGGCGGAGCGGTTCGTGACCGCGTTCACGGATTACTGGCTCGATCTGCGGAAGGCGGACGACACGTCGCCGTCGGCGACGTTGTATAACGACTATGAACTCGACGATCCGCTGAAGCAGGCGGCGCTCGACGAGACGCGGCTGTTCGTGGCGGAGTTGTTGAAGGCGGATCTGCCGGCGCGGACAGTGGTGGAGTCGGACTTCACGTTTTTGAACGAGCGGCTGGCGGCGCATTACGGCGTGCCGGGCGTGTCGGGCGCGAAGATGCAGAAGGTGGCGCTGCCGGCGGACAGCGTGCGCGGCGGGCTGTTGACGCAGGCGAGTGTGTTGAAGGTGACGGCGAACGGGACGACGACCTCGCCGGTGTTGCGCGGGAACTGGATCACGGCGCGTATCCTCGGTTATGAGACGCCGCCGCCGCCGCCGGTCGCGGCGGTGGAGCCGGACATCCGCGGGGCGGTGACGATCCGGCAGCAGTTGGAGAAGCATCGCGAGGACCCGAGTTGCGCATCGTGTCATTCGCGGATGGACCCACCGGGCTTTGCGCTCGAGAGCTTCGACGTGATGGGCGGCTGGCGGGACCGCTATCGCGCGGTGAAGGACGGCGTGGAACCGGTGAAAGGCATCGGGATGAACGGGCAGGCGTATGCGTTTCACGCCGCGCTGCCGGTGGATGCATCGGGCGAGCTGGAGGACGGGCGGCGTTTTTCGGACGTGCGTGAATTCAAGCGGCTGCTCGGAGAGGACGAGGAGACGGTGGCGCGGAACCTCGTGAAGCAGCTGACGATTTATGCGACGGGCGCGCCGGTGCGCTTTATCGATCGGCCGGCGATCGAGGAGATTTTGGCGCGCGCGCAGGCGAGCGGCTACGGCGTGCGAACGATCGTGCACGAGATCGTGCAGAGTGAGTTGTTTCAGAACAAGTGAAGCCCGCGAATGACGCGAATGCACTCGAATGAATGAACCCATGGCGGTCGGGACGACCGCCGCTACCTTATGAAAACAAACGCGGCCGAGACTTCCTTTCCTTTTGTGGCGACGCGGACAGCGATGTCGCGGCGGCGGTTTTTGCAGGGGATGGGCGTGGCGTTGTCGCTGCCGTTTCTGGATTCGATGCTGCCGGGCTTCGCGCGGGCGGCGAGCGCGGCGGCGGCTTCACCGCTGACGCCGGGCGGGGCGCCGCGGCGGATGTTCGGCATCTGCAACAATCTCGGGCTGCTGCCGGAGCTGTTTTTTCCGACGGGGAACGGGCGCGATTATGTGGCGTCGCCGTATTTGAAATTCTTGGACGCGCACCGGAGCGATTTCACGGTGTTGAGCGGCGTGTCGCACCCGAACGTCGACGGCGGGCATCCGGCGGACATCAGTTTCCTGACGGCGGCGCCGCATCCGGCGAGCAGTTCGTTTCGGAACACGATCTCGCTGGATCAATACATCGCGGAGCGGATCGGCATCCTGACGCGTTTTCCGTCGCTGACGCTGGCGGTGAACACGAACACGCGGAGCCTGTCGTGGACGGGGAGCGGCGTGGCGATTCCGCCGGAGGAGAAGGCGTCGGACGTGTTCAAGCAGCTGTTTCTCCAAGGGACGCCGGAGGAGATCGAGGCGCAGATCCGGGATTTGGATACGGGGCGGAGCATCCTCGATGCGGTGGCGGACCAGGCGAGGGATTTGCAGCGGAAAGTCGGCGCGCACGACCGCACGCGGCTCGATCAGTATTTCACGAGCGTGCGCGATCTGGAGAGCCGGATGCAGGCGTCGCGCGGGTGGGAGACGAAGCCGAAGCCGGTGGTGGCGGCGAGCGTGCCGGTCGATCCGACGAGCCCGGCGCAATACATGGCGAAGGTGAAAGTGATGTATGATCTGGCGAAGCTGGCGTTCGAGACGGACTCGACGCGGTCGATCACGCTCATGTTGAACAGCGTCGGGACGCCGGTGGTGGAAATCCGCGGGGCGACGATCACGGAGGATTACCACAACCTGTCGCACCACGGAAAAGCGGACGACAAGCTCGCGCAGTTGAAGGTGCTCGACGAGTGGCAGATGAAGCTGTTGGCGGGATTGATGACAGATTTGAAGAGCGTGCGGGAAGGCGAGGAGACGCTGCTCGATCGAACGATGGTGCTATATGGATCGAACCTCGGTGATGCGAACGCGCACTCGACGACGAACATGCCGACGCTGTTTGCGGGCGGCGGGTTTCGTCACGGGCAGCATCTGGTGTTCGACCGGCAGCAGAATTATCCGCTGCCGAATCTGTTCGTTTCGATGCTGCAGCGGATGGGGATCGAGGAGGAGAAATTCGCGTCGTCGACGGGAACGATGCGGGGATTGGAG
>JAEYYL010000444.1 GCA_023430825.1 Verrucomicrobiota bacterium | reverse complement strand
GTGGGCGCCGGCGCGCGTGGGGCCGAGCGCGATCGGGCGGGCGGCGGCGTGGGGCGGGCTGCTGCTCGCAGCTGGGGCGTTGCCGGTGCTGCTGACGATTCTGGAGGCCAACGGATCGTGGCCGCTGGCGCAATGGGTCGCGTGGGCGACGGTGGCGGCGGCGACATTCGCGCTGCTCACGCTCGACGGCGGCGCGGCGCGCGCCCGGCATTTCGCCTTTCCGGTGTTTTTCCTCGCGACGGCGCTGACGTGGCCGGCGGCAGTGACGACGCGGCTGGTGGCAGGATTGATGAACTTGAACGCCCAACTCGCGGCGACGGCGGTGTCGGTTTTCGGGCATCCGGCGGTGGTGAGCGGCAACGTGATCGAGGTGGCGGGCGGCTTCGTGGGCGTGGACGAGGCGTGCAGCGGATTGCTTTCGCTGCAATCGGCGTGGATGGCGGGCTGGTTTTTCGGCGAGCTGTTCTGGCTGGGGGCGGCGCGGCGGGCGGGGCTGGTTGCGGGCGCCGTGGCCGTGGCTGTCGTGGGTAACTGGATACGCACGACTGCGCTGACGTGGATCGCGGCGGCCGATTCGCCGGAGGCCAGCGCGGCCTGGCACGATCGCGCGGGCGGCTTCGAACTGGCGGGCACGCTCGTGGCGGTGGCGTTGCTGGCGTGGGCCTGGGGCGGGCGGAAGGCACGGCAACCGGCGACGACGCGGCACCCGGCGGCGTCCGGCGCGCGCGCGGCTTGGCGCGTGGCGGCCGTCGCGGGGCTGGGAGCGGCGATCCTGCCCGTCGCGTGGTATCGTCATCACGAGGCGCAGGCCGGGCCGCGCACGCAGTGGTCGTTGCGGTCGCCGGGGCCGGAGTGGGTGGAGTATCGCATGCCGGAGGCGGCGGAGGAGTTGTTGCGCTCGACCTCGAGCGCGGGTTGGGTGCGGAACGACCCGGCGACGCGCACGCGGGCCTATGCGCTGATGGTGGCGTGGGACGGCGACGGGGCGGCGGCGTTGAGCGCCGAGGCGCACGACCCGACGATCTGCCTGCCGGCCGCGGGATTCGCGGCCCGGGTGCGGAGCGAACCGGAGGTGCTCGAGGTCGACGGTATCCAGATTTCCTTTACGGTCGCGCAACTGACGGCGGACGGGCGCGGCCAGCACGTTTTTTACGGTCATTGGGATGCGTGGCTGGGTCGGACGCGAGGGGCATTGCGGTCCGATGTGTCGAGCGTGCCGGGCTGGCGGCTGGAGCGCGCGTGGCTCGGGCGGCGGCGCGGCGACGTGTCGTATCTGGCCTTCGTGGTGCCGCTGGCCGACGAGGCGCAGGCCCGCGCCTGGCTGGCGGAGTGGGCTCCGCGAATGTTGCGGCCGCGGTGAACTTTTGGCGTGTCGCCGCGGCGGACGCCGTGCTCAATGCGGCCTATGGGTTACGGACGGATCAAGGCACGCGTGCATAACTACTGGGCGGGGTTGAGCGAGACCGAGCGCTCGGTGCGCCAGGTCGCGCTGGGTGCGGCAGTGCTGGCGGTGCTGGCGGTGCCGGCGTGGTTTTTCGGGTGGCCGGCGTGGCAGCGCTGGCAGCGGGGACAGGCGGTCGAGCAGGTGCGCGTGTTTGCCGAGCAACATGACTACCGGAGCGCGACGCTGGCGCTGCGGCGCGCGCTGGAGCTTGGCGCGGGCGATCCGGCGGCGTGGCGCCAGGCGGTGCGGTTGCTCGGCGAGATCGGCTCGCCGGAAGTGCTGACGGCGCACGAGCAACTCGCGCGGATGAGTCCGGGGGACAACGCGGTGAGACTGGCGTTGGTGCGCGACGCGTTGCGGTTCGAGCGGCTCGATCTCGCGCGCGAGGCACTGGAGGCGATCGACGCGCAGGGGCGCGACGAGACGGCGTTTTACCGTCTGGCCGCGGCGCTCGCGCAGGCGATGGGCCGCGACGAGGAGATCGAGGCGAGTCTGGCGCGGCTGGTGGAGGTGGCGCCGGACGATGCGGTGGCGCGGTTCAATCTCGCGGCGGTGCGGCAGTGGAGTCTCGACGACGCGAAACGGACGGCGGCGCAAACGGAGCTGGCGGCGTTGACCGACGACCCGCGCGTGCGCGTGCGGGCGGCGCTGGAATGGCTGAAGGCGGCGGCGCGCGAGCAGGACGAGCAACAGCTGCGGGCGACGATTGCGGCGTTGCAGGAGAAATTCGTGCCGGGCTGGCGGGCGGATTTCCCGGATGCGGAGGGCGCGGGTTGGGCGCGACTGGTGGAGCATTTGAAGGTGGCGGCGACGGCGGATGGCGCCGAGGCGACGGCGGTGCTGGCGGGGTGGCTCGGGGAAATCGGACAGCCGCGCGAGACGCTGGTCTGGCTGGAGAGCCTGCCGGCGGCACTGCGGAGCGGGTCCGAAGTCGCCGACATCGCGGCGGAATTGAGCGCGCGGATCGGCGACCTCGACCGGGTCGAGCGTTACCTCCGCGAAGGCGCGTGGGGCGTATGGCCCCGCGATGCGTTGACGCTCGCGATCGCATCGCGTCTGCAGGTCCTGCGCTATGGCGAAGCGCCGGGGCGCGCGACGTGGGGCACGGCGCTCGCCGCCGCCGGCGGATCGCTTCCCGGGTTGCGGGCGATGGTGCGGCTGGCGGATGTGTGGGGTGACGGAGAAGGGCGCGAACGCGCGCTGCAGGAGGTGGCGACGCGGTTTCCGAAAAGTTTTTGGGCGCACGAGGCGCTGGTGGCGTATCATGCGGCGCGAAACGACCTGCCGCGGCTCGCGCTGGCTTACGAGCAGTGGGCGCGGCAAATGCCGGGCAACGCGGAGCTGATCGTGCGAACGACGGTGTTGGCGAGCATCCTTGACCGGCTCACGGTTGATGGCCTCTCGCGGATCGAGACGCTGCATGCGCGCGAACCGTCGTCCGGCAGTGCGATCGCGCTGGCCGCGGCGCGCTGGCGGAAAGGAAAGCCCGCGGAAACGGTTGCGCTGCTCGCGAGCCTGACCGACGAGCAGCAACGGCTGCCGACGGTGGCGTTTTGGCGGGGGCTGGCGCTGGCTGATCTGGGAGCGAAGGAGGAGGCTGAACCGGCTCTGCAGACGGCGTGGCGAGCGGGGCTGAGCGCGGAAGAGGGGGTGTTGGCAAGGGCAGCAGCGTCCAAAATCAAGATCAGGCTGGCTGGTGCAAATCCTTAACTCGGCATGCGCAGCAGAGTTGCGATCTTAGGTCTCGTTTTTTTACCGAAGACGCCACTACGTTTTTGACAGAGCCCATTCTGGGCCTTTCACTGACGCACATGAGGTGTAAACCCTATTCGATCTGGGTGGTTTTACTGATGACGATTTTCGCCGTATCGGGCGGGGTCCGCGCGCAGACGTTCGTGCCTGAGATCGGCAGCTTCGACCATCTGGTGAGGAACTACAACGCCGTCGTTTTCGGCAACGCGACGTTCACCAATTATGGCGACACCTGGGGGCCGCTGGCGGTCGGCGGTAATCTGACGCTGAATGGCGGGGCGGTCGCGATTAAGCCCAACCTGTTCACCCCCGGGGCAGACCCGACGCTCTATGTAAACGGCCAGTTGACGCTGACCAACGATGTTCACCTCAACAGCGGTTATGCCTCGACGCCGAATGTGACGGGTTCGTGGACGTTCACGCCGACGAACCAGCGGATCTGGCAGGGCGGCCCCGGTGGCGGAAAGCTTTACTCGGCGAACTCGAACGATCCGCAGGCCAATACGAGCCCCCTGAGCAACCCGGCGCCGGCGAACTGGAACTGGGCGTCGATCGAATCGCAGGCGATATCGCTGTCGGCCTCGCTGGCAGCGACGGCGGCGAGCGGGACGATCGCAGTGAACAACGGGAATCAGACGCTGACCTTCACGGCGAGCGGACCGAGTGCCGGCACGGTGGTCTTCAATCTCGATGCGTCGCTCCTGGGGACCGGCACCTACAACGGGCAGAATTTCAGCAACGTTCAGTTCAACATCGGCGCGGACCAGAATTTCGCGATCAACGTGATCAATGCCAACGGCAAGACGCTGTTCGGCCAGGGCGTGAATTTCAACGACCCGGGGAGTGCGGAGCGGCTGCTCTGGAACATCACCGGGAGCGGCTCCGTGGGGTTGGGCAATGGCGGGCAGTTTTATGGCAGCGTGCTCGCGCCTCTGGTGAACCTGAGCAATGCGAACAACACGGCGATCAACGGCCAGGTGATCGCGGGGGGGCTGAGTTATTCGAATGCGGAGCTGCACTACACGGGTTTCTCGCCGACGGCGGTGCTGGTGCCGGAGCCGGGCACGTATGCGCTCTGGACGCTGGCGCTGTGTGCGGCGGGCCTGTGGTGGCATCGGCGGCGCGTGCGGCTGCAGCGCGAATAAGCGGCGGCGGGCGAATCGCACGCGGCGCACGGCGTGGGGTGGGCGTGCATATTTTGGCCTGAAATAATAGCAAGTAACGCCTAGGCCCGGCGCGGATATGAAGTAGATTGCGAGCGAACAGAAAGGAGGCGCGCGCCATGCACCTTCAGCCATCGCTCGATCACGCCGAGTCCTACCTCAACATCCAACTCTCTCGTTCCGGGCACGGGCCGCTCAGCACCCCGGTTGGCCCGTTTGTCACGGTCTCGCGCGAAGCCGGCGCGGGCGGCTCCACCTATGCGCAACTGCTCGCGACGCGTCTCGACGAGTTGCTCCCCGGGGAGACGCCGTGGACGGTGTTCGACCGCAACCTGGTCGAGACGGTGCTGCAGTCGGAGCACCTTTCGCCGCAGCTCGCGCGATTCCTGCCCGAGGACAAGGTCTCGGAGATCGACGCGTCGATCGGCGAGTTGCTCGGGTTGCACCCGAATCTCTGGAGTCTGACGCAGCGGACGAACGACCTGATGCGCGAACTGGCCCGCGTGGGGCATGTGATCCTCGTCGGGCGCGGCGCGAATTGCGCGACCGAGCACGTGGCGAACGGGTTGCATGTCCGCCTCGTCGCGTCGCCCGCGTATCGATGCAATCACATCGGTCGCGAGCTGAACGTGCTGCCGGCGGAGGCGGTCAACGTCCTCGTGCGCACCGATGCCGCGCGGCGCAGTTACGTGCGCTCGGTGTTTCAAACCGAGATCACGCGGGCCGACGGCTACGATGTGGTGTTCAACGTGGGCACGCTGGCGCTGGAGCAGCTGGTCGAGGTGACCTCCTCGCTGTTGTGCAGCCGGGTCGGGGCGATGGCGCACTGACGGGCGCGGGGAAACGCCGCACGCGGGCCGGGGTGAAAACCCCGGCGGCTCAGGGCCAGACGCGTTCAGGGGGAAGCGAGGGAGTCGGACCGCTCGAGCATGCGGGTGAGGTAGAGTTGCTCGGGCCCGACCTTCGCGAGCTGTGCGGCGCGGCGGTAGCTTTCGGCGGCCGCGCGGTCGTTGTGCAGGCGCCAGTGCAATTCTCCGACCACGGCGTGCAGCAGATAATGCGATGCGAGGCGGTCGAGCTGGGGGATGGCGGCGATCGCGTCGAGGCCGGCTTGGGGGCCGTGCAACTGCGCGACGGCGACGGCGCGATTGAGCGCCACGACGGGCGAGGGTTTCAACCGCTGAAGTTCGTCGTAGTGGCGCAGGATGCGAGTCCAGTTGGTGGACGCGTAGTCGGGAGCGGTGCAGTGGCAGGCGGCGATGCCGGCCTGGAGATGGTATTCGCTCAGTTCCTCACCGCGGGCGGCGGCGACGAGTTCGAGCAGGCCGCGTTCGATCAGGGCGACGTTCCATTTCGAGCGGTCCTGGTCGTGCAGCCGCAGCAGGTCGCCTTCCTCGTCGACGCGGGTGGGGAAGCGGGCGGCGGTGAGCAGCATCAGCGCGAGCAGCGCGTGGCTGCGCGGGGTGTTGCCCGCGGGGTGGGCGACGAGCAGCGAGGCCAGGCGGACGGCTTCCTGGCAGAGCTCCTCGCGCAGGAGGCGTTCGCCCGCGGACGCCTTGTAGCCCTCGTTGAACAGCAGGTAGAGCGCGGCGAGCACGCCGTCGAGGCGCGGCGCGAGGTCTTCGCCCTCCGGCAGGTCGAAGCCGATACCCGAATTCTGGATACGCTGCTTGGTGCGCGTGATCTGCTTTTCGATCGCGGCCTCGCTGGTGAGGAAGGCGCGCGCGATCTCGCCGGTGCTGAAGCCGCACAGCACCTTCAACGCGAGCACGACCTGCGCGTCGGCGGCGATCGACGGGTGGCAGCACACGAACATGAGCCGCAGTGCGTCGTCGCGGATCTCGTTGTCGCTGTCCGCCGGCGCGGGCGGGGCGGAGCGCGTCTGCTCGAGGTAGGTGACGATGGCGGATTCCTTCGCCCCGGACATGCGCCGGTGGCGCATGGCATCACGGGCGAGGTTCAGGGCGACACGCGTGATCCAGGCCGAAGGATTGGCGGGCACGCCCCCCATCGACCACGAGCGCAGCGCGCGCATCATGGCTTCCTGCGCCACGTCCTCGGCGAGGGAGAAGTGCTGCACGCCCATCAGGCGGATCAGCGCGCCGTGCAACCGCCCGGTCTCGTGACGGAAAAAGTGTTCGACGAGTTGCGAGGTGCTGCCGTTCGGCGGCGCCGGCGGGAGCGCGTCGGGAGAAACCGGTTCCGACATGGCGATCCACTCAGGCCCGGGCGGCTGCCGCGGCGCGCGAGCGCGTATTCACGCCGAGATGACAATCCTCGGTGAGTTTGCGCACCTCGATGACGAGGCCGTAGTCGAGTCCTGGATGACGCTGCGCGATGGCCGTGGCTTCCGCGAGGTCGTTGACCATGAGCATGACGTAGCCGCCGATCGCTTCCTTGGCTTCGGCGAACGGACCGTCGACGATGCGCTGCCCGCCGGGGCCGGAGACGACCCGTGTCTCGATCTCCAGCGGCTGGCCTTCAATCGCCCGACCGCTGCTGGTGAGTTCGTCGAACCAGGTGTTCCAGCGCACGACGAGTTGCTGGCGTTGTTCGGGCGAGAGGTGTTGGTGGTTTTCCGGACCCGTGTTCCGGAACAGCAGCATGTAGGGGCTGGGGGAGGATTTTGTTTCCATGGGGAAGGGCGAGGGAGTGAATCGGTCACTGCTACGACGAACGAGACTGCCGAAGCCGGACGGCGTCACGCAATCGTGCGTTGCGCCGTCACGATGGGGCCGGAGATTTTCTCCTCTGGCAGCGGATGGTGAATCGGGAGCCGGGCACGCCGCCATCCCTTATGGAGGAAACGCGACGTCGAAGGCGACGAAGCAGACGAGCGCGATGAGGATGACGAGGACGGCGAGCATCTGCGGACATTAGCGCGGTCCGCTGACAGCCCTGTGTCAGGAAAGCTTGGATTCGGCGGTCCGCGCCTGCCGATCGACGACCGAGCCGGTTCGAATCGGACACGGTCCCGGAAAAGGCCGCGGGAAGTTCGCCGCGGTCGACGGGGAATCAGCGGAGGAGGACGGGCGGCTCGGCCGGCGGCGGGACGTCGCGGTAGTAGCGCGCCATCATTTCGCGCCAGTGGGCGTCCTCGATTTCGCGCCGGCGCACGGCGCGATATTCGACCTCGCCGGCGAAATAGATGAACGCGAAGAGAATCGAGAGCATCCACCACGCATCCCAGAGGCCGTAGGCGATGCCGGCGACGCACACGACCTTGCCGACGGTGGCGGCGATGCGCGTGGCGCGCAGGTAGGGCATGCGGCTGGCGAGGATCGCCCGGAAGATGCGCCCGCCGTCCATGGGAAACGCCGGCAGGAGATTGAAGCAACCCATGACGAGGTTGGCGTGGAGGAGAAGGTGCGCGAGGCCGAGGGGCGTGAGCGTGTATTGGGCGCTCGCGGGAAAGCCGACGGCGAGCCAGAGGACGGCGGCGATGCCGAAATTCACGGCGGGCCCGGCGAGCGTGATGAGAAACTCGCGCATGGGCTGGCGCGGAATCGCATCGAACTCGGCCATGCCGCCGATCGGCATGAGCAGGATGCGCCGCACGCCGATCCCGAAATGCATCGCGGTGAACGAGTGGCCGAACTCGTGCAGCACGACGCAGGCGAAAAAGGCCACCAGCGTGCCCGTGCTCCAGAGGACTCCATTCCAGCCGTCGAGGCCCCAGCCCTGGTAGGCGATCCAGGCGAGCAGCAGGAAGAAACTCGCGTGGATCGAGAGGAGGATGCCGCGCACGCGGAAAAGATTGAGCGACCAGCCGAGCATGGGGCGGAATGAAAGCGGCCGGGTCGAAAGCGCCAGCGTGGAGTTGAGAACACGATGGGACGGGCGGCGTGAATGATTTTCAACGCGAAGGTCGCGCAGGGACGCGGAGAGAGAAAGGAATTCTTGGCGGCCGTCGCGATCTTTGGGTGAGGAACTCCGGCTGGGCCGCGGCCCGGCGGCGCTATTTACTTTGCGCGGGCGTTCGTTTCGCTCGGGGCTGCATGTCCGATATCGCCAAGCCTGCCACCATCCTCGTCATCGATGACGACACCGAGATTCGTTACTCGTTGTCGCGCGTCCTTTCGTCGCGCGGCTACCAGGTAACCGAGGCGCCGAGCGGGGAGCAAGGCGTGGCGCTGGTGAAAAAGGGGCCCGCGCCCGATCTGGTGCTCCTCGATGTGCGCATGGGCGGGATCGGCGGAATCGAGGCGTTGCAATTGATCCGCAGTGCAAACCCGCGGCAGCTGGTGATCCTGATGACGGCGTTCGGCACGGCGCAGACGGCGATCGAGGCGATGAAATACGGCGCGTTCGACTACATGATGAAGCCGTTCGACCCGCAGAAGGTGCTGGCGCTGGCCGAGGCGGCGTTGAAGACGCGGGCCGATTTGCGGGCGGTCAGCGACTACAAGCCGACGATCAATGCCGACGATTATCGCGAGGGCATCGTCGGCAGCTCCGCGGTGATGCAGGATGTATTCAAGGTTATTGGACAGGTCACGGCGAGCGACGTGACGGTGATGATCACGGGGGAGAGCGGCACGGGCAAGGAGCTCGTCGCGCGCTCGATCTGGAAACACAGCCATCGCTCGGGCAAGCCGTTCATCGCGGTCAACTGCGCCGCGATTCCGGACAACCTGATCGAGAGCGAACTGTTCGGGCACGAGAAAGGATCGTTCACGGGGGCGACGGGGCAGCGGCTGGGCAAGTTCGAGCTGTGCGACGGCGGCACGATTTTCCTCGATGAGATCGGCGACATGGCGCTCGCGACGCAGACGAAGATCCTGCGGGTGTTGCAGGCGGGCGAAATCCAGCGCGTGGGCGGCACGGAGACGATCAAGGTCGACGTGCGGGTGATCGGCGCGACGAACAAGGATCTCGAGGAAATGGTGAAGGCGAAGACGTTTCGCGAGGACCTGTATTACCGGTTGAACGTGGTGCGGATCAAAATGCCGCCGCTGCGGGAGCGCGGAGAGGACATCCCGCAGATCGTGGATTTCTGCCTGCAGAATCTCGTGAAGCAGAAGAAGGCGCGGGTGAGCAAGGTGTCGCCGGAGGCGATGGCGGCGCTGACGCGTCACACCTGGCCGGGCAACGTGCGCGAGTTGGAGAACGTGATCTATCGTAGCGCGGTGATCGCGCAGGGCGACGCGATCCTGGTGAAGGATTTGCCAGCGGAAATCCGGGCGATCGTGGCGGCGGAGGGGGAACCGGGGACGGTGGAGGGTGGGTCGACCGGCGAAGCCGCCCCGTCGTCGCGGCTGGCGAGTGTGGCGCCGTTTCCGATCCCCGCGGCGACGGAGCCCGGAGCGGCGCCGGCGCCGGCGGGCGGAGCCGTGGCGCCGGCCGCGACATTTGCACAGGCACTCGATCTGGTGTTCGAACTGGGCCGCGAGGGCGAGGAACCGCTGTTGGCGCGCGTCGAACGCGAGTTGATCGTGCGGGCGCTCGCGGCCGAGGCCGGCGATGCCGCGAAGGCAGCGAAGCTCCTGGGCGTGACCCGCGCGGCACTGCAGAAACGCGCGAAGGAAAACTGAGGCCAGGCGCACGCGTCGGCCGGACGGCGGCGCGGAAGCGGCGCGGCGGTTTTTGGACTCGAAGGCGGGCTGAAGCC
>JAEYYL010000442.1 GCA_023430825.1 Verrucomicrobiota bacterium | reverse complement strand
GTCTTCGACCGGCCCGAGAGCGGGTCGGAGACCCGCCCTACTGTGCGACCGCTGATGCCGTATGTGGAGAGCCCCGGGGCGGCTGAGCGGCGTCGGCGGCTCACGTTTTTGCGAAGGGGCGCGGATTGAGCCATCGCTCGAGGCAGGCGTGGAGCGCCTCCTGGCGAACGGGCTTGGTGAGAAAGTCGTCCATGCCGGCGGCTTCGCAGGCATCGCAGTCTTCGGGCCGGGCATTGGCGGTGAGCGCGATGATGGGGAGCGGACGGGTGGCGGGCAAACGGCGGATTTGGCGGGTGGCTTCGAAGCCATCCATGCCGGGCAGCTGGCAGTCCATGATGATGGCGTCCCAGACCTCGGCGCGAGCGGCGGCGACGGCGGCGGCGCCGGCGGGGACGATGACACATTGGAGGCCGATGCGCTGGAGGAGGAGTTCGATCACCTGCTGGTTGACGCGATCGTCTTCGACGACGAGAAGGCGGCCCTTGAGCAGTTGTGGGGTCGGAGGGGCGGCGGTGAGAGGCGCGGGCGCAAGGGCGGGGCTGGTGGGGAGCGTGACCTCGAAGGAAAAGGTGGAGCCGAAACCGGGGGTGCTTTCGACCGCGATCTCGCCGCCCATGCGTTGGATGAGGCGCTGGGAGATGGCGAGGCCGAGGCCGGAGCCGCCGAAGCGCCGGCTCATTGAACTGTCGCCCTGCGTGAACACCTGGAAGAGTTTTTCGCGCGTGGCGGCGTCGATGCCGATGCCGGTGTCGCGCACGGCGAAGCGCACGGTGACGGACGCGTCCGTTTGACGTTTGATCACGACCGACAACGTGACGTTGCCGCGCTGGGTGAACTTCACGGCATTGCCGGTAAGGTTGAGGAGGACCTGCTTCAGGCGGCCCGGATCGCCGACGATGTTGGGGGGGAGGTCCGCCGGCATCTCGAGCAGCAGCGCGATGTTTTTCTCCACGGCGCGGGGGCGCAAGAGCGCGACGATCTCCTGCAGCGCGGGCGCGAGCGGAAAGGGAACGGATTCGAATTCGAGTTTGCCGCTCTCGATCTTGGAAAAATCGAGGATGTCGTTGAGGAGCCGCATCAAGGTCTCGGCGGAAGCGCCGGCGATGTTGACCTGCGAGCGCTGGTCGGGGTTGAGAGGCGAGCCCTCGAGCACCTGCAGCATGCCCATGATGCCATTCATCGGCGTGCGGATCTCGTGGCTCATGGTCGCGAGAAATTCGCTCTTCGCCTGGTTGGCGGCGTCGGCGCGCTCCTTGGCTTCGCTCAATGTGGCGACGAGTTGCTCGTTTTCGAAGATGAGCTGCCAGAGCTTGCGCAGATCGCCCTGGTGCAAGTGGGCGGATTTGATCAGAAAGAGCGCGTAGGTGATCGTGATCAGCGCGAGGGTGATGCCGGCATCGGGCCAGAGGACGAAGCGCAGGAAGAGCGGCGTGAGCGTGGCGACGACATAGAGCTGGTAGCCGAGCGGAACGGGGGAGAGGGAGCGGGCGGCGCCGGCGTTGAGACCGACGAGGATCATGGAAAGCAGCAGCCGCGATAGCCAATCGTCGCTGGCGAAGTAGAACCACCCGGCGGCGCCCCAAATGACGCCGGCGATGGCGACGCCGGCGATGAAAGCCAGGCGCCAGCGCGGGAGCGCGGCGAGCGGCGGTTTCGCGCGGGCGAAGGCGAGATTGAGCGCCCAGCGCGCCAGCGAGACCGCGAGGATGGCGCCGAGCCAGAAAGCGTGAAGGGACCACGGCAGGGTCTGGCGAGTGCCGGCGACCAGAATCAGCGCGAGGACGATGTTGGTGAACAACCCGAAGCCCGCGGAACGATACAGCAAACGCGTCAGTTCGCCGTCGACCTTTTGTCCGATCGAGGGAGCGGGAGACGGGGGGGGCGGGCTCATCGCGGCGCGATCCAATGACAACCGCGCGAACGACTAAAGTTAATTCCGGGCGTGCGTGAGGGCGCAAAAAAGCCCGCGGAGCGATCCGCGGGCGAAAAAAGGAGGAGGCGGAGAGGGCGACTCAGGCCTTCGTGACGAGGCCGGCCTTGATCGCCTTGACCGAGACGAGCATGCGCTTGGTGCCGCCGTTCGGGAGCTTCACGCGGATGCGCTGCAGATTCGGGCGAAATTTCCGCTTCGTGATGCTGGTCACGTGCGTGCCGATGCCGCCGCTCTTCTTCGACTGGCCTTTGCGGTTGATGATCGAGCCCTTGACGGGGCGACGACCGGTGATTGCACAGATTCTAGCCATGATGATTTCGAGTTGGTTAAAGGGTCGAGAGTGAAGGGCGGCGTCGAGGTGACGCAAGGGGATTTTTCGCGGGCGGCATCTCGCGCGGCGCGCGCGAGACAGGAAGGCGGCGAAGGGCTTTCGACCACACCCGGCCGAGCGCGCTCGCGGGCGGGAGAGGCGACTGCCGGCGATTTACTTTACGCCGGCGGGGCCGGCCGTAGCGTGGCGGGATGTTGATCGACACGGAGCGTTTGAGCCTGCACCTGCACGAACCGGACTGGATCGTGTTCGACTGCCGTCATGACCTGATGGATACGGCGCGCGGGGAGCGAGTGTATCGGGAGGGACACATTCCGGGTGCGTTCTTTGCGCCGGTCGACACGGCGCTGTCGGGCGTGAAGAACGGCGTCAACGGCCGGCATCCGCTGCCGACGCCGGAGGCTTGGGCGGCGTTTCTGGTCGCGCACGGGGTGACGGCCGACACGCGGATTGTCGCTTACGACGACGTCGGCGGCCAATATGCGGCGCGGCTGTGGTGGCTGGCGGGCTGGATCGGGTTGGCGCATGCCATGGTGTTGGACGGCGGGTGGCCGAAATGGCTCGCGGAAGGGCGGCGGGTTGCGACGGACGTGCCGGCGCCGCGCGGCGGAGGAGACGTGAAACCGCGGGCCGACGCGACGCGCGTGCGCACGACGGCGGAGGTGTTGGCGGGGTTGGGCGGAGCGGACACGATGGTGCTGGATGCGCGGGCGCCTGAGCGATTTCGCGGCGAGGTGGAGCCGCTGGACCCGGTGGCGGGCCACATTCCGAGGGCGCGCAATCGTTTCTTCAAAGCCAACCTGAACCCGGATTCGACGATGCGGCCCGCGGCGGAATTGCGCGGGGAGTTCGCAGCGTTGCTGGGAGGAGTCCGACCCGAGCAGGTCACGCATCAATGCGGTTCGGGCATCACCGCCTGCGCCAACCTGCTCGCGATGGAGCACGCGGGGCTCCGCGGATCGAGGCTCTATGCCGGCTCGTGGAGCGAATGGGTGGCCGATCCGTCCCGGCCGGTCGAGCGGGGCTGAGCGCCGGCGTATCCATCGTTCGACTACGCGGAAACGGCGGGCCTCATGGTCGGCCGGCGCGCTCGTAGTCGGTGAAGTTCACGGTCATGTCGGCATCGAGCGATTTCACCAGAAAGGCACGGCCGCGGAGGCGGGTGGCGGAGTCCAGCAGCAGACTGGGGCGCTGGTCGTCGGGCAGGCTGTAGCGCAGCGTGGTTTTCATTTCCGCGATCTTCACACCGAGGACCGGCGAGAAGGGGCCGGTGGACGCGATTTCGAAGGACTCGATGGTGTGGGTGGGTTTGTGCAGGACGACGGTGGCGGCGAGGAAGCGGGCGGTGGCGTCGCCGTCCTCGCCTTCCTTCAGGCGGGCGCGATAAGTGGCGCGTTCGGGGGTGTCGTCGATGAGGGTGAGCGTGGTGAGATCGATCTGGTCGTTGAGACGCGGTGCGGTGCCGGCGCGTGAGCGGCGGGAGATTTTTTCGCGATAATCGGCGGACTCGTCGGGGGTGGGCGGGCGCCCGTCGATCGCGTGCAGCGTCCAGCGGGCGAATTCGGGTTGGGCGGCGTCGAAGCGCTCGACGCGGCTTTGGCCGCCGCTGGTCGTGGTCTGAGTGAACGACCAGCCCTTGGGTCCGTCGGTGCGAAAGGTTTTGAGGGCGGCTTCCAGCGCGGCGCGAGACCCGTCGTCAGCCGGACTGGGCCCGGCGGGGAGGGCAGCGACGGCGGTCAGCCAGCCGAGGAGCAGGAAAAATCGCATGGGTCGGTAAAGCGAAACGCGTGCGGCGAATCAATGCAGCGCTTGGAATGTGGGGCGCGGGGCTAAGAAACCGGCGGTTTGCGCGTGAGGAAGGGTGAAAAGTTCAACCTGGAGGATCCCATGGATTGTCGTTTCACGGTTCCGGTGTTGGTGGCCACGGCGCTTCATGCGCTCGTGTTGTTCGGTTTCAATCGTCCGCCGTCTCGTCCGGGGACAAAGCCGCCGGTGGAGAAGACGCTGGTGAAGGCGTTTGTTTTTCCCCGGGAAGAACCGGAGGAACCGGTGGTGGTGGCGGAGCCGGAAGCGGAGACGCAGCCCAAAGCGGTGCGAGGGGCGTTGCGGCCCGCGGGGGAGGAGCCGCCGCCGAATCCGCTGCCGACTTCGTTTCCGATGGAGCCCACGCGCGTGACACTGAGCGGAGACGTGCTGAAGATCGCGCCGGGTGTGGTGGGCGATCCGCGGGGAATGGAAGGACTCAGGGCAGGGCCGGTGTTGGATTACCGGTTGCTCGATAGCGTGCCGCGCACGCGGGTGCAGTCGCCGCCGGTCTATCCGCATGAGGCGCGGCAGAGTGGGTTGACGGGGGAAGTGCTGGTGGAGTTCATGGTCGATGAAGACGGGCGGGTGATGAACGTGCGCGTCGTGCGGTCGAGCCATGCGACGTTCGAGGCGCCGACGTTGACGGCGGTGGCGAAGTGGCGGTTCGAGCCCGGGCGGAAGAACGGACGCGCGGTGCGCTTCCAGATGAGGGTGCCGGTGCGATTCGGGCTGGAAGGCTAGGCGATGGCGGCGATGCGATGTTCGCCGCCGGTGGAGCGGCCGGGCGGGCGAACGAGATCGCCGGGGCGTTTGCCGAGCAGTTCGCGACCGAAAGGCGATTGCGGGGTGAGGACGAGAACGTCGACGCCGTCGACCTGCAATTCGAGCCCGCCCGCGCGGGGGCCGAGGAAATACCAGGCGATGCCGGTCTTGTGCTCGACCGCCACCAAGGCGCCGAGGGCGGCGGTGGCGCCGGCGGCGGGGGCGGGGAGCGCGAGCGCGGAGTAGAGTTCGATGCTCGCGGCGATTTCGGCGGCGAGGCGGGCCTGGCCCTCGGCGAGATACGCGGCCTCCTGGCTGTGCATGTCGTATTGGTTCTCGGGGCGGCTTTCCTCGCTGATCGCTTCGTCGCGGGAGAGTTGCGCGGCGCGGAGTTGGAGGGCGTGTTCCTGCCGGAGTGCGGCGAGGATTCGGTCGCGAACAGCGGACTTGTTGGGGGGAGAAAGCGGAGCCATGCGTGCGACGAAGGAGCCGGAAATTGACCGGGTGGCGGGAGACGTTGTCAACGAACGAACGCGGGGCCGTCCGGGTGGGCCGGACCGCGGCGAATCTCGCGTTGACCTCGGCAAATGGGCCCGTGCATCTTTGGGGAAACTTTTCGTTTTTCCCCCCGTCCAAGTTTTTCGTCTCACATTCCGCCCTATGAATTTTTTCTCCCGCGCGTTGTGCGCGTTCCTGGCCGCCGCGAGCGCCGTTTATGCCCAGCGATCGAACGAGCCGGATATCGAGGCTTACGTGCCGCGGGTGGAGGACGACCTGGTCGTGTATGTGCCGAAGAATGCGGTGCGGCTCGGTTTCCGGGGTTTGTCGGGCGCGACGGCGGGCTTCAGCGGGCAGGGGCTGATTCAGAATCCGAACGTGTCGATGGGGGGCACGACGGGGATCGAAACGCGCTTTTATCACGACGGGTTCGTCGGCCCGGATTCCCGGGGGATCGCCGATCCGAGCGGTGTGTTGGTTCCGATCACGCCGGATGGCCGCACGAACACCTGGGCCTTCATCGACGATGCCCAGGCGACGACCGACGGTTTGATCGTGATGAGCGGTTATTCGGCGCGGGTGACGGACATGGGCATGCGCGAGGACGATCCGGGCCTGGCGCTGGGCGTGGAGCTGGCGTCCGAGCGCGACATGGGAAATGTTTTCGGCACGCGGCTGAAGTGGGGATTGATCGCGGGGGTGAGCATCAATCAGATCCTGGCGACGAAGAAGAGCGAGGTGGAGGCGGAGATCACGACGCGCTCCGACTATTATTCCCTGGGCGGGCAAGCGGCGCCGACGTTGCCCTTCAATGGTCCGAGGGTGAATCAGGGCATCGACGACACCCCGCTGCTGTGGGCCGAGCCGGTTCATACCGCGCAGTCCACCACCACGTCGCTGACGGCGGTGGTCAATGACTGGAAATTGCGGGGGGCCTACATGACGTTCCGCGCCGGGCCGACGTTGATGCTGCCGATCACCAAACGTTTCAGTGCGTCGATTAGCGCGGGCGGCGTGATGGTGTTCGCCGGTTCGAGTTACGAGGTGAAGCAGACCTACACTCCGGAGACGGGTGTGGTGATCTCTCCGGCGGCGTTGTTGAGCAACGAGACTGTTTTCCTGCCGGGTTTCTATGTGGATGCGAACCTGCAGTTCGACTTCACGGATAACGCGGGGCTTTATCTCGGCGGCGTTTATCAGAGCAGCGGCGACTACACGCAGGAGGTTTCCAGCGCGGATGGGGAGTCGCTGTATAAGGCGCGGGTCGATCTCGCCAGCCTGCAAGGCATCCGCGCGGGAGTGACGTTCAAATTCTAGTCGGAAGGCGGGCGGGTTTCGTCCTTTCGTTTGGGTGCGCGGCTGATGCGGAAGCCGGGGGGACGCCGGCGCTCCCGGGAGACTTCGCCGCCGGCGCGTAACGGCGGTTCGTCCGGGTTCGGCGTTCGTGGTGCTCGGCGGCGTGCAGACGGACGATCGATGGGGTGGGGAGGCAACGGCGGCGCGGCGGTGACACGTTTCGGGCTTTTCAGCGGGGAGGTCGGAAGCTTGGCTGCGCGCGCGTGAACGACCCCAAACACCTCCGGCCTGTTGCCTCGCTTGTCGTTCTCACGGGTCTGAACCTGCTCGATTATCTCGATCGGCAGTTGCTGGCGGCGGTGCTCACGCCGCTGAAGAACGAACTCGGCTTGAGCGACGGACAACTCGGCGTGCTGCAGAGCGCGTTCATGTGGGGCTATTTTCTCACGTCGCCGATTTTCGGACATCTGGCGGATCGGGTGCCGCGGCGGTGGTTGATCGGGGCGGGGGTTTTCGTGTGGAGTCTGGGCACGTTGATGACCGGGCACGTGAGTGCGCTGGGTGCCCTGATTTTCTTTCGCGTGCTGGTGGGGTTGGGCGAGGCGAGTTTCGGCACGATCAGCCCGGGGTGGATCGCGGATTTGTTCAGCGGGCCGCGGCGCAATATCGCGATCTCGATTTTCTATCTGGCGATCCCGGTGGGGTCGGCGCTCGGCTACATCATCGGCAGCGCGATCGCGGCGAGCTATGGCTGGCGGGCGGCGTTTTTGTGGGCGGGTTATCCGGGGCTGCTGCTGGCGTTCGTGCTGTTCTGGCTGCGCGAGCCCCCACGCGAGGCCTCGGTGGCCAAGCCCCTCGCGGGCGGCTGGGCGCCGTATCGGGCGTTGCTGTCGCAGCGCGGCTACGTGCTGGTGGTGGCGGGCTACACGGCGCAGACGTTTGCGATGGGTGGATTTGCCCTGTGGGCGCCGACCTTTCTGCACCGCGTGCATCATATGGATTTCGAGGTGGCGGGAAGATTTTTCGGGCTCTCGCTGGTGGCGACGGGACTCGCGGCGACCCTGCTCGGCGGGTTGGCGGGGTCGGCGTGGCAGCGGCGAAGTCGGGGCGGTTACAGCGGACTGATGGTGTTGAGCGCGAGTTTGACGGCGCCGTCGGCGTTCGCGGCATTCCTGCTGGACGATGCGGGGGCGGCGCGGATCGCGCTGATCGCCACGATGTTTTTCATTTTTCTCCCCACGGGGCCGATCAACACGCTCGTCCTGGAAACGGTGCCGGTGGCGCAGCGCGCGCGGGCAATGGCGGGCTCGATTTTCGCGATTCATGCCTTCGGCGATCTGTGGTCGCCGTGGATCGTCGGACGGTTGTCGGACCGATGGGGAAGCCTGCAACAGGCGGTGCTGCTCCTTCCCGGAGCGCTGATTGTCGCCGCGATGTGCTGGGGCTGGCTGGCGCTGCGGCAGCGACGAGAAGGTGGCGCGGAAAAAATTCCGGATTCCAGCGCGGTGTTGGGGTGAACATCCCTTGCAATTGTCGGGCTCGGCACTAGACCGGAGCGGTGCAGTTCGATCGGCAGGGACGACTCTTCCAGCGGCGTTCAGTGGTGATCCTCGGCGTGGGATTCGCATGTGCGGGTCACACGCGGGGCGCGGTGTGCGCGTGGCCGTTGGCGCAGGTGGAGGTCGTGACGGAGCCGGCGGTGCGGATCGAGGCCGGCGGATGGCTGCTGGCGGCGGCGCTTCTGCTGGGGGCGGTGGTGGCGGGATTGTGGCAATGGCAGCGGCGCGCGATCGCCCAGGAGCGCGAGCGGTTGAACCAGATGCGCGAGCTGGAGTTGGAGCGAATGGCGGCGACGCAGGCGCGGCAGGCGAAGGAGGCGGCGGATGCGGCGAATCGCGCGAAGGGGGAGTTTCTGGCGACGATGAGCCACGAGATTCGCACGCCGCTCAACGGCGTGATCGGCTCGACCGAGCTGATGCTCGAGACGCCCCTCAATGCCCAGCAGCGCGACTACATGACGACGGTGCGCTCGTCGGCGGAAGCGTTGCTGGCGATCGTGAACGACATCCTGGATTTTTCGAAGATCGAGGAGGGCAAGGTGATCCTCGAGCACACGATGTTCGACCTGCGGCAGCCGGTGGTGGACGTGTTGAAGATCGCGGCGGCCCGCATCGCGGGGCGCGATCTGGAACTGGTGCTCGACTTCGGCGCGGACGTGCCGACGGGCGTTTACGGCGACCCGGCGCGGCTGCGGCAAGTGCTGCTGAACCTGGCGTCGAACGCGGTGAAATTCACCTCGCACGGTTATGTGCGCGTGGGGATCGAGCGCGTCGCGGCGCGGGACGATGCCGAGCGCACCTGGCTGAAATTCGTGGTGACGGATACGGGCATCGGCATCCCGGCGGAGACGCGGGTGCGGCTCTTCGAGAAATTCACCCAGGCGGATGCGTCGACGACGCGGCGATTCGGCGGCACGGGTCTCGGGCTGGCGATCAGCAAGCGGCTGGTGGGATTGATGGGCGGCGAGATTGGGCTCGAGAGCGATCCCGGGCACGGGTCGTCGTTCTGGTTCACCTTGCCCTTCCAGGTGGACAAGCGGCCGGGGCCGGCGTCGGCGCCGACGCTGGCGGGGAAACGGGTGCTGGTGGCCGACGATCTGCCGGTGGCGGCCGCAGCGCTCGCGGGTTTGCTGCGTTCGCTGGGCGTCGAGAGCGCGACCGCGGCGACGCCGGCCGAGGCCCTGGCGAGTCTGCGCGCGGCAGTGGAGGCGGGGCAGGCGTTCGATTGCGTCTGCGTCGACCAGTCGCTGGCCGAGGCGAACGCGCAAGAATTTGCCCGGGGTTTGACGGACATCCCCCAACTGGCCGGGCTGAAACGAGTGTTGCTCGCCCCGGCCGGTGCGACGGCGTCGCTCGCGCTCGGATACTCCGCGACGATCGTGAAGCCGGTGCTTCAAGCGGAGCAGATCGTGGAGGCGTTGCGGGAAGCCGCGCACGGTGCGATGCCGGCGGGCGAGACGAATGGCGAGACGGTGCGGCTTTCGCGCAAGGGCCTGCGCGTGCTCGTCGCCGAGGACAACACCGTGAATCGGGTGGTGGTCGGCGGGATGCTGAAGAAACTCGGCTGCGTGGTGGATTTCGCGGAAAACGGCGCGGAAGCGGTGGCGAAGACGCGGCTGAGCGATCACGACATCATTTTCATGGACTGCCTCATGCCGGAGATGGATGGCTGGAACGCCACGCTGGAAATCCGCCGGCTTGATTCGCGCACGCCGATCGTCGCGACGACGGCGAATGCGACGGCAGACGACCGCACGCGCTGCATGAAGGTCGGGATGAACGATTATTTGAGCAAGCCGCTGCGGATGGCGGAAATGGTGCGCGTGATGGAGCGGTGGGTGGGCTGAGAAAAGCTCCAAGCACCAAGATCCAAGCGCCAGTGAAGCTTCAAGAATCAAACGAACGAAGACCAAGGGACGATTGAGGGTGAGGGATTGGGGTTTCTTTGGCGTTTGGAGGTTGGCGCTTGGAGCTTTGTAACCCGCCCGCTAGTGATCGGTTGCCTTCACGTTCCCCATTCCCCTGATGAACCTTCCGTTCGGTTCCGGCCTGTATTCAGATTTTCGCGACGCGTCTCGCCAGTTGAGGAAAAGCCCGGGCATGGCGGCGGCCATGCTGGCCACGCTGGCGCTGTGCATCGGCACGACCACGGCGATCTTTTCGATGGTGTATGCGTTGATGCTCAAGCCGCTGCCCTTCGAGGAAAACGAACGGATCGTCGAACTCTACTCGTCGGCCGTGAAAGCCGGGCTGAACAAGATGCCGGCGAACATCGTGATGTATCTCGACTATTCGAAGAACGCGACGTCCTACGAGGCGCTGGCGTTGTGGACGCGTTACGACGGACAGATGGGCGAAGACGGTGCGATCGACCGCGTCGCGGGCGCGCGGGCGACGGCGGAAATTTTTGATTTGTTACGCGTGCAGCCGATGCTCGGCCGCTTTTTCACCAGGGAGCAGAATCGACCGGGCGAGGACAAGGTGGTGGTGCTGACGCGTTCGTTTTGGGAATCGAAATTCGGCTGGGACCCGAACGTGCTGGAAAAGTCGCTCCGCATCGACGGCGAGACCTATCGGATAATCGGCGTGGCGCCGCGTGCAATCGAGGCGCTGGATGCGCGCGTGAACTACA
>JAEYYL010000368.1 GCA_023430825.1 Verrucomicrobiota bacterium | reverse complement strand
GTTTCGCGCCGCGGGGATCGACGAATTCATTCACATCCGCGCCAACGTCCACGACGTGCTGGCCGGCCTGCTTAAAAAGATGGGAGCCCTCTGATGAAAGACGTGCCTGATTTTACCAAGCTCGCGTATGACTCGTTCTCGTTCGAGAACGCGAAACCTGCCGCGGTGGCGGACGCGACCTCTTCGCAAACCTATGAGCAAATTCCGGTGAAGCCGGTGTTCACCGCGGCGGATCTGCCGCCGCAAGGCGACCTGGACACGATGCCGGGACTCGCGCCGTTCACGCGCGGGCCTTACGCGACGATGTATGTCGGCAAGCCGTGGACGGTGCGCCAATACGCGGGATTCTCGACCGCGGAGGAGTCGAACGCGTTCTATAAACGAAATCTCGCGGCGGGCCAGGCGGGGTTGTCGGTGGCGTTCGATCTGGCGACGCACCGCGGCTACGACAGCGATCACCCGCGCGTGGTGGGCGACGTCGGCAAGGCAGGTGTGGCGATCGACAGCGTGCTCGACATGCAGACGCTGTTCGGCGGCATCCCGCTGGACAAGGTGTCGGTGTCGATGACGATGAACGGGGCGGTGCTGCCCGTGATGGCGTTCTACATCGGCGCGGCGCTCGAGCAGGGCGCGAAGTTGAGCGATCTTTCCGGGACGATCCAGAACGACATCCTGAAGGAGTTCATGGTGCGGAACACCTACATTTATCCGCCCACGCCCTCGATGAAGATCATCGCGGACATCTTCGCCTACACGTCGA
Organism: Verrucomicrobiota bacterium; assembly: GCA_023430825.1. GTDB lineage: Bacteria > Verrucomicrobiota > Verrucomicrobiia > Opitutales > Opitutaceae > Opitutus. Next base: position 16,438 of record JAEYYL010000368.1, on the reverse strand, counting down.
AGAACATGCCGAAGTTCAACTCGATCTCGATCTCGGGTTATCACATGCAGGAAGCCGGTGCGACGGCGGACCTCGAGCTGGCCTACACGCTGGCGGACGGGTTGGAGTATTTGAAGACGGGCGTCGCGGCGGGGCTCGACGTCGATGCGTTTGCGCCGCGGCTGTCGTTCTTCTGGGCGATCGGAAAAAACTTCTTCATGGAAGTCGCGAAGATGCGCGCCGCCCGGACGCTGTGGTCGGAGATCGTCGGCCGGTTCAACCCGAAGAATGTGAAATCGCGCGCGCTGCGCACGCACTCGCAGACCTCGGGCTGGTCGCTGACCGAGCAGGATCCGTTCAATAACGTCGCGCGCACCTGTCTCGAAGCGCTGGCGGCGGCGTGCGGACACACGCAGTCGCTGCACACGAACGCGCTCGACGAGGCGATCGCGCTGCCGACGGATTTCTCGGCGCGCATCGCGCGCAACACGCAGCTCCACCTGCAGCAGGAGACGGGCGTGTGCAGCGTGGTCGATCCATGGGGCGGCAGTTACTATGTCGAGTATCTGACGCGCGAGCTCACGGCGAAGGCGCGCGAGCATCTGGCGGAAGTCGAGCGGCTCGGCGGCATGACGAAGGCGATCGAGGCGGGCATTCCGAAGCTGCGCATCGAGGAAGCCGCGGCGCGTCGCCAGGCGAAGATCGATTCCGGCAAGGAGACGATCGTCGGGTTGAACAAATACCGGCTTGAGAAGGAAGGCGCGCTCGACATCCTCGAAGTGGACAACACGGCGGTGCGTGAATCGCAGATCAAGCGGTTGAAGGAATTGCGCGCGTCGCGCGACGAGGCGAAGTGCCGGGCGTCGCTGGCGGCGTTGACGGCGTGTGCGAAGAGCGGGCAGGGCAATCTGCTCGAGCTGGCGGTGACGGCGGCGCAGGCGCGCGCGACGCTCGGAGAGATTTCCGACGCGCTCGAGGTGGTGTTCGGCCGTTATCAGGCGCAAATTCGCTCGATTTCCGGGGTATATCGGAAGGAATTCGGGGAGGACAAAGCCATGACGAAAATCAAGGAGCAGATTGCGGCGTTCGAAGCGCGCGAAGGGCGGCGGCCGCGCGTGTTGATCGCGAAGCTGGGTCAGGACGGGCACGATCGCGGCGCGAAAGTCGTCGCGACGGCGATGGCCGACCTCGGCTTCGATGTGGACATCGGCGCGCTGTTTCAGACGCCGGCCGAGGCGGCGAAGCAGGCGGTGGAAAACGACGTGCACGCGGTGGCGATGAGTTCGCTGGCCGCGGGGCACAAGACACTGCTGCCGCAGTTGCGCGACGAACTGCGGAAGCTCGGGCGCGAGGACATCGTGTTGATCTGCGGCGGGGTGATCCCGGCGCAGGACTACGATTTCCTGCTGGCGAACGGGGCGAGCGCGATCTTCGGGCCCGGCACGGTGATCCCGCAATCGGCGGCGAAGATCCTCGAGCTGTTGCTCGAGCGATTGGAGCCGGCGGAGAGCTGATGAGCGACGGGGCGGGGTTCGATTTCCAGCGTCCCGGGTGGAGCGAGAGCTCGACTCGGGGCGGCTGGGGACAGCCGCGCCCGCCTCTTTTTCCAGTGGAATGAATACGGCAAAGATCACGACGACGCACGACGGGTGTCCGCAACCGCGGCCGGACTGGGTGCCGGAGGATGCGGGCCCGGCGTTCGCGACCTGGGTGCTGCAAGGCGCGCGCACCACGGGCGTGGTGCCGCCGCAGAAACGGGTGCCGCGGCGGCGGCAGCTGACGCTGGATGACTACATCTTCGGCGTGTTGAAGAGCGACCCGACGATCGTCGGTCGCGCGATCACGCTGGTGGAGAGCAATGCGCCGGCGCACCAGGAACTCGCGCAGCAGTTGCTGGCGAAGCTGCTGCCGCACACGGGCGGCTCGCGGCGAATCGGGATCACGGGGATTCCGGGGGCGGGCAAGAGCACATTCATCGAGACCTTCGGCTGCGAGCTCATCGCCCAGGGGCATCGCGTGGCGGTGCTGGCAATCGACCCGTCGAGCAGTGTATCCGGCGGAAGCATACTGGCGGACAAGATCCGCATGGAGAAACTCAGCCGGCAGCCGGGGGCGTTCATCCGGCCGTCGCCGTCGGGCGGTTCGCTCGGCGGGGTGACGCGGAAGACGCGCGAGGCGATCCTGGTGTGCGAGGCGGCGGGATTCGATGTCGTGATCGTCGAGACGGTCGGCGTGGGGCAGAACGAGGTGGCGGTGCGCTCGATGGTGGATTTTTTCCTCGTGCTGATGATCGCGGGTGCCGGGGACGAGATGCAGGGGATCAAGAAAGGCGTGATCGAGCTGGCCGACGCGCTGGTAATCAACAAGGCGGATGGCGACAACCGGCCGCGGGCGACGGCGGCGCAGGCGGAGATGCAGCGGGTGTTGCACTACCTGCATCCGGCGACACCGGGCTGGACGACGGTGGCGACGCTGGCGTCGGCGTTGACGGGCGAGGGTGTGGCCGGTGTCTGGCGGGTCGCGGAGAATTATTTCACGACGGTGCGGGCGAGCGGAGAGCTGGAGCGGCGGCGGCGCGCGCAGGCGGTGGAGTGGATGCACGCGCTGATCGGCGAGAGCTTGCGCACGCGGTTTTATGCCGCGCCGCTGGTGCGCGACCGGTTGCCGGGCGTGGAGCAGGCGGTGGCAGCCGGGCGGACGCCACCACTGGCGGCCGCGGTCGAATTGCTGAAACTCAGTGAGTGAGCGGCGGGCGCGCCGTCACGACGGCGGCGACGAGGCGGAAGATTCGCGCGGCGGGAACGGCGGCACGGAGCTGCTTTCCGGCAGATACTGGCGGGCGAGATCCTTCAGACGCTGGCCGGACATGCGGATGCGCAATGCTTCGCGCATCCAGCCGCGGTTGTTCGAATCCCAGAAATAATCGCGAACCTCTTCGCGCACGCGCTTCATGGAAACGGCCTCGGCGACGCTCAGAAGCAACGTGCGATCGGCGGCGAAAAAATCATAGTTGAGCAAACGAATCAGCGGAGCGATGGGCCGGGCATGTGGATAAAGGCAGTGTCGGAACACCCTGCGGTGAAACTGCTCGGGTGAGCAGCCATGTTTGGCGCAATAGAGTTCTTGAAACGTCGGCATCGCGAAGCGGGAAAGGGCTCATAGGACGAGGCACTTGGGCGAACAAGCGCATTTCTTGCAGGAACGGGGCCAACGGGAAACTTTCTCCCAGGCAGTAGAGTGAAGTTCCTAGGCGAAACCGAGAAATCACCCAGGCAAATTTCGCTATGTCAGATGCGTTGCGTCTGCGGAGCGCGTCCCGACGCGCCCCCGGAGGGGCGTCGGCGGGGATATATATATATATATCACGGAGCCGCGGCGCCCTTGCGCGTTTCACGAGCAAGGCGCGGCGAGGGCGCCGCGGCTCCATCGAACGGACGGTTCAGTCGTGTCAGAGCTGACTGAGGATCTGGTTGAACGTCGGGCTCGGGCGCAAGGCGGCGGAGGATTTTGCGTCGTCGGGCTGGTAGTAGCCGCCGATGTCGACGGGCTTGCCCTGGACGGCCAGGAGTTCCTGCACGATCTGCTCCTCGGCGGCTTCGAGTTCGGCGGCGATCGGAATGAACGTGCGCTCGATCTCGGCGTCCTTGTGCTGGCGCGCGAGTTCCTGCGCCCAATACATCGCGAGGTAGAAATGGCTGCCGCGGTTGTCGATCGTGCCGAGTTTGCGGCCGGGCGAGCGGTCGAGCTCGAGGAATTTCGCGGTGGCGGCGTCGAGGGTGTCGGCGAGGAGTTTCGCGCGCGCGTGGTTGAAGGTGAGGCCGACGTGTTCGAACGATGCGGCGAGGGCGAAAAATTCGCCGAGGCTGTCCCAGCGGAGGTAATTTTCCTGCACGAACTGCTCGACGTGTTTCGGCGCGCTGCCGCCGGCGCCGGTTTCGAAGAGACCGCCGCCCTTCATGAGGGGAACGATCGAGAGCATCTTTGCGCTGGTGCCGACTTCGAGGATTGGGAAGAGGTCGGTGAGGTAGTCGCGGAGGACGTTGCCCGTGACGCTGATGGTGTCCTGACCGGCCTTCAGGCGTTCGAGGGTGAATGTGCAGGCGGCGGCGGGCGCGAGGATGCGGAGATCGAGGCCGTTGGTGTCGTGCTGAGCCAGATACGTTTTGACCTTGGCGATGATTTGCGCGTCGTGGGCGCGTTTCTCGTCGAGCCAGAAAACGGCGGGTGTATTCGAAAGTCGGGCACGCGTGACGGCGAGTTTCACCCAGTCCTGCACGGGCGCGTCCTTCGTCTGGCAGGCGCGCCAGATGTCGCCCTCGGCGACGGTGTGCTCGAGGAGCGTTTTGCCGGATTCGTCGACGATGCGGATGGTGCCGGCGGCGGTGATCTGGAAGGTCTTGTTGTGCGAACCGTATTCCTCGGCGGCCTGGGCCATGAGACCGACGTTGGGGACTGAGCCCATCGTCTTCGGATCGAAAGCGCCGTGCTGTTTGCAGAAGTCGACGGTGGCGGCGTAAACGCCGGCGTAGGAGCTGTCGGGGATGACGGCGAGCGTGTCCTGGAGTTTGCCTTGGGCGTCATACATCTTGCCGCCGGCGCGGATCATCGCGGGCATGGAGGCGTCGACGATGACGTCGCTCGGAACGTGGAGATTGGTGATGCCCTGGTCGGAGTTGACCATCGCGATGCCGGGGCCGGCGCCGTAAGCGGCGACGATGTCGGCCTCGATGGCGGACTTCTTGTCGGCGGGGAGCTTCGCGAGTTTTTCGACGAGATCGCCGAAGCCGTTGTTCAGATCGACGCCGAGCTCGGCGAAGGTGGCGGCGTGTTTCGCGAGGAGGTTTTTGAAGTAAACGCGCACGGCATGGCCGAAGAGGATCGGGTCGGAGACCTTCATCATCGTGGCCTTGAGGTGGAGCGAGAAGAGGACGCCGTCGGCCTTGGCCTTCGCGATCTGCTGCTCGTAGAACGCGACGAGCGCCTGCTTGCGCATGACAGTGGCGTCGAGGATTTCGCCGGGCTTGAGCGCGAGCTTGGGGAGAAGGGTTTTCGTGGTGCCGTCGGCGGCGACGAAGTCGATTTTCACGGTCGTCGCGGCGGAGACGGTGACGGACTTCTCGTTGGAGTAGAAATCGTCGCGGCCCATGGTGGCGACGGTGGTCTTCGAGGCCGGCGACCATTTGCCCATGGAGTGGGGGTGGGCGCGGGCGTAGTCCTTGACGGCTTTCGGGGCGCGGCGGTCGGAGTTGCCCTCGCGGAGGACGGGGTTGACGGCGGAGCCTTTGACTTTGTCGTAGCGGGCCTTGGCGTCCTTTTCCTCGTCGCTCTTCGGGGCGTCGGGGTAATTGGGGAGCGCGTAGCCGTGGGCCTGGAGTTCGGCGATGGCTTCCTTCAGCTGCGGGACGGACGCGGAGATGTTGGGCAGCTTGATGATGTTGGCCTCGGGCTGGAGTGTGAGGGCACCGAGTTCGGCGAGATGATCGGGGACGCGTTGGGCGGCGGGGAGCTTGTCGGCGAAGGCGGAGAGGATGCGGCCGGCGAGGGAGATGTCGCGCGTCTCGACGTTGATGTCCGCATGTTTCGCGAAAGCCTGCACGATCGGCAGCAGCGAATAGGTGGCAAGCGCGGGGGCTTCGTCGGTCTTGGTGTAGATGAGGGTAGGCTTGGCGGACATGATAGTGAGAAAAACGGTGAGAGAGGGTGCACCTAAGCGGCGCGGTGGCGGAGGGTCAAAAGGGAATTTGGTGCGCGGGCGGAGAGTTCACGCGCCGCGCGAAGGAAGCGGGCCAGGGAAGTGCGTAAAACGCTCGCGTCGATGTTCGCGGATGTCCTTGTGAGCGCTCCGCTACGATTAGTGTGCAATCCGACCGGACTGTTAACCGTTAGCGTCGGATGGGGGCCAGGTAGCTTCGCACATCCAGACCGGATACGAGGCGGAAGTGCTTCACGTTGTCTGTGACGATGGGAAGGCCGTAAACACGCGCGGTTGCGGCGATCATCGAGTCCGCCATTCCGATGCCCCGGCCCTCTTGTGCGGTTTCGCGCATGATTCGCGTCGTCTCGGCGATCACCGTCTCGTCGATCGGGAGAATGACAAAATTGAGCAGGTAGGGCGCCGCGAGGGCGTCGGTTTTGAAGCCGACGCAAAACTCCATCGCCACCGCGCGGGGAATATACAGCGGACCGGATCGTTGGCCATGCGCCACTCGCGAGCAGCGGCGGCGGTGATGCCTTTTGTGCGCCCTTGGAGGGCGATCAAAAAATTGGTGTCGTAGATCACCGGCGCGAGCGGGCGGCGACGAGGCTCTCGACAGCGGCGGCGTTAAAATCCGGAGAGGGCGCCGGGTAATCAGCCAATGCCTCGCGCGCAGACGGTCCAGGCGGCGGCGTTAAGCGGCGCGACACGGAGGGTGTTTTCACGGCGCGGGCGGCGCGAAGCCGGACCGGCTTCTTGGGAGCGACGGTGGACATGGGCTCAACCTTGCGGCAGCGATCAGGCGTGGGAAGAATGCGAGCGCAGGAAATAGAGCTCGAATTAGGTTCCGGCGTCAGCCGTGTCGAGCCTACGGGCGACAAGCGTGGCGGGACTAAAGACTTCCTCGATCGAATCTCCCTTGAGCGGATATGGAATGTCGTGGGCACGTTCTATGATCAAGTGTCGCTCGGGCGCGCGTTCAAAAGCCGAGTGCCTGGATGCCGTCCACGACCGCGAAATCATCGGTGTTGTTGGTGACAACGGGCAGGCCGTAGCGGCGGGCAGTGGCGGCGATAAGGGTGTCGGCCATGCCGATGCGGACGCCGGCTTTGCGCAGCATGCGGAATATCTCGGTGGCACCGTCCCAAATGATTTCATCAACCGGAAGTATCGTGAAGAGTGTGAGATGTCGGGCGGCGGTCGCATCGTCCGGGCATCCGGCGGCGAACTCCATCGCGCTCACTCGCGAAACGTAGAGCGGGGCGTCCGCGTGTATCTTGATGAATGCGATGGCACGGGAGCGCGGGAGGCTCTTTCTCTGCCCGGCATAGCAGATAAGGAAGTTGGTATCGAAGACCACGGGCGATCAGCGGGCGCGGTCGGTGACCGCCTGTTCCACCAAGGCCCAGTTCACGCCTTTGCCGAAGTCACGTATCTTGAGCAAATCACCAGCCGTGGCTTTGGCAGGCGGCGGCGGGATAGAAACTGCGGCGGACCGACGGATTCGGGCAGCAACCGGCTTTGCGATGGATCGACGAACGCTGGGCTTGCGGGCTACCTTGGCAACAGTAGGCATGTGCCAACGCTGCGGTATTTATGCCATCAGGCAAGAGCGGGCGTAACTTGTGATTCGACCCGAGAGCCTGGTCCTAGAATTCTTCGTCGGCCGGAAATGAGGCTGAGTTTCGTTGAGTGCAGCGCGCAGGGCGCCGTTTTTTTTCGGGACTCAGCCCGCGACGGCTTTGATGACTTTGCCGAGTTCGGCGACGCGGTAGGGTTTCGTCAGGTAACCGCAGAAACCCATGTCGAGAAAACGGCGGGCCATGTCGTCGTTGTCGTAACCGCTCGAGACGATGGCGCGGACTTCGGGGTCGAGGTCGCGGAGCACTTTGAAACATTCCTCGCCGCCCATGCCGCCGACGACGGTGATGTCCATGATCACGGCATCGTAAGGCCGGCCGATGTTGAGGTAGCGCTTGTAGAGCGTGATCGCTTCCTCGCCGTTTTTCGCGAGGTCGTATTTGTATTCGAGGCTCTGCAGCATGTTCGCGGTGAGCGACGAGATTTTCGGGTCGTCGTCCATGAACAGGATGCGGCCGGTGCCGAAGCGGAGCGACGGCGCGCGGCGGGCCTGGACCTCGACGGGGGCGTCGGCGCGCGGGAGGAAAACGGTGAACGCGGTGCCGGTGCCGATCACGGAATCGACGCCGATCTGGCCGCCGTGTTTGCGCACGATGGAGAGCACGGTGGCGAGGCCGAGACCGGTGCCGTGTTTCTTCGTGGTGAAAAACGGGTCGAAAATTTTCTGGAGGTTTTCGGGGGCGATGCCGCTGCCGTTGTCGCGGACTTCAAACTCGATGTAATCGCCGCCGGGCAGCGGGGGAATCTGGTCGTCGGCGAGCTTGGTGTTCGTCGCGCGGAGTTGCAGGCGGGCGCGATGCGGCGCGGGCGGCATGGCCTGAAGCGCGTTGACGACGAGGTTTTGGAAAACCTGGAGGATTTGCGCGCGGTCGACGCGGACGGGTTCGACGCCCTCGGGGACTTCGACGGTGATCTGTGCGTCGGTGCCGGCGGCGGCGATCTTGATCGCGTCGTCGAGAATGTCTTTCGCGGCGACGACGATCTGCGTGCCGGAGCCGCCCTTGGCGAACATGAGCAACTGCTTCGTGAGACCCTTGGCGGTGAGGCAGGCTTTTTCGCTGTCTTCGAGCGCGGAGTAATCGCGGTTGTCCTTCGCGAGCGAGACGCCGCCGAGGATCGTGGTGAGAAGGTTGTTGAAATCGTGCGCGATGCCGCCGGCGAGGAGGCCGAGGGATTCGAAGCGGCTGGCTTTGACGAGTTCCTCGGGGGTGAGGTTCATCTCGGCGGGGTCGCGGAAAACGATGATGACGCCGCGGGGTTTGCCGGCGGGGTCGGATGAGACGCGCGCAGTCCAGGCGATCGGGCGCGGGGCGTCGCCGGCGGCGAGCGGCGCGAGGGCGTCCTCGTTGAAGAGCGGCAGCGGGGCGTCGGCGGCGAGGGCGCGTTCGCACGGGTCGTCGGCGGGGCGGCCGGTCTCGCGGTTGACGAGGCGGAAAATATCGGCGACGGGCTCGCCGAGCATGCGGTCGGGCGCGAGGGCGAGGAGACGCGCGCCGGCGGCGTTGACGTGGAGGATGCGGCCGACGGCGTCGGTGACGATGAGGCCCTCGGCGAGCGCGGCGAAGGCGTCCTGCGCGAGCGGGCCGGAGAGGCCTTCGCCGGGCGCGGCATGAACGGTCGGCGCGGTGCTGATGAAACCGGTGACGCGCGCGAGGTCGCGTTTGCGCGTGAGCGTGCGGTGCGCGCCGAAGAGGACGGGGATGCGGCGGCCGTCCTTGCCGACGAGGAGTTCGGGTTCGACGAAATTGCTCTGGCCGGGCGCGCGGAGAAGAAGCCAGGTGTCGACGCCGCCGGGCAGTTCATCGGGCGGAAGGCTGGCGGCGAACGTGGCGAGCTCGTTGGGCAGTTCGTCGTCGCGGTAGCCGAGGAGTTTTTTCCAGGCGGGCGAAAACCAGAATTTCTGGTTGATGAAATCGAGATCGAACGCGCCGAGCGGGCCGGCGCTGGAGAGGAGTTCGATGCGCTCGTCGTTGGCGAGGCTGGTTTCCTCGAGTTCCTTGCGCTCGGAGATGTCGAGATTGAGGCCGACGACCCGCTCGAGTTCGCCGGCGGGACTGAGGACCTGCACGCCGACGCACTGGATCCAGACCCAATGGCCGAGCCGGTGCTTCATGCGAAACTCGACGTTGAACGGGCGCGCGCCGACGGTGAGCTTGCGGCCGAGCTGGTCGGGGGCGGCAGCGGAGTCGTCGGGGTGGATGAGCTGGCGCCAGGTGTCGAGGGTGTCGGGAAGTTCTGCGTCGACATAGCCGAGCGTTTTTTTCCAAGAGCGCGAGTAGGTGACGCGACCGCTTTTGAGATCGAGGTCGAAGAAGCCCGCGGCGCCCTGGGTGGCGAGGAGTTGGAGCGCGGCGGATTGATCGCCGGAGACGGGTGCGGCGGCGGCGGCGGGGGCCGGAGGCTGGACCGTCGCGAGGTAGGACGTGTCGGAGATTTTCTCGAGTTGAACGCGAACGGTGCGCGGTGCGCCCTCGCGCGGCTGGGCGGTGAGCGGCGTGATGCGATCGAGCGTGGCGCCGAGGATGACGTCCCATTGCGCTTCGAGCCAGTCGGGTTCGCTCGACGTGACGTCGAAGACGAAGAGCGAGGAAAACGGTTCGCCGGTGAGTTCGTGTGCGGCGGCCTGCCAGAGGGAGCGGGCGGCGCGGCTGGCGGTGACGATGCGTCCGGAAGGATCGAGGAGAAAAACGGCGGCGAGATCCACGGGGGTGGCGCGGCTGGCGGGGGGAGACGTTGGAAGCGGATCGTTCAACGCGGGCGATCGGCGAGCCACGTGCGCACGCGGCCGGCGAGGAAGTCGATGTAGGGCGGCTGGTCGTTGAGGCAGGGAATCTGTTCGAACGATTCACCGCCGGCCTCGATGAACGTGTCGCGGCCCTCGCCGCGGATTTCCTCGAGCGTCTCGAGGCAGTCGGCGACGAATGCGGCGCAGATCACGAGCAGTTTCTTTTTTCCTTCTTTGGGGAGGCGCTCGAGTTCGTGGTCGGTGAACGGCGTGAGCCACGGTTCGCCGGCGAGGCGCGACTGGAAGGAAACGGAAAACTTGTCGGCGGGGATGCCGGCGCGGGCGACGAGCGCGCGGGTGGTGGCGAGGACCTGCGCGCGGTAGCAGGTGGCGTGAAGCGGCGAGCAGGTGGCGCAGCAATCGGCGACGATCGTGCAATGGGCTTTCGAGGAGTCGGCCTTGCGGAGGTGGCGCTCGGGGATGCCGTGGTAGCTGAAGAGAATGTGATCGTGCGGCTGTTGGAGGTAGGGCGCGGTGACGGCGTGGAGCGCTTCGATGTAGTCGGCGTCGGCGTAGAACGGCTGCACGCATTCGACGCGGAGTTTCGGCGCGAGGCGCGCGGCTTCCTCGTAAACCTTCACGACGACGGTTTCCCACGAGGACATCGCGTAGTGCGGATATTGCGGGAACAGGAGAATTTCGTCGATGCCGTCGGCGGCGATCTGCGCGACGACAGAGGCGATCGACGGGCTCCCGTATCGCATGGCCAGATACACGGGCGTGGCTTCGCCGAGCGTGGCGGCGAGTTTGTCGCGGACGTGGCGCGACGTGATGATGAGCGGCGAGCCCTGGTCGGTCCAAATCTGCTGGTAGGCGTGCGCGGATTTTTTCGGGCGGGTGCGCAGGATGATGCCTTCGAGGAGCAGCCAGCGGGCGGGGGCCGGAAGGTCGAGGACGCGTTCATCGCCGAGGAATTCGCGGAGATAACGCCGCACGTCGGCGACGGAGGTGGAGTCAGGGGAACCGAGATTGACGAGGAGAACGGCGCGTTTGGCCATGCGGCGGAGATTGGTCGGGGGAACGAAGCGAAAGTCAAACGAGGTTCGCGAGGACGCTGCGCGGACATTTGACTGCGTGGTCGGTTCAAATGCTTGGCAAGAGTTTCGCTTAAGGTTACGGGGAGGACCTCCGATAACGTTAATCCACTGCGCACGTGTTCGTGAAATCCGGTTACTCCTGCCTCGCAGGCTCCCGCTCCTGCAGCATTTCTCCGCCTGCCCGGCATCTGGCGCGCCGGGCGATGGCTGCGGCCTGCGCGGGGTTGGCGCCGGCGATGGTGCGCGGGGCGGAGATGGCGGTGGAACCGGCGACGGGTGGGATGGCGTGGTGGCTGGCGGCGTCGCTGCTGGCGGCGGCGGGAGCGGCGGCGTGGTGGGTCGGGAGCCGGGCGCGGGAGGATGCGAAAAAGTTGAGCGGGGTGCTCGAGTTCGCCGACGGTTTGTTGTGGCAGGCGACGGTGAAGCTGACGCCGGAGGGCTGGCACTGGCGGCAGTTCATGCTGCAGCCGACGAGGTTGTCGCGGCGGTTGTTTGCGCAGCAGCGCGCGCCCGAACGGGCGGGTTTATGGAAGCAGTTGGATGTGCCGGAGAAGAAGGCGATGGACGAGCGGTGCCGGCGGGCGCTGGTGAAGGGGGAAAGTGGATACGAGCAGCAGTTTCACATCGAGATGCCGGACGGCCAGACGGTGTGGCTGCGGGAAAGCGTGACGATCAAGGCGCTGGGGGGCGGGGAATTCCGGTTGGTGGGGCTGGCGACGGACATCACGGCGCAGCGCGAGGCGGAGCAGGCGCGGCGGGACAGCGAAGAGCGGTTGCGCCAACTGCTGGCGCGGGCGGATTGCATGCTGTGGCAGGCGCATGTGACGCGGAGCGGGGACGGTCGTTTCGAGTGGGAGTGGTTCATTCCGAAGTCGGAGCTTTACCGGCGGATCGGCGGCGATTCGGCGACGGGGCAGCGGATGCCGTGGGACAAGTCACTCGTGCCGGAGTTTGCGGAGATCGAGGCGCGGAGCCGGACGGCGATGGAGGAAGGACAATCGGGCTATGAGCACGAGTTTCGCGTGGTGCTGGGGCAGGAGGTGCTGTGGATGCACGAGCAGGTGACGGTGCAGCGAATCGGTGACGGGGAGTGGCGATTGGAAGGGGTGGTGGTGGACATCACGGCGCAGCGGCGGGCGGAGGAGGCGAAGCAGGCGAGCGAGGCGCAGTTGCAGCAGGTGGTGGAGACGGCGGATTTCCTGCTGTGGCATGCGCGGGTGTTTCAGGCGGCGGACGGAGAGCTGCACTGGATTCTGCACGTGCCGAGTTCGACGCTTTACCGGAAGCTGTTTGGGAAAGATCCGTGGGAAGGGACGGTGTTGCCGTGGGACGAGTTGGTGGGCGCGAAGGCGTATGCGGGGATGGTGGAGCTGTCGCACGGCGCGATTTTGCGCGGCGAGCACGGCTACGAGCAGACACTCACGGGGGAGTTGAACGGGGAGCGGTTCTGGTTGCACGAGCAGGCGACGATCCGGCCGGAGGCGCCGGGGGAGTGGCAGTTGGTGGGGGTGGTGACGGATGTGACGAAGCGGCAGCAGGCGGAGGAGGCGCGGCAGGCGAGCGAGGGAGCGCTGCGGGAGATCCTGGAGCGGGCGGATTGTCTGCTGTGGCGGGCGAACGTGGTGCGGGAAGCGGACGGGCGATTCAACTGGGTGCATTTCGATCTGCCGTCATCGCGGTTGAGCGCGGAGCTGCTGGGCGGGCGGGCGCGAGGGGATGTCGAGGAATTGTGGAATCTCGGCGAAGTGCCGGACCTGACGGAGATGAACGCGCGCAGCACGGGGGCGATCACGTCGGGGGCGCCCGGTTACGAGCAGACGTTTCGCGTGACGCGCAACGGCCGGCTTTATTGGTTGCACGAGCGCGTATCGATCCAGGCGGTGGGCCCCGACGAATGGCGGATGGTGGGTGTGGTCACGAATGTGACGCAGCAGCGTGAGGCGGAGGAGGCGCAGCGGCGGAGCGAGGCGCGGCTGGAGGAATTATTGCGCCGCGCGGACTGCCTGATTTGGCAAGGGCACGTGGTGAAGGAGGCGAGTGGAAAGTTATTGTGGCGGTTGTATGTGCCGCGTTCGCGGCTGCACCGGCGGATCTTCGGGCGTGATCCGGAGGCGAACGCGTTCGACTGGCCGGGCATCGGCGTGCCGGAGTTTCCGCAGATGCTGGAGACGTCGCGGCTGGCGTTCGAGGGCGGGTTGCCGGGCTACGAGCAGGTGTTTCACGTGCCGAAGGCCGAAGGTGACATCTGGATATCGGAGCAGGTGTCGATCAGTCCGGCGGGGGCGAATCAATGGGATGTGGTGGGCGTGATCACGGACATCACGGCGAGGCGGCAGGCGGAGGAGGCGCGGCGGACGACGGAGGCGCAGCTCCGGCAGATTCTGGAGCTGGCGGACTGCATGGTGTGGGAGGCGACGGTGAAGGAGATCGACGCGGTGCGGCATGCGTGGACGTTTTATACGACGCGGTCGGTGCTGTTCCGGCGGTTGTTCGGCGAGAACGCGACGGTGGCGAATTTCGCGTGGTCGCAACTGAACGTGCCCGAGTTGAAGGAAATGGAGGCGCGGGCGAGTGAGGCGATCCGGCGGCAGGAGAAAGGCTATGAGCAGGAGTTTCGCGTGATCGCGGAGGAGCGCGTGGTGTGGTTGCACGAGGTGGTGACGATTTCGCCGCTGGAGCCGGGACAGGCGCGGCTGGTGGGGGTGATCACGGACATCACGGCGCAGCGCGAGGCGCAGGAAGCGCAGAAGGCGAGCCAGGCGCAGGTGGAGCAGATGCTGGAAACAGTGGATTGCCTGCTGTGGCAGGCGCGGGTGTTTGCGGTGGAGGAGGAGGAGTTGCGGTGGGTGATGTTCGTGCCGCGTTCGCATTTGTATCGGGAGCTGTTCGGCTGCGATCCGGCGAGTCGGGCGGCGTTGATGTGGCCGGAGGTGATGGATGCGGCGTCGTGGGCGGAGATCGAAGGGCGGGCACGACGCGCGGTGTTGTCGGGCCAGCCGGGCTACGAGCAGGAGTTTCGTGCGCAGCGGGGCGAGCGGTCGTTCTGGCTGCACGAGCAGGTGACGATCAAGGCGCTCGGGCCGGGCGAGTGGCAGCTGGTGGGCGTGATCACGGATTTGACGGAGCGGCGCGCGGCGGAGCAGGCGGTGCGGGCGTCGGAGCTGCGTTACCGCACGCTCTATCAGCATACGCCGGTGGCGATCATCGAGGCGGACTTCACCGCGGTGGGGAGCTGGCTGGACGAGTTGCGGGCGCAGGGGGTGGTCGATCTCGAGGCGTGGCTGGCGAATCCGCGCGAGCTGGTGCGGGGCGCGCGCAAGATTCACTTCGTGGATTCGAACGACGCGGCGATGACGATGCTGCGGGCGAAGGATAAGTCGGATTTCCGGCATCGGCGCTGGATGTTGTCCACGGGCGATTCGCTGCGCGTGATCAAGGCGGCGTTGTTGAGCCTGTGGGAGGGCCGGAACACGCTGGAGACGCAGCTGGAGCTGAAGGATTTCGAGGGACGCCAGCATTACCTGCATCTGCGGTGGTGGATGGAGTTGAACGAAGGCGGGCTGGATCTGCGGCAATCGGTGATGGTGTTCGTCGATTTGACGGAACTGAAGCAGGCGGAGGCGGCGTTGGCGGCGGAGAAGGAGCGGCTGGCGGTGACGCTGCGGGCGATGGCGGAAGGAGTGATCACGACGGATGTGGAGGGAACGGTGCAGTTCATGAATCCGGCGGCGGCGGCGTTTGCGGCGGTGGAGAGCGAGCGGGCGATGGGCCGGCCGGTGAGCGCGATTTGCCGGCTGGAGAACGATCGCACAGGCGAGGCGATCGAGGTGCCATGGCGCCAGGTGACGCAGGGCGATGCGGTGATCGAGCTGCCGCCGCGGACGCGGCTGGTGGTGGCCGGAGGCGTGAGCCGGCTGGTGGAAGGGTGTTGCGCGCCGATCCACTCGGCGACGAGCCAGGTGATCGGCACGGTGCTGGTGTTTCGCGACGTGACGGAGCACGACCGGCTGGAGCAGGAACTGGTGCGGGCGACGAAGCTCGAGTCGGTCGGCATCCTGGCGGGCGGGATCGCGCACGATTTCAACAACATCCTGACGGCGGTGATGGGGAACGTGGCGCTGGCGGCGCTGGACGTCGCGCCGGAGTCGGACGCGGGGCGGAGCCTGCGCGAGGCGGAGAAGGCGACGCTGCGAGCGCGGGACCTCACGCAGCAGTTGCTGACGTTTGCGAAGGGCGGCGAGCCGGTGCGCGCGGCGGTGCAGTTGGACGGCATCGTGCGCGAGATGACGACGTTCACGCTGCACGGTTCGCGGGTGCGGGCGGATTACGATTTCGCGGCGAAGCTGTGGCCGGCGGATGCGGACAAGGGGCAGATCGGCCGCGTGGTGCAGAACCTGGTGTTGAACGCGGTGCAGGCGATGCCGGAGGGCGGCACGGTGAAGATTTCGCTGCGCAACGAACACGTCGGGCCGGGGCTGTCGCGGCCGGCGCTGGCGCCCGGCGATTACGTTCGCATCGGAATTTCGGATACAGGGGTGGGGATCAAGCCGGAGCACCTGTCGCGGATTTTCGACCCGTATTTCACGACAAAGCAGATGGGGAGCGGGCTGGGATTGGCGGCGGTTTACTCGATCGTGCACAAGCATCATGGGACGATCGACGTCGATTCGCAGATCGGGCGGGGCACGACGTTTCACATCTGGCTGCCGGCGTCGCGTGCGGTGGTGAAGGAGGAGGAGGGCGAAAAACGCGGGGCGGAGCCGATGCGGTTGACGGGCCGGCTGTTGTTCATGGACGACGAGGAATCGATCCGGCAGATGGCGATGATTTTGTTGCGGCGGTTCGGCTTCGAGGTGACGTGTGCGGCGGACGGCGCGCAGGCGGTGCAGCTGTATCGGCAGGCGCAGGAGAACGGGGAACCGTTTTCGCTGGTGATGATGGACCTGACGGTGCCGGGCGGGATGGGCGGTCGCGAGGCGATCGCGCAGTTGCGCCGGCTGGACCCGAAGGTGCGCGCGATCGTGTCGAGCGGTTATTCGAGCGATCCGGTGCTGGCGAATTTTCGCGAGCACGGTTTCTGCGGCGTGGCGGCGAAACCGTATGAGATGTCGGGCCTCGCGCGGGTGTTGCGCGAGGCGCTGGCGACGCCGGAGGAGGATGACCGGGCGGGGGCGAGTTGAAGACGGCGGCGGGCGTGGTCCACGCGTTGGAGGGCCGAGCTCCGCGAGGCAGGGTTGGAAAATCAGACTCGCGTTCGCCGTCTCGCTCCACGGACGCTCCCATGGAGCGGCGGTCTCGCGG
>JAEYYL010000291.1 GCA_023430825.1 Verrucomicrobiota bacterium | reverse complement strand
GTTAGGAGTCTGTCGGACTTAGGCGCACAAAGGCGTTTATAGATGCATATTCGATCTCACGGGACCTTTTTATCGCGAATAATCGATGCCAGATGGCCTTCATTTTCTAAGTCCGACAGACTCTTAGGTCCGAGCGGCGTTGCGCAAGAGGGCGTGGAGGGCGGTGATGGCGGGCGGGAGTGGCTCGGACGCGATCCAGCCGCGGGCGGGATACGTGACGATGCGATCGAGTTCGCCGGCGAGGTGCCCGAAGTAGTCGTGGCCTTGCGATTCGTAGAGCGCGTGTTCGCGCTCGAACGTCGTTTTCGGGGGGAGGCAGCGCGTGATGTGGAGCGCGGGCTGTAGATGCTGCAGCGTGAGCTTCACGCGCCGGAGGCGAGACGGGGAGGCGACGACGAGCGCGGTGCGCAGACCGGTGCCAAAGGCGAGCGTGGGAAAATTGCGCCCGAGCAGGGCGGCGGTGAAATCGATATTTTCCGCCGTGTTGGTCGAACGGTTTTCGAGGATGAGGTTCTCGTGGGGGAAATCTGGATACGCGCGGAGGAGCGCCCCGCGCCAGGCGTCGGCTTCGGGCTGGCCGAGGTCGCCGGTGCCGGCGCCGATGCCGCCGGTGAAGACGACGTGGCGCGCGAGGCCGCGCGCGAAGAGTTCGCCGCAGAAGACCGGCAGCGTGAGGTCGAACATGCCGAAGCCGAGGATCGCATCGGCGGGTTCCGGCGGCAGCGGGTCCGTGGCGGCGAGGTAGGCGAAGATTTCGCGGGCGGCGGCAGCGCGGTGGGATGGCGAGGGGCCGGAGGACTTCATGAGCGGACTCGGATTTCGGGGAGGACCAGATTGGTTTGGTGCGAACGAGCCTTTAGGGTGTCAGGTTTTGTCACTACCGCTCTTGAATCGGAGCGGGATTTCGTGAAAGGTTTCGGCGTGGATATCTTGGCTACGTATCGGAAGCAGGCGCTGAAACTGGCGACCGTTGAGTCGCTGGGGGGCGGCGAGGGATATGTCGCGCGAATTCCGGGTTTTCGCGGTTTGATGGGGACGGGCGCGACGAAAAAAGAGGCGTTGCAGGATGTGGAGAAAGCGCTGGAGGGCTGGATCGAACTCGCGCTGAAGCGTGGTATCGGTCTCCCCGCCGTGGCGCGCAGCGAGTCCGAGGTCGTCAGCGCGGCTTGAGCCATTCGTTGCGGGAAATGCCCGCTTCGTCCAAGATCACCTTGAGGAGATTGACGCCGATTTCGCCGGATCCGTGGGGATTGGGAAGGGTGAGCTGGAATTCGCCTTTGACCATGAACTGATGACGACCTCCCGAGTGCGGCCCGTCCCAGCCGAGCGCGCGGAGCCGGCGGACCAAGTCGCTGCGGGAGATCGGGGTGAGGCGCATCGAGTCGCTCTATTTTCGCAGTTGGGCGATGTCATCATACTGCTCGGTCCCGTCGATCTCGTCGAACCGCGCCAGAATCTCGGATCGATCCACGGACTTCATTTGCAAGCTTAGGACAGCAAGGACGAACGCGTTTGTATCATCGATGCTGTCTGTCACATACCAAGCGACGCCGCCGCGGTTAGGACAGCGGGGCCAGCGAGCGATCCAGCGTTCATACTCGTAAACTCGACCGCTTGATTTGCGGACGACATGAATGCTGCGGTGGACGCCCACGACTCCGGAGGTATTACTAACGGTCATCCGCCCCTCGCGAGGCAACTCGGGCGGGAGCGTTTTGATCGTCGCGCGGACCCAAGCGGCGGCCGCCTTTTCCGCTGCGGACCAAGTCACATAATCCGCGAGACTGAAATTCTTTTGATGGCGTATCCTTTCCCTCATGACCCGCGCCATGACGCATTTTTCCTTCGTATTACGGGTCACGTTCTTCATCCCGAACCATCAATGGGACCCAACTGCGGCTCTGTAAAGTATCAAGTTGGGTGCTGCTGATGGTTCACTCGCCGATGATTTTGACGAGGGCGCGCTTGCGGCGGAGGCCGTCGAACTCGCCGTAGAAAATCTGCTCCCACGGGCCGAGGTCGAGCTGGCCGGCGGTGATCGCAACGACGACCTCGCGGCCCATGATCGTGCGCTTGAGGTGGGCGTCGGCGTTGTCCTCACCGGTGCGGTTGTGCGCGTAGGCGTCGTGGGGTTTCTCGGGCGCGAGGTGTTCGAGCCAGCGCTCGAAGTCGGCGTGCAGGCCGCGTTCGTCGTCGTTGATGAATACGCTCGCGGTGATGTGCATGGCGTTGACGAGGCAGAGGCCCTCGCGAATGCCGCTCTCGCGGAGGGCCGCCTCGACCTGCGGCGTGATGTTGGTCAGTGCGCGGCGGCGAGGGAGTTCGAACCAGAGTTCGTGGCGGAAGGATTTCATGGGCGGCGGAAATGAGCTTTGCGAAATGAGGCGGCGCGCGCGAGGCTAGCCGTATGAGCGCGCCACCGTCGGCCTATACGCCCCGCGAAGAGCTGGCCAATGTGATCACGCATGGCGTGGGGGCGGTGTTGAGCGTGGCGGGGCTGGCGTTGCTGGTGACGTATGCAGCGCTGCGCGGCGATGCATGGCAGGTGGTGAGCGCGGCGGTGTTCGGGACGACGCTCGTGCTGCTCTACACGGCGTCGACGTTGTATCATGCGTTTCGCGATGCGGACACGAAGCGGCTGCTGCGAAAGTTCGACCACGCGGGAATTTTTCTGCTGATCGCAGGGACCTACACGCCGTTTCTGCTGGTGAGCCTGCGCGGGCCGTGGGGCTGGAGCTTGTTCGGCGTGGTGTGGGGACTGGGGCTTGCCGGCGTCGTGTTGAAGTTCTGGCTCGCGGGGCGGTTTCGGGTGGGGTCGACGTTGATTTATCTCGGGATGGGCTGGCTCGTGGTGCTAGCGGCGCGACCGATGCTCGAAGCGGTGCCGCCGGGCGGACTGTGGCTGCTGCTCGCCGGCGGGCTGAGCTACACGGGCGGTGCTGTATTCTATCTTTGGAGACGCCTGCCCTACCACCATGCGGTGTGGCACGGGTTCGTGCTTGCGGGGAGCGTCTGCCACTGGGTGGCGGTGTTTGGTTACGTGATACCCGGGGCAGGGGCGGTCACCGGTTGAATTCCCAGATGGCGGCGTTGAGCGTCGCGGCGAAACTTACCCAGATCACATAGGGAAGCCACAGCCAGCCGGCGAGGCGGTCCACCGCGCGGAAGCGAATGTAAAGTCGGATCAATACGAGCCAGAGCACGACGATGTCGATCAATGCGGCGCCGGGGGAGCGAAGGCCAAAGAAGAGGATCGACCAGAGGGCGTTGAGCGCGAGCTGGGCGCCGTAGAGCCGAACGGTCAGGCGTGCGTCCGCTGGGGAGCCCACGCGCCAAGCCCACCACGCGGCGACGGCCATCAGGAGATAGAGAACAGTCCAGACCGGACCGAAAACGGCATTGGGCGGAGACCACGACGGTTTGCGGAGCGTGGGATACCAGGTGTCGACGCTGGTGGAGGTGGCGAACCCGCCGATCGCGGCAGCCAGGAAGGCGAGCAGGATGAAGAGGCCGAGCGGCAGCCAGCGGGATTTCATGGGGCCACTAAACGGGGCGCACGCAGCGGTGCAACGTTCGCTCGCGACGCGGTGTGGCGGAGAATCCAAGCCGGAGCTGGGTTGCGACCGCTGCGCTTGGCGCCGCGGCCGGCGCGACGTCGTTGTTACTCGGAGACGGCGAGCTGGGCGGTGCCGTGGAATTTCTGGGCGGCGGCTTCGGCGACGGCGACGGCGCGTGCGTAGGCTTCGTAGTCGCGGGCGACTTGGGCCTGTGCTTCCGCGGCGTCCGCGGGCGACGCGGTGGCGGCGGCGGCAATGCTGGTGCGGAGGGCGACCTCGAGCATGCGCATCTGGATCGAGGCGGCGTCGAACTCGGTGCGGTCGCGCGGAGCCTTTTTGCGGGCGATTTGGCGGAGCTGCGTGAGTGCGTGAGCGTTGATGTCGAGTTCGGCGCGCGTCTGGGCCAGCACCACCTTGAGCCGGCTGGCATCCGCGTCGCGGATCTCGTGCGTCAACGTGTGCGGATTCGAAGGGGCGGCAAAACCAGTATCGGCGCGAGGCGCGGTGACGGCCGAGGAGTCGCTGGATGAAACGGGCGGCGCGGCGACGAAGGTCGGCTCAGCGGGCGCGGAGTTCGCCTCGCGCGCCGGGGCGGCTGGCGGAACGGAGGCGACGGAGGCGGTGGGTTCGATGTTTCGATTCTCCGGCGCCGACGCCACACTGGACGGCGTGGAGCGCGGAGCCTCGGTGGGCGCAACCGGGGTGGACGCGGCCGTGACGCTGCCGGCGGAGGCGGGCGCCGGCGCAGATGAGGGGGCCGCGGGAGGATTGCTGGCCGGTGAGGCCGCGACGGTCGAGGCGGACGGGACGGCACGGGTGGCGCTCGATGGAGCTGCCGCAGGAGCGGAGGGCGTGGATTTGACGAGGGGGACAACGACGGCTGCCGGCGCTGCTGGAGACGCCGGGGGCGGTGCGATCGTTGCCACGGGTGCGGAAGCGAAGGACGCGGGGGCCGACGCGCGTGGTGCGGGGGTGGCGATCAACGAGGCCGGGGGCGCGACCGGCGGTGGCGCGGTGACGGCGCTGCCACCGGCGAATGTTGAAGGCGGAATGATGGACGAGGAGGCCGCGGCGAAAGTGGGTGGCACGGAAGCGACGCTGGCCGGTGAGCTCACAGACACCGGGATCGAGACGGCCGGAGGGAGGGTCAACTGCGCGGCGGTTTGAGCGGCGCCGGTGGCGATTGTGGCTGCGGTGTCGGCGGCGGAACCTGCGGCTTGCGCGGCGTCGGTGACCACCTTGGCGGCGGCGGCTACCGTCGCGGCGGCTGCAGAGGCGGCGTCGGCGGCGCTGGACGCAGCGTCGGCCACGGCGGCGGGGGAAGAGCCGGCGGTGTTGACGACGTTGCTGGCGACTTGAGCGAGGTTGACCGCGGAGGCGGCGGACGACGCGGCATCGTTGGCCGCAGCGGCGGCGGTCGATGCCTGGCTGGCGGCATTATTCGCAGCGGCGGAGGCGGTGTCGGCGGAGGCGAGCGCGCTGGCTGCGGTGCTGCTCACCTGGTGGGCAGCGGTGGCGGCGGAGTGGCTGGCGTTGCCGGCCGCCTGGCTCGCGGCGTTGGACGCAGTGGTGGCCGCTTGCGCAGCGGAAGTGGCGGCGTCGGCCGCCTGGGCCGCGGAGGCTGCGGCGTCGGCGGCGACCGAAGCGGCAGAACTGGCGGTGTGGGCGGCGTTCGCGGCGGTGTCGGACACGGTGGTGCCCACGGCGCTGGCGGCGTTGGAAGCAGTGCTGGCAATCTGAGCGGCCGAGGACGCGGCGGTGGAGGCGGACGCCGCGACATCGGCGGCTGCGGCGGCAGCGTTGGCGGCGGTGGCGGCGGCGTTCGAAGCCACGTCCGAGGCGAGATTGGAGGCGGCGCTCGCGGCGTTGGAGGCGGAGTTGGTGGCGACGTTCGCGGCGGAGGAAGCGGCTTGGCTGGCGTTGCCGGCGGCCTGTGAGGCGGCTTGGGCGGCCTGGGCGGCGGCGTTGCTGGCGATCTCGGCGGCGCTGGTCGCCGCGGTGGCCGCGGTATCGGCGGCCGCGGCGGCGGATTGGGCGGCCGTGCTGGCGGAACTGGCTGCGTTGGAGGCAACGTCGACGGCGTTGGTCGCGGCGTTGCTGGCGACGTTGGCGGCGTTCACGGCCGTATCGGCGGCGTTGGCGGCGGTTTGAGCCGCGTTGGTGACGGCGCTGTTCGCAGCGTTGGACGCGGTCGAGGCAGCGTGCGTCGCCGTCGTGGCAGCGTTGTTGGCGGCTTGCGTGGCGGCGCCGGCGGCGTTGGCTGCGGCGTGGGCGGCTGTGTTGGCCGCGTTTGACGCTACGTCGGCGGCGGTGGACGCGGCCTGGGTCGCGGTGCTGGCCGCGTTGGAGGCGGTGTTGGCTGCGTTGGTGGCCGCATTCGCGGCGTTGGCGGCGGCGTTTGTGGCAGTATCGGCCACGGCGGCGGCGGTCTGCGCAGCGTTCGAGGCGGCGTTAC
>JAEYYL010000288.1 GCA_023430825.1 Verrucomicrobiota bacterium | reverse complement strand
TGCAGGACAACGGCCAGCCGGTCGAGGTCAGCGGGATCGCGCAGTTGAAGTTCGTCGATGGCTCGACGTCGCACGGCGAACTCCTCCCCGCGCAGGCGAATCAGGCCGTGTTGGAGGAAGACGGCGTTGATGTGACAGAGCAGATCGTCGTGAATCCAGCGCCCTGATCAGCGCGCGGGATGGAGCCGCGGCGCCCACGCCGCGATGAACCCGCGTCCTGCGCGCACGCCGGTCGGCTACGCCGCCGGCGTCTCGCTCGCGACGCTCGCGCTCTGCACGGTGATCTTCGGTCTCTACCAAGGCCCGCTCGGCGCCTGGCTGCTGGCGCGATAAGTTTTATCGGCGAGGAGGCTAACCCGCATTCATCACACTCCCGATTGTCATCGCGAGCCCGAGGAACGAGGGCGTGGCGATCCAACTCGATGGATTGCTTCGTCGCTTCGCTCCTCGCAATGACAGGATAGTTTGACGGCAAGCCACAGGGTGTAGTGGGTTCACCAGGAAGTGTGATCTAAGCGGGCTAACGCCACGGGTCTGGGTCCTCCTCGATATTAGTGTTTCGAAGCTAAAAAACCTGGGGCTGATAGCTGCTAATCCGGCAGGCTGACAGCTTGCCTCTGATTTGCGTTCGACTAGGCATCGGGTGTGAGTTTCGCCCGCCGTATTCGTCGTTGGTCTTCGGCTCTGCTTCGCTTGTTCACACTGTTTGTTTTGGCGATATCGGGCGCGTTCGCGGAGGCCGAGCTTCAATGGACCTGGCGTAACCCGCTCCCCACGGGCGCGACACTTCGAGACGTTGCGTCCAGCGGAACCGTTCTCGTAGCCGTGGGGGATCTTGGCACCATTGTGAGTAGTCCAAACGGCGTGGACTGGACCGTGCAGCGTTCGGGGCGCACGAATGATCTCCTGGGTGTGACATGGGCGGAGGGCCGCTTTGTGGTGGTCGGCGAATCGGGGACGATTCTGACGAGCGAGGATGGATCCAACTGGATCGCTCGAAGGGCGGCTCTGGCCGGAGCCGATCTCGAGGACGTGGTTTGGGCCGGGAAACAATTCGTCGCGGTGGGTGAAAACGGAACCATTGCGACCAGCGCGGACGGTGTGATTTGGACACTCCAATCCGCCATGATGGCGCGTGCTCGGTTCGTAGGCTTGGCCTGGAGCGGTGAGAGAATCTTGGCCGTTAGCGATGGGACGCCGGAAGGGGCACTCAGTCAGGACGGAGTGAACTGGCATTGGATATATGATACGACGCGGAATCACCGACGGGCCGTGACCTGGGGCGCCGGTCGATTCGTTTCCGTCGGCACGGCTGAAGCCATGACCGGACCGACGGGGGAAGCGTTGCTGGTCAGCAGTGCGATCCAGACCAGCGTGGATGGTGTCGAGTGGATTGGCCGTCTTCCCGACACGGTCGCCTCGTTGCAGGGCATCGCCTGGAGCGGGAGCCGGTTCGTCGCGGTGGGCGGCAGCGGGGCTCTCTTTACCAGCGAAAACGCAGAGACTTGGAGCGATCGCCGCGCCGCGGTAGATGGTAATCTGAACAGCGTAGCGTGGAGCGGTGACCACTTCGTGGCCGTGGGCGAAGCCGGCACGATTTTGACCAGTCCCGATGGCCAGAACTGGACAAACCGGAGCGTAACGGTGGTTGCGGCGGATATCATGGATGTGACCGCTGGAGCCGATCGATTGGTGGCGGTGGGCTGGGACGGCACGATTCTCACGAGTTCAGGCGGAGCGGATTGGACAAACCGAACCTCCACCGCGATTCCGCTGCTGCGTGTGGCGTGGAATGGGAGCCGATTTGTGGCGCTTGGCCGCGGCGACGTGATTCTCACCAGCCCTGACGGTGTTGAGTGGATGAGCCACTCCCTCGGAAGCATGTATTGGCTTCAAGGGGTGGCGTGGAGCGGCTCGCAATTTGTGGCAGTCGCAGCGCTCGGTGAAATCCTAACCAGCCCTGACGGGGACAACTGGATCGAACAGGCCAACGTTCCGGAAAGTTTAACCAGCGTGATCTGGGGAAAGAATCAGTTCGTAGCGGTAGGCGGGGAAGGTGCGATCCTGACCAGCCCCGACGGGGTGAGTTGGACGACCCGGTTTACCGGAACACGAAGCCTTCTTTACGATGTCGCATGGAGCGGCGCGCAGTTCGTCGCGGTCGGCTCGAAAGGACTGGGATCGGGAGGTGCGACGATTTTGACCAGCCTCGACGGGATCGATTGGACGCCCCGTGATAGGGGGCAGAATTCCCTCCGAAGTGTGACGTGGACTGGCCGCGAGTTTGTCGCGGTAGGTTCTGCGGGCATGGTGCTGACGAGCGGCGATGGCGTCGAATGGTCGCGCCACACTGTGGGGGCGCAAGACCTTCACGGATGCACTTGGACTGGAACGCAACTCATCGCGGTGGGGGCGAGAGGGGCCATCCTGTCTGCCGATCAGATTCCCTTCCGACCGACGATCAAAACGCAGCCGCAATCGGCGACGATGCCCCTCGGTGGGACCGTCGATTTAGTTGTCGAGCCATCCGGCCTTGCGGCGGTGGACATCCAGTGGCGGCTTAACGGAGCCTCGATTGATGGTGCGAGCCGTGCGCATTTCAGCGTGCGCGACGCGCAACCCTCCGCCGCCGGCATCTACGATGTGGTCCTCAGCCACCCCGAGGGAAGCACGACGTCGGCCGCCGCCATCGTTGGCATTTCAACGCTCGAGAAGGTGGTCGGCGGAGGCGTCGCACTGGCCGACGATATCGTCCACGTCAGTGGCAAGGTTTTCGACCAGGTCCTGCTGACCGGCGTCGCCGGAGCGATCACCGCCGACTGGACGCTAAACCAGATCACGCGCACGTCGTTCATTGATCTCGATGACGACATCGTGCAGGTGGAATTCAGTGGCCCCGGCACGCTCTCGCTCGTGCTTGACGCGGCGACCTCGCCGGCGCGACCGGTGAACTACAACCAGAGCGTCGACTACGTGAAGGGCCATGCGGGTATCATCATTACCGGTGCGGACGAGCGGACAAATGTGTCGGTGTTCACCGTTGGCCGCGCGACGGCTCACGATTCAACGGGCGGTTTCAACTTTCTGCTGCCGATCAGTTCGACCAACGATCCGGCCAACAACGGATCGCCGCTTTTCCAGGGGCACGACACGACGAACTACGACGGCATCGCCGACATCGCGTATATCGCGATCTCGAGCCCCACCGGCAAATTCGGCGGCGTGCGCACGGCGAACGCGCATTATTTCGCGAGCAAGGGCCTCACCGGCATCTACGCGCCGGGTGTCGCGTTTACCGGTCCGATTTTTATCGGCGACATCACCGCATTCGACACGGCGTTGCCGGTGGTCGTGACCGGCTCGGTGAGTGACGCCCGCATCACGGGCGGCGATCTGTTGCAGGACAACGGCCAGCCGGTCGAGGTCAGCGGGATCGCGCAGTTGAAGTTCGTCGATGGCTCGACGTCGCACGGCGAACTCCTCCCCGCGCAGGCGAATCAGGCCG
>JAEYYL010000271.1 GCA_023430825.1 Verrucomicrobiota bacterium | reverse complement strand
GCGGAGTCCGGGAGCGCGGAAGCGATGACGCGCGCGAGTTCGTCGAACTCGTAGGGTTTTGGCACGCGACCGAGGAAGCCGCAGGAGCGATAGTCGGCCATGGTCGGATCGTTCGAGTAGCCGCTGGAGACGATGGCGCGCACCGCGGGATCGATGAGGCGGAGTCGGGCGACGGCTTCGGCGCCGCCCATGCCGCCGGGCACGGTGAGGTCGACCATGACGAGGGAGAACGGTTCGCCGTCGTCGCGGGCCTGTTCATAAGCGTCGATGGCGGCCTGGCCATCGGCCACGGCGGTCACGAGGAGGCCGAGTCGGCGGAGCATGGCGCTGGCCATGGCGCGGACGCCCGGTTCGTCGTCCATGAGCAGCACGCGTCCGACGAGCTGCGGCGGGGTGGAGGGCGGGGTGGGTTCGGGGGAGAGCGTGGTTTCGGCGGCGGGCAGCCAGAGGTGAAAGGTGGTGCCGTGGCCGAGCCGGGAGACGACGTCGATGTGGCCGAGGTGTTTTTTGACGATCGAGTGAACGGTGGCGAGGCCGAGGCCGCTGCCCTGCTGTTTGGTGGTGAAATAGGGATCGAAGATGCGCGCGAGGTGATCGGCGCCGATGCCACTGCCGGTGTCGCGGATGGAAAGCGCGATGAACCGGCCGGGTTCGAGGGGCAGATGGGAGTCGGCGCCGATGTGTTCGTTGCGCAGGGTGAATTCGAGCGTGCCGCCGGTCGGCATGGCCTGGACGGCGTTGATGGCGATGTTGTGGACGACCTGGCCGATCTGGCCGCGGTCGACGTGGGCGGGCCAGAGGCCGGAGGCGAATTTGAACTCGGGGCGGACCTTGGAGCCGTGAAGGGCGAAGGCGGCGGCTTCGCGCACGATGTCGGCGAGGAGGACGGCGGAGCGGATGGGGGAGCCGCCTTTGGCGAACGTGAGCAGCTGTTGGGTGAGATCGCGCGCGCGCAAGGCGGCGCGTTCGCCCTCGCGGAGGAAGCGGGCATCCTCGCCGTCGAGGCGGCGATCGCCGAGCACGAGGGAGATGTTGCCCAGGACGACGGTGAGCAGGTTGTTGAAATCGTGGGCGATGCCGCCGGCGAGGACGCCGAGGGACTCGAGCTTCGAGGAGCGGACGAGGACGCCCTCGAGCCGCGCGGCGTTTTCGAGTTGGGCGCGGATTTGGTCGGTTTGGTGGCGGACGCGGCGGCGGAGTGCGATCACCCAGGCGAAGGCGAGCACGGTGCCGAGGGCGAGGCCGGCGGCGACCGTGCGGGTGCGCGCGGTGGTCCACCACGGCGGTGCGGCGAGGATCGCGACATCGTCGGGTGTGCGGAGCTGAAGCTGGAAACCGTGCGGCGCGGCGTTGTGGTCGAATTGCGTGACATAGACGCCGGTCAACGCGGCGCGGCTGCCGGGTTGCCACGTGTCGGGCGGATCCCCGAAACGGCGGGGCAGCAAGGCCTCGAAGAGCGTGCCGTCGAATTCGCCGACGAGGCGCGCGCCGTCGGGACGCCGGCTGACGCTGGCGAGGTGGGCAACAATGCGGACGAGCCGGCCGTCGAGTTGGGCGGGGGCGATATCGGCGGAATCGAGGGGCAGCGGTGCGGGCTCGCGGGCGGCGGAGATGCGGCGGTAAACGGCCTCGCGCAGCACGAAGCGTTCGCCTTGCCGGCCGGGGAAGCCGACGACGGCGACGCGATCGCCCGGGGCGAGCGGCGAGGGGTCGCGGCTGAGGACGGTGAGGCTTTGTTCCTCGTCCTGAAGCTGCAAATACAGCCCGGGTTCGTGATGCAACACGACGCCGGCGACGTGCACGCGGCGGTTGAGCGCTTCGAGGGTGTTGAACTGGCGGAGGCTGGCGATGGAGCGAAGCGGGAGAGCGAACGGATCGGCGGGCGGGCGTTCCTGGATGCGGACGTCGTTTTGGTCGGCGACCCACAACTGGATGCCGGTGAGTTGGCCGTTCGCATCGGTGGTGGCGCGGCAGATACCGTGGAGTTCGACGACGGCCCCCTCCAGGGCCGCGGTGTTTTCGTTGCGCGGGAGGACGGCGACGAATTCGCCGGCGGAAGTGGTGAGGGAGAGGCGCGTGTCGTTGCGGCTGCGGCGCAGCGCGCGCACGTAGCCGGTGAGGCTGACCCACTGGCCTTCCTCGATGCCGGTCATCGCCTGTTCGAGGGTGATGGCCCGCGGTTCGGGTCGCGGCAGCGGGCCCAAGGGGGAGAGGGATTCGGCGATCACGCCGGGGGCGAAGCCCTCGCTGATGGTGCGTCCGACGAGATCGAAACTGTGCGCGAGCGCGGGGACGGGTATTTGGCTGCGGGGAAACGAGACGCGGACGGTGCCGCTCGCGTCGAGCAAGTGGAACTCGCTGGCGTCGGCGCGCGACCAGACAACGACGCCGCGGAGACGGGCGGGATAGCCGCGGTTCGCTTCGGGGGCTTTCAGGCGACGCACCTGTTCGGCGAGACGCAGGACGGAGAGACCGCGATCCGTGGCGGCGGGCGCGGGAGCATCGTCGGTGGCGACCACGCGAAAAAGGCTTTGGCGGAGGACGGATTCGAGGCCGCGGGTGTCGGGATGGCCGAGGGCTTCGACGAGCGTGCCGGGGGCGACGGGCTGGGCCATGCCCGTTTCGATGGTGAGCTGGCCGGTGCCGTCGCGGACGACGAGCGATTTGCCGGGGACCTGTGACTGGACGGTGCCGAGCACGCGCACAAGCTGGTTCGCCGGCGCGGAGGCGATGCGCTCGATGGGCAGGGCGGGTCGGGTGAAGCGTTCGTCGCGATCGAGCCAGCCGAGGACTTTTATGTGATCGCCCTGCGGGACCCAGAGCGACGGCGGCGCGGAGAGGTCGGCCTGGTTGATGGCGTAGATGCCGGTGATGCGCACCAGGGCGCCGGTGAGCTGGGGAATGGGAGCGTTTTCGTCGGTGAGGACCTGCGTCTGAACGGGCACGCCGTCGACGGCGAGCGTGAGCAAGTAATGGAGGCCATCCTGTTCCTGCTGGTGGTCGACATAGGCGTCGACGGTGACGAGGCGGCCGTTGAAGCGAACGCCGTTGGCGAGATCGCCGTTGGCGAGGAGGGGCTCCGGCAGCGGCGGACGGCCGAGAAGGGTGACGTGTGCGGTCGCGAGGGGCACGCCGCGACTGGGAATGAAGCGGCCGGAGACCTTGAAGCGGTCGCCGGAGCGCAGGTTTGGGGAGGCGGTATCGATCGTGAGGTAATCGGCGCCGCCGGCGTCAACGCCCCAGAGCAGCCGCCACACAGGATCGTAGAACGTGGCGGTGATCTCGAGATCGGCATAGTGCGGCAGATCTTTTTTGTCGCCCGGAATCGCCCAGAACTGAGCCATCGTGGTGATGACCGGCAGGTCGGCGTCGGCCTGGTCGGGCACGGTCGGAGACGCCGCCCCGGCTTGCGACCAGAGGCGAAGCGGGGCGAGCGCGAGCAACAGGAGGAGGAAGACCAAGCGGCGACGCCGAGCCGGCCTCATGGCGCGTGGAGAAGCATTAGTGCAAATGAGGATGCATCATGGAACGACACACGCTTGCGGCGAGTTAAGGCCGAACCCTTCAGGTTTATCCCCGAAGGGGTGCTTGCCGACCGGCAAGACGGTTCGCGGGAAAAGCACCCCCTTGGCAAACGCGGGCGGTTCTGCATCGTGGCGCGGATGTTCGTCGACGAATGCGTGGTGAAACTTCAGGCCGGTGACGGTGGGCGCGGCTGCGTGTCCTTCCGCCGCGAAAAATACGAGCCGTGGGGCGGGCCGAACGGCGGCGATGGTGGGCGCGGCGGCGACGTGATCCTGGTGGGCGATGACGACACGAACAATCTCGTCGACTACAAATACCAGCCGCACTGGCGCGCGGAGCGCGGCGGGCATGGGCTCGGTTCCGATCAGCACGGCAAGGATGGCGAGCACCGGATCATCCGGCTGCCGCTCGGCACGGTGGTGATCGACGAAGCGACGGGCAAGCCGGTGGCGGAAGTGATCGAGGACGGCGAGCGGATCGTGTTGTGCAAGGGCGGCAACGGCGGTTGGGGCAACACGCATTTCAAGTCGTCGACGAACCGCGCGCCGAAGCGGGCGAACGACGGGCATCCGGGGGAAGGGGGCACGTATCGGTTGATTTTGAAGAGCATCGCGGATGTGGGGCTCGTGGGCTTTCCGAATGCGGGCAAGTCGTCGCTGACGGGCCGCATCACAAAGGCGCATCCGAAGACGGCGCCGTATCCGTTCACGACGCTGCATCCGCAGATCGGCGTGATCGAGTATCGCGACGAAGTGAAAGGCGACCGGCGGCTGCTGCTCGCGGACGTGCCGGGCTTGATCGAAGGCGCGAGCGAGAACCGCGGGCTTGGTCATCGTTTTCTGAAGCATATCGAACGCTGCGCGCTGCTGTTGATCCTCGTCGACATGGCGGGCACGGATGCGCGCGATCCGCGCGACGATTACAAGCACCTGTTGCGCGAGCTGGAGCTTTACGATCCGGCGCTGTTGAAGAAGCCGCGCGTCGTCGGTGCCAACAAGATGGACGTGGCGGAGGCGGCGGGGCACCTCGCGAAGTTCAAGAAGCGTTACAAGACCGTCGACGTGATCGAGCTGTCGTGTCTCACCGGCGACGGCATCGAGAAGCTCAAGAAAGAGTTGTTAAAACGGGTGACGAAGCTGCGCGGCAAAGAAAAGGTGTCGCCTCGTTCGCGCGACTGAACCAGCGTGTTGCGGACATGCCGCCGGCCAATCGCCCACTCTTGATGCGCGCCAATCGCCTGATGGGGGCGAATCTGGTCGAGGCGAATCTGGTGAAGATCGAGGACCTCGAGCAGGCAAACGAGAAACTGCTCGCGATCATCGGCGACGGGCAGCCGCGGCAGTGCACGGTGCTGGGCATCCTGGCTTACGACCTGCAGGTGCTGCGCGAGGAGGACGTGCTGCTGCACGTGGTGGACAACGAAGGGGTGGGCCTCGTCGATTTGCGCGACTACGACGCGTCGGAGGACGTGAAGAAGACGCTCGATCTCCCGTCGTGCTGGGCGACGTGGTCGGTGCCGTTCGACCGCGAGGAGGATTTTCATTTCATCGCGACGGCGTATTACCTGAGTCCGGCGGTGCGCACGTATTGGGAAAAGCAATGCGACGGGCCGATCCTGTGGTTCGGGACGACGCTCGAAGGCATCGCGGATTGTCTCGAAAAGATCGAAGCCGAGCGTGCCGCGGCGCCCGCGCCGGCGGTGCCGAAAGCCGTTTGACCGATGCCGCTCGGAAAAATCCAGACGCAGATTGTCGGGCAGCTCGTGACCATGAACCGGCTCACGCCGGAGCAGCGCGATGCGATCGCGGCGCTGCCGGGCGAGCCGACGGGCGAGGCGCTGGACAAGCTGCTGCAGGACGAGCATCGCATCACGCAGTTCCAGTTGCTGGTCGCGAAGGCGCGCGCGCTGGGCCTGGCGCCGTATAACGTGGCGCGCTACAAGATGTCGCCGTCGACGTTCGAGCGCATCCCGGAGGATTTTTGCCAGCAGAACCTGGTGTTGCCGGTGGGGCAGGTCGGCGAGTTCCTGCTGGTGGCGTTCGCGAATCCGTTCGAGGTGACGGTGCCGGCGAAGATCCAGGAGATGACGGGGAAGAAAGTCATCCGGCTGCTCGGGCGCGAGAAGGACATTCGGGAGAAGTTCGCGAAGACGGCGGAGCAGCATGCGGCGGGTTTCGACGATGTGGTGGAGAAGATCGGCGCGGAGTTCGGTGCGGTGGTCGAGGCCGGGTCGGACGAGGACGTCTCGGAGGAGTCGGGGCCGATCATCCAGCTGGCGAACCGGATCATCGAGGACGCGTATTATGCGGGCACGAGCGACATCCATGTGGAGCCGCAGGAGCAGTCGATCATCGTGCGCTACCGGATCGACGGCGTGTGTTCGGAGAAGCTGCGGCTGCCGGCGCGCGTCGGGCCGGCGCTGGTGGCGCGACTCAAGATCATGTGCAACCTCGACATTTCGGAGCGACGGTTGCCGCAGGATGGACGCATCGTCTTCAAGCAATTCAGCAAGAAAGGGCTCGATCTGGACTTGCGGGTGTCGACCGCGCCGTTGAATCACGGCGAGGGCGTGGTGATGCGCATTCTCGACAAGCAGAAGTCGACGCTGCCGCTGCCGGCGCTGGGTTTCACCGAGGAGAATCTGGCGAAGTATCGCGAGTGCATCCGCCAGCCGTATGGAATGATTCTGCATTGCGGGCCGACGGGCTCGGGCAAGTCGATGACGCTCTATTCGGCGCTGAACGAAATCAACACGCCGGACATCGTGATCCGCACGGCGGAGGACCCGATCGAATACACGCTGCCAGGGCTGAACCAGATGCAGATGCACCGGCAGATCGGGCTGACATTTGCGTCGGCGCTGCGGGCGTTTTTGCGGCAGGACCCGGACATCATCCTCGTGGGCGAAATCCGCGACAAGGAGACGGCGAACATCGCGGTGGAGGCGGCGCTCACGGGCCATTTGTTGATCAGCACGCTGCACACGAACGATGCGCCGAGCACGATCGCGCGCATGACGGACATGGGGGTGGAGCCGTTCATGATTTCATCGTCGCTGCTGTGCGTGTGTGCGCAGCGGCTGATGCGGCGCGTGTGCAAGAGCTGCCGGGTGCCGTATGTGCCGCAGAACCGCGAGGAGGAGATCCTGCAACGGGCGCTCGGGTGGAGCGGGCAGATTTTCAAACACAATCCCAAGGGCTGTCCGAAGTGCGGAAATACCGGCTACAAAGGTCGCGTGGGCATCCACGAGCTGATGGTGACGAACGAGGAGTTGATCGAAGGCATCAACAAGGAGCTGGAGACGGCGGAGCTGAAGAAGATCGCGGTGCGCGGCGGGATGAAGACGCTGCACCAGGACAGCTTGATCAAGGTGAAGGAAGGATTGACGACGATCGAGGAGGCGATCGCGACGGTGCCGCCGGATTTGTGAGCGAGCTGGGCGTCGGCGGCGTGTGCGCGGGAACGGACGAGGACGTCCGTTCTCCCTTTGGGCAGCTCAGGTTGAACGGTCGGCATCGGATTTTTGCTGGGCAAAGCAGGGTGGAATCACCGTTATGTTTTTCATGAAGTTCATCTCACTGGTTCTGGTCGCGGCGGGCCTCGTGCTGGGCGCGGGTTGTGGACGCAAGGCGAAGGACATCACCGAGCTGGAGCGGAAGCAGGCGGCGAACCTCGCGAGCGAGGCGCAGTTTGCGATCACGCTGCGCGACTATGCGCGCGCCGAGCCGCTGTTTGCGCAGGCGGCGGAACTGTGTCCGGACAACGGTCAGTATTGGGTGAACCTCGGCGTGGCGCGGGTGCGGCTCGGCAACAAGTCGGGGGCGAAGTCGGCTTATGAGAAAGCGCTGTCGGCGTATCGCGATGCGGCGAAGGCGGAGCCGTTGGCGAGCGATCCGGTGTTGCAGGAGATCTACGTGCTGACGCTGCTCGGCCGGGCGGACGATGCGAAGAAGACGCTGGAGCGGCTGTTGAAGGACCGGCCCAACGACCGGGCGGTGCGGATGTTTGCCGAGGACAAGCAACTCGAGCGAATCCTGGCCGATCCGACCTTCAAAGAGATCACCCTGTGAGTGCGGACGAAGCGCGCGGCCGATGTCTGTCCCCTGGATAGAATTCGGCCAGGTGGCGCTGGCGCACTTGCTGGCGGTGGCGAGTCCGGGGCCGGATTTCGCGATCGTGCTGCGGCAGAGCCTCGTGCACGGGCGCCGCACGGCGATCTGGACGAGTGTCGGCGTGGGCGTGGCAATCCTGCTGCACGTGGGTTACTCGCTGCTGGGGTTGGGGCTCTTGATTCGGAGTTCGGCGGCGTGGTTCGACGGATTGAAATGGGCCGGTGCGGCGTATCTGGCGTGGCTGGGGGTGCAGGCGCTTCGCTCGCGGCAACGGTCGGGCGAGGTGCCGGGGACGGAGGAGGGCGGGCGGGGCGAACCGCCGGCGCGCGGGGCGTTTGCGACGGGTTTTTTGACCAATGCGCTGAACCCGAAGGCGACGCTGTTTTTCGTGGCGCTGTTCGCGACGGTGATCAGTCCCGGCACACCGAAGTGGGTGCAGGCGGGTTATGGGCTGTGGATGGCGGGGGCGACGGCGGCGGGGTTTTCGCGGGTGGCGGGGGCGTACCCGCGGCCGGGGGTGAGGGGGCGTTTTCTGCGTCACGGGCACTGGGTCGACCGGGCGCTGGGCGTGGTTTTCCTTGGGTTGGCGGCGAGCCTGGCGCTGAGCCGTTTCGGCGGGTTGGTCGGGCCGTAAATAAAACGCGATTCAGTTTGGCAAGGTTTTGCCGAATGGAGGGGAAGGTCCGCCCCCCACGTGACGCAGCGCGCTGGCGACATGTCGGGCGCACCGCTCTATGGCCCACATCCTCCTAGTCGATCCCGGTGATGTCGCTCGCAAGGCGATGAAGGGGATTCTGGCGCGCGGAGGGCACCGCCTGGCGGCCGTGGGGACCGTGCCGGAAGCGTGGGATTTCATCCAGCGCAACGCGTCGGTGGATCTGGTGTTCGTGGAATTGAAGCTCGAGGGCGACGCGGGACTGGCGCTGGTGCAGCGACTGCGCGACGATCCGCTGCTCAAGCTGATGCCGGTGGCGATCTACACGGGCGCGGGAGACCGCGATTCGGTGCGCCGGGCGATGGAGTTGAAGGTGCAGAACTTCCTGGTGAAGCCCTACAACGACGAGACGATTCTCGCGGAGGTGCGCAAGGCGCTGCTGAACCCGTGGCGGAACCGACATTTCGAGGAGGAGAAATCCTTCTGCGTGATGATGGGCTACACGCCTGAAAGCCTGCACAAGGACCTCGATGCGCTGAAGGATGCGCTTGCGGTGGCCAGCGTGACGCTGAACGAGGAGGCGCAGCTGCAGCGGGTGCCGGCGATCCTGGCGAAGTTGACCGAGCTGTCCGATGCCGCCGAAGCCGTCGGCGCGTGGGGGGTCGTCGAACTGCTCGGGACGCTGCGCGAGCGCGCGGAGGAGGGCGTGTGGACGGCGTTTGCCGATGCGATGAAGGCGCTGGGCTTTGCGGAGAAGATGATTTTCGCGCATCGGCACCCGGGCGACGTGCCGCCGGATTTCGTGTCGGATGAAGAGCGCAACGAGGCGGA
This sequence comes from Verrucomicrobiota bacterium, assembly GCA_023430825.1. Classification (GTDB taxonomy): domain Bacteria; phylum Verrucomicrobiota; class Verrucomicrobiia; order Opitutales; family Opitutaceae; genus Opitutus. The sequence continues at coordinate 4,403 of JAEYYL010000271.1, read as the reverse complement.
GGAGGCGGCGCGGCGGGCGTTCTGGCTCAATGCCGAGAAGGAGGCGCGGCTGCCGGTCGTGCCGTGGAGCCATCTGCTCTCGCAGCTCGACGCGCTGACGGGTTGTCCGGTGATCGATTCGGTGGCGGCGTCGTTCCAGATGTCGGCGACGGGGCATCCGTCGAGTCTCGCGCCGTTGATGGACCTGGCGGAGAAGGATCCGGGGCTCTCGGCCCACCTGATGATCGCGGCGAATCATCTGCGGCGTAACGACGATTTCGATACGGAGCCGGTGGAGAATCCGCGCATGTGCATCAGCCTGCTGGGCGAGATCAAGCTGGCGGCGATGGCGGGCAAGATCCTCACGGCGGAGGAGCGGGCGATGTCGCTGCCGCCGTGCACGTGGACGAATTTCTGGATGTTCCAGATGGGCGTGGCGCGGATGGCGCGCTATGCCTGCCGTTACCTCGAGTTCAACAGCCTGGAGTCGCGGGCGTATGTGGCCGGGTTGACGCACGACATCGGCAAGTTGCTGTTGCTGCACCTGTATCCGGTCGGTTTCGAGGCGGTGCTCGACTATGCGCGCCGCGAGCGGGTGCCGCTGGCGGTGGCCGAGGAAAAGTTTCTCGGGGGGACGACGCGCGAGATGGCGGCGCACTTCGCGGAGAAGCAGGGCATGCTGCGCAGTTACGTGCAGGTGATGCGCTTCGTGGAGGACCCGACGCAGACGAGAGAGGATGCGGTGCTGGTGGCGAGCGTGTCGCTCGCCCGCGAGTTGTGCCGGCAGAACCGGGTGGGCTGGAGCGGTGACACGGTGGGTGGCAGCGCGCTGCCGATTGCGGACACGCCGGCGTGGGCGGTGATGCGCGAGCGGGTGTTTCCGAGTTTCAACCTGGAAAAATTCGAGGCCGAGGCGCACGCGCAATGCCGCGAGCTGAAACTCGAGCTGATGGGCCGGCTGAGTCCGGCTCACGCGTAGGCGCAGCGCGCGGCGAAGCGGCAGGGATGGCAGGCTCCTACCCCTGAGCCGGGGCCTGAACCGCGGCGGTCGCGCTCGGGTCTGATTGCGCTGCGGCGAGAGCAAGGGCGCCGAGTTCGGTGGCGATGAGCGCGCACTGGGCGATGACGGCGTGCTCGCGCGTGCCGGCGGTGGCGAGTTCGGCGGCCGCGGTGGCGGTGAGCGCGCGCAGCTCGGCGAGCCGCGGCTCGGTCTCGGTCGGTGCGCGATCGGCGCGGACGGACTGGGCGAGCGCGTCGAGCAGTTCTGTCACCAAAATTGCGATACGCGCGAAAGCCGGCAGCCGCAGCGGCAGTCCGGCGGTGAGGTGCAGGGCGAGCACGGTGAAGGCGCGGGTGAGGCGCTGGTTGCCGTTGGCGAGCGCGGCCGCCTGTTCGAGGCCGTCCTGGCGGTTGCGCGGGTCGGCGATCATGCGTTGGAGGGAGGAGAACACGGCGCTGTTGGCGGCTTCGGCGTGGCGTTTCGCGGCGATCGCCGGCGGATCGTAGCCGCCGCCCTCGGCGAAGCGCGCGGCGATCAGTTGCAGGTAGCTGCGGTTGGCGTCGAGCGCGGCGGCCAGGAGAGGGGGGAGGCGGTCGCGTTCCCACACGGGCCAGAAAAGGAGGGCGGCGAGCAGGGCGACGCCACCGCCGACGAAGGTGGTGACGATCCGCTCGACCGTGAACCAGAGCGTGAGCGGTTCGCGCGCTTCGGTGACCAGCACGACGAACAGCGTGATGAAGAAAACGGCGAGCGCGTAGCGGCGTTTGAGGAAGTAGGCGAAGCAGAAGATCGTCGCGGAGGTGGCGGCCGTGAGCGCGGCGAACGGCAGTTGCTGCCAGAGGAGCAGCGAAGCGGCGAAGCTGCCGGCGACCGTGCCGAGCACACGTTGGGCGGCGCGTTCGCGGGTGGAGCCGTAGTCGGGCTGGAGAACGATCGCCATGGTGAGCGGCAGCCAGAAACCGTGGGGCAGCTGCCAGTAGCGGAACGCGGCGACGCCGAGCATCGTGAGCACGGCGATGCGGCCGGAGAACCGGATCAGCGTCGGATCGACCCGTCGGCGGAAATGCAGCGCCGAGGCGAGCGGGCGGAGCGTCCAGGTCTGCAGGTCGAAGAGTTCGAGGGAAAACGCGGCGCGTTCGTCCGCGCGATCGACGGTGCTGCGGAGCAGTCGGTGAATGTTGGGCAGATGGTGTTCGATCTGGCGGAGGATTTCGCGCAGGTGCGCGGCGGTGGCGGGATCGCCGAGCCGTGCAGGCGTGTCGGTTTGAAACGTGCGGAGGAGATTCGTGAGTCGGCGGAGGCGGACCTCGAATGCGGCGAGGTGGGCGGGCTGGCGCGACACGAGGAGCACGGCGACGCTGCGCGAGGCGTTGGTGAGCGAGGTGAGGACGGGGCGCAGCGAGTCGGCGAGCCAGGCGGAGGCGGGATCGGCGAGGGCGGTTTCGAGCGCGGTGTTGAGCGCGACGACGCGGGTGGCGAGCCGGGCGGCGGCGAGGTTGAGCTCCTCGAGGCGGGTGTGCAGCGGGGAGATTTTCGCGAGCGCGAGGACCGTGTAGGTGTGATCGAGCGTGGTGCGCAGTTGCGCCTCGCATTCGTGAACGCGGCGGCTGCGTTCGGCGGTTTCGGCGGGGGCGAGCGCTTCGAAGAGATCGGCGACGGCGATCCAGCTGTCGGCGACGGTGCGACGCAGCGGATGCTGCGGGTTGACGGGCCAGTTGATGGTTTGGACGAGGACGCCCCACAAGCCGCCCACGACGGCGCTGAGGACGTGGTGGCTGGCGAGGGTGTCGGCCGTCGGCGCGCTGAGGGACAGCAGGAAGACGAGGATGGAGGAGATCGAGAGGGACGCGCCGTAGTCGGGGGCGAGGTGGCGCCACACGCCGCCGGAGGCTGCGACCACACCGGTCATGAGAATGGCGAGAGCGGTGTGTTGCCCGGCCCAGCCGCCGAGGGTCGCGGCGCCGGCGAGGATCGTCGTCATCGCGAGGAGCAGGCCGATGCGAAGGGCATAGGACCCGCGCACGTCGAGCATGGCGGTATGCTGCGCGACGAGGACGACGAACATGATGTCGAACGGCATCCAGCCCGCGGCGGCGAACAGCAGGGGCACGGTGACGGCGAACACGGCGCGGGTGGCGCGGCCGAGGTCGGGCCGAGTCGACTCGCGTTCGAGGAAACCGCGGATCGCTGGCGAGGAGGGCAGCGAGGGCATGGCGCGGGTCAGGCGTAGATGCCTCCGCCGAGGAGGCGTTCCCCCTCGTAGAAAGCGAGGATCTGGCCGCTGGCGAGGCCGCGTTGTGGATCGCGAAACGCCACGACGGCGGTGCCGCCGCCCTCGGGCGTGAACTGAAGCGGGACGCGCGGATCGCGGTAACGCACGCGCCCCTCCAGGGCGCGCGGGGTGTCGACCGGTTCGCCGATCCAACTCAGCGAATGCACGCGCACCTCGCGTTGGAAAAGGCCGGGCGCATCGGGATGGTCGAAGGCGACGAGCAGCGCGCGATCGGCGGCGCGCTTGCCGACGACGACGTAGGCCTGATGGTCGGTGTTGGAGGGCACGCCGATGCCCTTGCGCTGGCCGAGCGTGTAGAAATGAAGACCGCGGTGCGTGCCGAGTTCGCGACCATCGCTCGCGCGGACAATCGGGCCGGGAGCATCGGGCACGTAGGCGCGCAGAAAGTCCTGCATTTTCACTTCGCCGATGAAGCAGATGCCCTGGCTGTCCTTCTTGTCGGCGGTGGCCAGACCGGCTTCGCGAGCGAGTCGGCGGAGCTCGGGCTTCGGGAGGTCGCCGATCGGGAAACGCGCATCGCGGAGCTGGTCCGGCGAAAGCAGCGCGAGGAAGTAGGACTGGTCCTTGTTCTTGTCGGCGCCTTCGAGCAGCGAGAATTCCCGCGGTGCGTCGCCCTCGGGAAGCGGGACGCGACGGGCGTAGTGGCCGGTGGCGACGGCGGCGAAGCCATGGTCCCTGGCCCAGGCGCGAAACACGCCGAACTTGATTTCGCGGTTGCACATGATGTCCGGATTCGGCGTGAGGCCGCGGGCGTAACCATCGAGCAAATACGCGACGACGCGCTCGCGGTAGTCGCGCATCAGGTTCACGACGTGAAACTCGATGCCGATCTGGTCGGCGACGCGCCGGGCGTCCTCGATGTCCTGCTGCCAGGGGCAATGGCCGATCACCTGATCCTCGTTGATCCAGTTCTTCATGTAGGCGCCGACGATGTCGTGGCCCTGCCGTTTCAGGAGCAGGGCGGCGACGGAGCTGTCGACGCCGCCGGACAGGGCGACGAGGATTTTTTCGCGAGCGGGCACGACGAGAGACGACGCGGCGGGGCGGGGGGTTGTCAAACGCGGGCACGCGTCCGCGGGGCGGGGGGCGCCCCCGCGGGGGGAGCCGGGCGGCGGGCGGGGCGGGGTAAAA
>JAEYYL010000132.1 GCA_023430825.1 Verrucomicrobiota bacterium | reverse complement strand
CGCGCGGCGGGGGCGCCGCGGCTCCATTTGGCTGAGTGGGGTTTCATGCGTGAGGTTCAGCTATGAAACGAGGATTCACAACCTGCGCCGGCGGAGGAGACCCGGCCAGTGGCGGAAGAGCAGTTGGCTGAGCAGGCGGAGGTGCAACCAGGCCATTTTCACGTTGTCGCGCAGATAGCGGAAATGGGAGACGCCGCCTTCCTGGCGGGAGAGATAGCGGCACGGAGCGGGGAGATTGATCGTCGGCACGCCGGACCAGAACATGCGCACGACGACCTCGGGATCGAAATCGAAGCCGCGGGCGTGGCGGGTCGATTGCAGCGCGTGTTGCAACGGTGCGGCGGGATAAACGCGGAAGCCGAAGAGCGGATCGTCGATGCCGGCGCCGAGAATCTCGAGCCGGGCGAACGCCACGCTGATCTTGCGGCCGTGCAGGCGCTCGAGCGGAACCTCGGGACCGAAGACCGGCCGGCCGAGCACGAGCGCGGCGGGGTGCGAGAGCGAGGCGGCCATGAAACCGGGAATATGATCGGCCGGGTGCTGACCGTCGGCGTCCATGATGAGCGCGTGGGTAAATCCGGCGGCGAGCGCGGCGTCGATGCCGGTGGCGACGGCGGCGCCCTTGCCGCCGTTGCGCTCGCGGCGGATCAGGCGCACGCGCGGATCGCGGGCGGCGAGCGCTTGCACGGCGGCGGCGCTGTCGTCGGTGCTGCCGTCGTCGACGACCCAGACGGGCGCCCACTGCGCGAGCGCGCCGGTGACGGTGTCGGCGAGGCGCGCGCCGGGATTGTAGCTCGGGATGAGGACGAGGTGAGTGGTCGACAGCGGCGTCATGGGGAGGCGAGCGCGGTGGAGAGTTCGCGGGAGATGCGAGCGGTCAAGGCGGAGGCGGATTCGCCGGGCCGCGGGGCGGTCTCGCCCAGCAGCGTGATGTCGACCTGCGCGGGGAACGCCGGGGCGCGCCACCAGGACCAGCCTTTCGGCACGAGATCACGTGGCGCGCGGACGCGTATCAGCCGAATGGGGACGCGCGCGCGGGCGGCGATGAGGGCGAAGCCGGGCTTGAGCGGATTGAGGTCGACCTGGGGTGCGGTGCGCGTGCCCTCGGGGAAAATCAACAGCGAGCGGCCGGAAGCGAGGCGGGCGGCGACGTCGCGGATGAGGTCGACGCCCTGACTGCCCGACGCGTAGCCGGCCATGAGCGCGGCGGGTCCGAGGACGGGATTGCGGATGATCTCCGGTTTGAAAATGCAGATCGCGTCGGGGAGTTGCGAGAGGATGAAGGTGGCGTCGAGGAGGCCCGGGTGGTTGGCGATATAAACGGCGGGGCCGGCGAGCGCGGCGGGGGTGAAGCCGTGAAAGCGGACGTAGATGAGTCGCGTCGCGTGCAGCCATGCGCACCACGCGACGAAGAGGCGGCGGATGGTGGCGCGGACGGCGGTGCCGTGGCGGGTGCGGTCGCGCACGAGGAGGAGGCCGGCGCAGACGACGTTCAGCGTCAGGCCCACCACGGCGAACATCATCCAGGAAAAAATGTTTGCCGGGTAATGGTAGAGACGCAGGAGCTTGCGGCGGACACTCATGACGCGGTCGGATTCAATGGAAGGAAATTGAACCAGAGAAACGGATCGGCCCGGAGCATCGATTCGAGCTGCGTGAGGAAATCCTGAAAGTGAGCGTGGGCGCGAGCGAGGTTGGCGGATCGCGGGGCCGCGTGGTCGGGCACGAACAGGGGCGAACTGTGCACGATGGTCCGGCCGGGCCCGCCGGGGAGTCCGACGCTGAGGACGACGGGCAGGCGGAAGATCAGCGAGAGGTGATAGATCGTGAAGGGGAAGATGCGACGCGCGCCGAGAAACTGGAACGCCTCGGTCTTCGCGCTGAACTCGAGCCGGTCGCATTTCAGCGCAACGGAGCCGCCCTGCGCGACGGCGTCTTTCAGGGCGAAGAGGAGATTGGCGGGGTCGTTGACCCAGATGAATCTGATCCATTCGGCGAAACGCTGCGACAGGACCTCGGTGTCGTGGGAATTACCGACGCGCTGCCGCACCATGAAGACGCGGCGGTTGTCCTGCGGACCGAGGAGGAAGCCGGTGAGGTCGGAGTGGCCGAGATGAAATGTGCCGAGCAGCGCGGGGTCGCGGGAGGCACGCAGCGCGTGAAATCCGGTGGCGTCGGGGGCGAGTTCGCCGCGATGGGGCCGGCCGCGGGCGACGCGCAAGCGGAGGAGAAGGAATTCCTCGAAGGCGAAAAAATGGCGGAAGATTTCGCGGAGCGACGGCCGGCGACCGAGGATGACAGCGAGATAGTCGCGCGAATGCGCGCGCTGGCCGGGCATGAGGGCGACAGCGGCCCAGGTGCCGATCCAGCGCATCGGGAAAAAGAGGAACTCCGGCAGCGCGCGGTCGCAGGCGACGATGAAACGGAAACCCCAGCTCGGGCCGGGATTGCGCGGGAGACGAGCGCTCATGACCAGGCGAGCGTGAGGCGCAGGCCGGGTGCCGCGACGAGGTCGAGGGGCGAGCGGGCGGACAGCGCGCGAAAAAAATCGGGCAACGCGAAGGCGGCGGCGGGTTCGGTTTCGGGCACGGGCGTCAGCGCGATGCGCGCGAGGGCGGCGGCGGGATCGGTGGCGAGCGCGAGCGCGAAGGCGAACGAGCGGTCGCTGGCGAGGTGTTGCTCGAGGAGCCAGGTGCCGCGTTCCTCGCCGCCGCAGAGCAGCACGCGCGGGGCGGGCGAGAGGAGCGCGGTCTGGAGCGCGTGGGCGACGAGATGCGCGCGGCCGGTGAGCGGAAAGAATTCGCCGATGGCGTGCTGGCGGCCGATGAGCGCCTGTTGCACGGCGCTCGGGTGGATGGAGGTTTGGAAGAGCGTGGGACTGGCGGTCGGAAAGCTGTCGAGGTAGCTCTCGAGCGCGCGGGTCTCGGCGTAAGCGGACGCGTAAACCACGGCGTCGTCGGCACGCGGGGCGAGTTCGTCGAGGGCGCGGCCGACGAGCAGGCCGAGCTGGGTCATGCGGCGGGTGGCGCCGCGCGGAAAGTGTGCCTTGAGCCGGTCGCGCGTGACGGCGATGTCTTCGGCGCCGACGTCGGCGAGACTGAGGGCGTGGACGTAGCGCTCAAGCATGGCTGAGGAGAAAGGCGGCGTGGGCGCCGCCGAAGGCGTTGCTGGCGCAGATCGCGCCGTCGGTGGCGTCGAGGCGTATCGGTTCGAGCGATACACTGGGCTGGAACGTGGGGGCGAGCCCGCCGACGGTGCCCGGGGCGCGGCCGGCGCGGAGGGAGGCGCCGGCGAGGGCGAGTTCGACGAGGCCGCAACTGCCGAGGGTGTGGCCGAGGCTGCCTTTCCACGCGACGAGCGGCGCGTCGGGAAAGGCGGCGGCGAGCGCGGCGCTTTCGAGTTTGCCGGCCTCGAGCGTGCCGGTGCCGTGGCCTTTCAGCCAGAGCCGGCGGCCGGCGGCGGCGGTGCGCAGCGGGGCGAGGCAGGTGGCGAAGCCGGCACCGTCGGCGCGGTTGGCGGTGAAGTGGTGCATCTCGTTGTGGATGCTTTGCGCCGCGAGGGTGAAATCGCCGGCGTCGCGGGTGAGCACGGCGAACGCGGCGCCGTCGCCGAGGCCGATCGAGCCGGTCGGTCGGTCGGCGTAGGGCGCGGGGAATTCGGCGTTGAGGATTTTCAGCGCGTGAAAACCGCCGGCGACGAACGGGCTGATGAAGTCGAAGGAGAAGACGAGCGCGCGCTCGGCGAGACCGGCGGCGAGGGCGCGCGAGGCCAGAAGCAGGCCGAGGTGGGCGGAGACGCAGGCGTGGGAAACGGTGGTGACGTTGGCGCCCCAGCCGAGTTCGCCGGCGAGCCATTCGACGGATTTGTGCGGCGTGCCGTAGGCGAGGTGCGCGGCGTCTCCAGAACGTCGATACGCGTAGAGGCTGCCGACGCCGAAATTGCTGCTGGTGACGAACACGGGGCGGCGCGCGGTGCCCCAGCCGTCGCCGGGGATGGTGGCGGCGAGGGCGCGGAGGGCCGGCAGCCAGTTGGGCGGTGCGGTTTCGTCGAGCGAGCGGCCGGCGGCGAGGGCGAGCGGCACGGGTTCGCCGCCGTCGCGACCGAGGACCGGATGGAGTTGCAGCGCGCGTTCGCCGCGGAGGAGCGCGGCGTGGGTCGCGGCGGTGTCGCCAAGCGCGGTGAGGCAGCCGGAGGCGGAGAGGCGGACGGAGGCGGAAGCGGGCATGACGCGGCGAGGGGCGGGCCGCGACGATCAGGAGGCGAGACGCGCGGGGTCGGCGCGAGCGCGAACGTATTCCGCGAGGTGAGCGATGCTGGCGAGCGCCTGGCGCGATTCCTCGCTGCTGGCGATCTTGATGCCGAATTCCTTCTCGAGCGTGACGACCAGTTCGAGGGCGTCGATCGAATCGAGGTTCAAACCCGAGCCGATGAGCGGTTCGTCGTCGGCCATGTCGGCCGGGTTGACGTCCTCGAGTTTCAGCGTCGTGACGACGAGTTGTTTCAGGCGGAGCGTGAGGGGATCGGACATGCGGGGAGGAATAGTTTCAGGAGGCGCGCGAGGCGCGAGTTATGGACATTCAGGAGGGGCGGGGTTCCGCGAGGGCGAAGGATGCGGGGAATTTTCAGGGGTTGGGCGCGCGGCGGAAGACATGGCAGACGTTGCTGCCGCCGAAACCGCTGGTGTTATTGAGGATCAAATTCGGCGCGGTGTCCAACGTGGCGCGAGGCAGAACGAGGCCGTCGCAGGCTTCGTCGGGGGTGACGAGATTCGCGTTGCCGGGGATGAAGCCGTCGCGGAGCGCGAGCGCGCAGAACGCGGCTTCCATCACGCCGGCCATCGAGAGCGGGTGGCCGGTGAGGCCCTTGGTGCTGCTGATGGCCGGATGGGCGTCGACGGTGGTGAACACCCGACGCAACGCGAGCGCTTCGGAGCGATCGCCGGCGACGGTGGAGGTGGCGTGGGCGTTGACGTAGTCGATGTCGGCCGGAGCGACGTGGGCGTCGGCGAGCGTGCGGCGCATGGCTTCGGCCAGGCCGAGACCTTCGGGGTGGGAAACGGCGACGTTGTGGCCGTCGGCCGCCTGGCCCCAGCCGGCGAGCTCGGCGTAGAGGGGCGCGCCGCGGCGGCGGGCGGTTTCGGCCTCTTCGAGAATCAGGCAGACGGCGCCGCCGGCCGCGACGAAGCCGTCGCGTTGGCGATCGAACGGGCGCGAGGCGGTCTGTGGATCGGGATTGGCGGACAGCGCGCGCATGGCGGCGAAGGGGAGGATGGTTTCGGCGTTGGTTTCCTCGGCGCCGACGACGAGCATGCGAGTTTGCCGGCCGAGGCGGATGTCGTCGAGCGCGCAGCCGAGCGCGTGGCTGGACGAGGCGCAGGCGGCGACGAAGCCGCTGACGGCGCCGCGAATGCCGTAGTGGGCGGCGAGATTGAAGTTGAGCGAGCCGGCGATGGAGGAGACGACGCCCATGGGGTTGCCGCGTTCGCCGCGCGCGGCGTGCATCTGCGCGAGGTGGTGATGCAGGAGAAAGGCGGAGCCGGCGGACGCGCAGTAAAGGCCGGTCGCGCCGTCGATGAGGTCGGCCCGCGCGAGGCCGGCGTCGGCGAGCGCCTGCTCGGTCGCGCAAAGGGCGTAGAGCCCGTGGGGCGCGAGGCTGCGCAGCGCTTCGCGCGGGAGGGCGTAGCGCTCGGGCCAGCGCCAGTCGCGCCAGCTGGGCGAATCGGTGGCGAATTCCTTGACGGTGCCGGCGACTTTTACCGGCAGGCTGGGATTAGCGAAAAACTGGACGCGCTCGATTCCGGGATCGAGCGACCGCAGCCGCTGGAGCACGGCGGCGGAATCGTTGCCGATGCTGGTGATGAAACCGAGTCCGGTGACGACGGCGCGGCGCTTCATGCGTTCGCGGCCGGTGTCGCGCCGAGTTTTTGGCGGATGAAAGCACGCAGATCGCCGACGGTGCGCACGCGCAGGATTTCCTCGTTGGCGATGCGCACCTGGAACAGGTCTTCGAGGAAAAACACCATTTCGGTGATCGTGACCGAATCGAAGCCGAGGTCGGCCATCAACTGCTGGTGATCGGCGGGCGAAGTGCCGGGCTGGCGCTGGGCTTCGGGAATGTGGTCTTGCACGACGGCGAGCACGACGATGTCGGCATCCTCGGCGCGACGATCGGCGCGGAAACGGAGGTAGGCGTCGCGGACCTCGGCGGCGAAATGGCGGACGAGCGTGTCCGCGGCGTCGCTGGCGGAAGGCTGGGGGTGGGAGGAGGCGGACGAGGACATGACGGGATTCGCGGAGAGGTGGTCAGTCATTCAACCACGAAGGGACACGAAGAGACACGAACGTAATAGCGGATCACGTGTGGGGCTTGATCGAGGGAGCCGCGGCGCCCTTGCCGCGTTCGGGGTGTGATGCGCGGCGTGGGCGCCGCGGCTCCAGGAGAAAGTTGTGGGAGGCGTTCGCGCTCGTTGCGTGGCATCGCGTTTCAGACGGGGGCGGATTTCGGTTCGCCGAGGATGGGGGCGACGGCGGGGGCGGCGGCGAACCACGAGCGCCAGCCTTCACGGAGTTCGAGGCCGATCCACAGGCCGAGCAGGCCGAGCACGCGCCAGGGGAGGCGTCGGTTGAATTCGTAACTGATGAAGCCGAAGTAGCGCAGGTGATTGTGACGTCCCCACGTCCCGCGGCGCTGGCGGTCGCGGGCGATGGCGGCGAAGCGGCGGTTGTAGAGCGCCATGAGGCGGAACGGCCAGAGCGAATTGGCGTGGGTGAACGGTGGCGACTCGAGGATGCGCGTGCCGTGCTTGAACGGCTGGGTGACGATGCCGAGATAGTAGAGCCCGAGGTCGAGGCGGAAGGCCAGGGTCATGAGCTCGTAGTCGCCCATGTAGTAATATTTATCCAGATACAGGGCGCGAAACCAGCGGTCGTAGCTTTGGAGAAAATTGGCGTTGTGCTGGGCGACGCGCGGCGCGACGGGCTTGCCGCGGAAGCTATCGGAGATCAGCGCGACGGCCGCACTCGTGGAAAACGAAATCCAATCCATCCCCGGAGAGTAGAACGGGTCCATGAACGCGGCGGCGTCGCCGACGAGGACGGCGCCGTCGGTCGCGTAGGTGGTGCTTGAATACGCGAGGTTGCGGCGGAAATGGACGTCGCCCTCCTGCCAGGTCGCGCCGGCGAGCAATTCGCGCGCGACGGGATGGGTATCGAGCATCGTGCGCAGGCGCGTGCCGAGATTGGGGCCGGGGGGCAGTTCGGTGATGCGCTGGTCGTAAACGACGCCGACGCTGACATCGCCGCCCTTGAGCGGGATGAACCAGGCCCACCAGCCGGGGCCGGCGATGTGATTGGTGGCGGTGGAGCGGAGCGCTTTCACGCGGTGCGACCACGTGGGATATTTTGCGGCGAGCGAGCGGTCGTCGAGGGAGCGGACGCCGGTCCAGCGGCTCCAGCACGTGGCGGTGGGATGGGCGGGATTGGGGCGCAGCCAGCCTTCCTGGCGGGCGAGGAGGGCGTTGACTCCGGAGGCGTCGACGACCCAGCGCGCGGTGGCGGTTTGCGGTGCGCCGGCTTCGTCGTCCCACTCGACGGTTTGCGCGCCGCCGGAGACGAGGCGCACGGTGCGGACGCGGACGGAGCGGCGGAGGACGGCGCCCTCGGCGACGGCGTCGGCGAGGACGTGTTCGTCGAGCACGGCGCGGTCGACCTGGTAGCCGGGCAGGCGGACGTTGTAGCGCGGGCCGGTTTCGCTGCACTGGTCGAGCGCGCGGGTGTGCTCGTTGGCGAACCAGAAACGCATGCCCTGTTTCGGAATGTGTTTCTCCAGCAGATGGTCGGTGAGGCCGAGGACGCGGCCGAGGAAGTAGGCGCTGATCTCAACGGTCGATTCGCCGACGCGGCGCTTCAGCTGCCCGGTGCGTTCGAGGATGAGGACGCGCAGGCCGGGGTGGCGGCGCAACAGCAGGCAGGTCGTGGCCGATCCGGAAAGCGCACCGCCTACGACGATGACATCCCAATCGGTGCGTGACGAAGTATCCATTGGGTGCGGGAGATGAAGGGTTCGATGGCGGAGCGCGCAATCGCAAATCTCCGGAAGAGCGAAGCGGCTACGGCAGGACGGAGGAGGCAGAGACCTCGAACCCGGTCGATGGTGCGACGCGAATGTTCCGCTGCGCGCGAGGCGGAGCAACGCGCTTGCGATGATGCGGGGAAGTGAGCCTACTCGCCGACTTCATGGCGAGGCCGGCCCCGAGCGTGTGGAAAAGAGAGTGGTTTTGCGAACTGCGGGCGCGGCTGATCGCGCACTGGCGGCTGAAGCTGGTCGGCACCACGGCGATCATGAGCGGGTTTTTCTGGGCGTATTTCCAGGTGCTGAATCATCCGCAGTATCCGGTGACGTGGATGCCGCTGACGGCGTTGGACTGGGCGGTGCCGTTTCAGCCGGCGGCGCTGGCGCTGTATGTTTCGCTCTGGATCTACGTGCCGCTCGCGCCGGCACTCTTGCTGGAGCGGCGGGAGTTGTGGAGTTATGCGATCGCGACGGTGGGGTTGGCAGCGATCGGGTTGGGGATTTTTTATCGTTGGCCGACGGCGGTGCCGCGGCCGGAAATCGATTGGTCGCTGCATGCCGGGTTCGGGCTGCTGAAAGGGGTCGATGCGTCGGGCAATGCCTGTCCGTCGTTGCACGTGGCCTTCGCGGTGTTAACGGCAATCTGGCTCGAGCGCATCCTGCGCGCGATGGGCGGCCGGTGGTGGGTGCGCGCGCTGAACGCGGCGTGGAGCGCGGGGATTGTTTATTCGACGCTGGCAACGCGCCAGCACGTCGCGCTGGACGTGTATGCGGGCGCGGCGCTGGGCGGCGGGGTCGCGGCGCTGCAGGGGTGGGTGATGCGAAGGGGACGCGGAGCGGGGGAAAGGCGCGCCTTAAACCGGGATTGACAGCCGGAAAGCGTCTCGCGAAGGTCCGCCCTCACTCATTTTACGGCGGTCATAGCTCAGTTGGTTAGAGCACAAGATTGTGAATCTTGGGGTCGCGGGTTCGAGTCCCGTTGGCCGCCCCATTTTGATAGCGAGGCAGTTGTGAAATTCAGGCCTCGGTTGGCGACGCGCAGGGACAGCAGGTGCCTGCAGTGAGGGCGCTAAATGCGGATCATCGCCTTGAGCACCCCGCTCGCCGGTTCGGTCCAGGCGGCGAAATGCCGCGGGACCTCGTCCAGGTCCGCGCGGTGCGTGATCCACGGGGTGGTGTCGACCTGGCCGGATTCGACCTGGGCGACGATGCGGCGAAAATCCTCGGGGCGGGAATTGCGGCTGGCGAGGAGCGTGAGTTCGCGCCGGTGAAACGCGGGATCGTTGAAGGTGAGATCGCCGGGAAAAAGTCCGACGAGCACGAGCCGGCCGCCGTGCGCGGGAAGGTTGAAGGCGGCGGCCATCGAGGCGGCGTTGCCGGTGGCGTCGAACACCGCAGTCGGCAGGTCGCCGCCGGTGAGGGCGGCGAGTCGCGCGGCGGCGTCGGGCGTCGTCGACAGATCGATCGCGTCGTCGGCGGACAGGCCCAGCCGCTCGCGGCAGAAGGCGAGCCGTCGGGCGTTGAGATCGACGGCGAGCACGCGCGCGCCGGCCGCGCGGGCGAACTGGATCACCGAAAGGCCGACCGGCCCCGCGCCGACGACCGCGACGGTTTCGCCGGCGGAGACGGAGGCGCGCTCGACGGCGTGGGCGCCAATGCCGAGCGTCTCCACCAGCGCGAGTTGGTCGAACGACAGCGAGCGTGAGGGATGAAGTTTCGCGGCCGGCAGGACGAGCGACTCGCGGAGGCCGCCGTCGATGTGGACGCCCATGACCTGAAGTTTCGCGCAGCAGTTGGGCTTGCCGCGGCGGCAGGCGATGCAGTGTCCACAATTCAAATACGGTTCGACGGAACAGCGGTCGCCCGCGCCGACGTGAGTGACGCCGGGGCCGGTGCCGAGCACCTCGACGCCGAGCTCGTGGCCGAGAATCCGCGGGTAGGTGAAGAAGGGCTGCCGGCCGCGAAACGCATGGAGATCGGTGCCGCAGACGCCGACGCGATGCACGCGCACGAGGGCCTCGCCGGGACCGGGCGCGGGCGGCGCGGGCAGATCGATCGAGCGAAGAACGCCGGGTTCGGCGAGGAGCAGGCCTTTCATGGCTTCGACGGGAGGGGCGGTTCAGGCGAGGATCGGGTCGCGATTCTCGGGGCGGCCGCGGGTGTAGTTGTGGTTATGGACCGGGCGCAGGTGTTCGAGCACAGCGGCGAGCAATGCGTCATCGATCGGTTCGCGGGCGAAGGCGATGTTGCGCCGAATGTTCTCCGGGTTGGCACTGCCGATGAGCGTGGTGGCGATGCCGGGGTGGGAGACGGCGAACTGAACGGCGAGTTTGACGATGTCGGCGCCGATCTGGCGGCAATATTCGACGGCGCGTCGGGTGCACGCGAGGACCGCGGGTGGCGCTGGATGCCACGCCGGCGCGCCGCGCGGCGTGAGCAGGCCCATGCCGGTGGGCGCGGCGTTGATGACGCCGACGCCTTTGTCCGCGAGATACGGCAGCAGCGGTTCGAGGGAGGTGTCGTTGAGCGCGTAGTGGCAGAACGAGAGGATGGTTTCGACCTCCCCGGCGGACGTGCGATCGAGGACGGCGGGAAAAATTTTCAGCGGCAGGCCGGTGATTCCGATGTGCCCGATGCGGCCGGCCCGTTTGAGCGCGAGCAGCGCGGGGAGGGTTTCGTCGACGATCTGATCGAGCGAAGCGAACTCGATGTCGTGGCATTGCAGCAGGTCGATGTAATCGAGCCCGAGGCGGGCGCAGCTTTCGTCGAGGCTGCGGGTGACGCGGGCGGCGGAAAAATCGAAGTCGCCCTCGCCGTATTCGCCGACCTTGGTCGCGATATGGTAGCGATCGCGGCGAACACCGCGCAGGGCGCGACCGAGCACGGACTCGGCGCGCGTCGCGCCGTAATAGGGTGAGACGTCGATAAAATTGATGCCGAGATCGAGCGCCGTATGAACGGTGCGGATACTTTCGGCGTCGTCGGTGGCGCGGAAAACGCCGCCGAGCGAGGAGGCGCCGAAACTGAGGATCGAGACGTCAAGGCCGGTGCGGCCGAGCGGGCGACGTTGCATGGTGGGTCAGGGCGAGAGCCGGTAGGCGCGCGTCGCGGTGCCGCCGAGGATGGCGTCGCGTTCGGCGGGGGCGAGCGGCTGGGTGAAGCTTTCGACCACGGCGTGCCAGCGGGCGTAGTCGGTGGCGGCGAGGCAGACTGGCCAGTCGGAGCCGAACATGAGCCGGTCGGGCCCGAAGGCTTCGAGCGCGACGTCGAAATACGGACGAACGAGTTCAGGGCTCCACCGCCAACCGGGCGCTTCGGTCGCCACGCCGGAGAATTTGCAGAAGAGGTTGGGGTGCCGCGCGAGCGCTTGAAGTTGCGCGCGCCATTCCGGCGAGGGGCGGCCGTTCACGACCGGTTTGGCGATGTGATCGAGCACGATGGGCAGCGACTCATGCTCGCGCGCCCAGGCGAGAGCGGGGGGAAGCTGACGGGCGAAGATCAGCAGATCGTAGGTCAGACCGCGGCGCGCGACTTCGCGGAGCGCAGTGTTGAAGGCCGCATCGGCAAAGTAGGAATCGGATTCCGCCTGCAGCACGTGACGGACACCTTTGAAGCGCGAGTGCGAGACGTAGCGGTCGAGCAGCGCGCCGACGGCGGCGCCCTCGGCGGCGAGGGGGACCCAGCCGACGACGCCTTTGATCAGCGGCGAAGTGTCGCTAAGCGCGAGCAACCAATCCGTCTCCTCGAGCGATTGGCGGGCTTGCACGGCGACGGTGCCGTCCATGCAGGCGGCGGCGAGCGCCGGCGCGAGATCGGCGGGCAGGAAATCCCGGCGGAGCGCGCGGAGGTCGTCGTCGATCCAATCGTATTCGGCGGAGGAATAGCGCCAGAAATGTTGGTGGGCGTCGATGCGCATGGATGAGTCAGCGGTGGCGACACGAGCCGAGTCGCGAGGGAGGCAGCAGGCGTGAGGATAACGGAAACGCAGTGGGGTATGAATGCACGTTCTTGCCCGCCGCATGACCATTATTGATCGATTGATCTGCGCGTCGGCGGGGGCTTGGCTGGGCGTATGCCGCGCGCTTCCCAGGTTTTGCCGTCGTTCATTTCGCAGCAGGTTTCGGATGCGCGGCGTTTTTATTTTGCGTCGCCGACGAAGCGCGCGAGAGGGCCGAGCGTCGTGTGCGGCGGGTGGGAGCGGACGGAACGCGATTACCGCATCCGCCGCACGGGTTTTCATTACTTCGGGCTCGAGTTTGTGGCGGGAGGTCGCGGCACATTGCGCATGGGCGGGCGAACGCATGCGCTGAGCCGCGGGGTCGTGTTCGCGTATGGGCCGGGGATCGCGCACGAGATCGTCACCGATGCCGAGGATCGGTTGTCGAAATATTTCGTGGATTTTTCGGGGGCGAACGCGAAAGCGGCGATGGCGGCGGCCGGCCTCGCTCCCGGCGCTTGCGAGACGGTGGCGTCGGCGGACGAGGTGCAGGCGGCGTTCGAGCATTTGCTGGCGGCGGGCCGGCGGGGCACGCCGGCGGCGGCGGAGATCGCGGCGCTGCAAGGGCAGATCCTGCTGTTGTTGCTGGCGGAGGAGCGGCTGCCGGCCGGCACGCGGGCGGCGGGATCGCGACAGACGTTTTTACGCTGCCGCGATTTCCTCGAACTCCACTTCGCGACGGTGCGCACGGCGGAAGAGGCGGCGGCGGGGTGCGGCGTGGCGCCGGCCTATCTCAGCCGGCTTTTTCGCCGCTACACCGGACAGCCCGCCTATCGATTCTTGATGCGTTTGAAAATGAATCAGGCGGCGGCGATGCTGGAGCGGGGCGTGTGGAATGTGGGCGAGACAGCGGAGGCAATGGGCATGGACCCGTTTCATTTTTCGCGCGCGTTCAAGCGCGTGCACGGCAGACCGCCGGTGAGCTTTCTTCGGCAGAGCGACGAGCGAGAGGGCGTAAGCGCGACATCGGAATAGGAGCGCGGGCGGCTTTCGGCTATATCCAGAGTTATATATTCAGGTATGCAATACGGCTTGTGTATATGCATTGACCTTGCGCGAGCGGCGCGGACATTTCGATGGTCGGCTGCAATAACGTTGGTTACCCCCAAATAATACACGATGAAAACCTCCCTGGTTTGGTTTAAAAGTGTCCTGCGTCGGCGAGCGATGCTTCCCTTGTTCGCCTTGTTGGTTGGTTCGTCCTTTCCGCTCATTGCCCATGCGACCACGTGCGGCGAATGCCACCAGAGTTGTGACAACAACGCCTATCTGGCCCATTACTACTGTGACGTTGCCTGGCCATGCCAGTCGGATAATGACCCGACCTGTGGGTCTAATTATTGGTGCCACAATCAGGTGTGGACGAATCTCGTGCAGTGTCATACGGCCTGCATGCAGAGCAATTGTAGCTAGAAAGTGGCGCGGCCACGTTCCCGCGCAGTCCAAGGCGCCGCGTTCGACGCGCCTTGGATTCGTCCGGGTCGCCCATGCCGCGGTGCTGGCGTAGTGGGCCGGCGCGCGGCTGGGGGCCGAGGGGATTCGACCCGGACGATATGAATTATATAAGCCGGCTATGTGGGTTCGGGGCGGCGGCCGTGACACTGGGCATTCCTCTCGAGTGCATCGCCGCGCGGGTGGAGGAGCCGGCGGTGAAGACGGCGCTCTTCACGCGGGTGCACAACGGCTATCAGCGGACCAAGCTGCCGGACGGGCGCTACGAGGTCGAAACCTACGCGCTGGCGAACCGGGGGGCGGACAATGCCGCGGTGGTGGACAAGGCGATTGATACGATGCCGTTTCTGCAGATTGCGGAAATACTCGCCGAGTCGCTCGCGAAACAGCGTTATGCGCCGTCGTCCGATCCGGAAAACACGGATTTGCTCCTCATCGTCAGTTACGGCCGCACGGCGGGCGCCGAGGGCGCGGGCGACTCGCCGGTGCATCATCAATTTTACGCCGAGATGCAGTCCGTCGTGCCGGACGCGGAGGGCTTGCAGAAATCCGGGCGTCACCCGCTCGAGAGTTTATTGACGCAGATCGGGATGGAGAACGAGCAGCGCGAACGGGCGAATCAGCGCAACGCCCGGCTCCTGGGCTATCAGGAGGAGCTGGCGAGGACCGATACGATTGCGCAGTATTCGGCGGGAGGAACCCTGCGCGGCGACTTGATCGCGGACGTCGAGGAGGACCGATACTTCGTCATCGTCGTCGCCTGCGATTTTCGGTTGGCGACGAAGGAGAAGAAGATCCGGCCGCTCTGGTCGGCGCAGTTCAGCACGGCGGCACGAGGGAAGAATTTCCAAACGACGCTGCCGTCGATGACCTCGTTCGCCGCCGGTTATTTCGGGCGGGACAGCGGCGGATTGTTGCGGGACGCGGTTCCGGTCGGGAGCGTCAAGTTGGAGGAAATGGTGGAGCTCGGCGAAGCGGGGGCGGCCAAGTAAAGGGGCGCGGGTCACTCCGTCTGACGCCAGAGGAGGAAGCGGCTCGCTTTTTCGTAGGGCGGATAGGTCGCGAAGCCGCCGGTCATCAGGGCGGGCTTGGACGAGCCTTCGATGCGGAGCGCGACGATCGAGAGCAGGTGGGTCGGTTCGTAGGCGAGGACGATGGGCGTGAAACGGGAGTGCCCGTCGTTGCGGAACCACTGCATCGAGACGGCGCGTGGCGTGCGCCAGTCGTTGAAGGCGCTGACGGCGACGATGTCGTTGTGGCCATCCTGATCGAGGTCGATCACGATCGGGCTGTAGGCGCCGGCGAGCGGCCCGAGGCGCTGGAACTCGAACTGGCCGTGACCGCGGTTGCGCAGCCATTGCACGCCGTGCCACGGACGAGGGCCGGGATGGGTGGTGGGACCGAAACCGTCGCCGTTGGCGAATATGATGTCGGTGAGGCCGTCGCGATCGACGTCGCCGATCGCGAGGTTGCTGCTGGCGAAATCGTCGTTGGTGGAACCGAACAAGGTGCGGCGTTCGAAGGTGCCGCGACCGGCGTTCTCGAACAGATGCACTTCCTCCCACTGCTGCGAGAGGTTGGCGACGAGATCGGGCCGGCCGTCGCCGTTGAAGTCGGCGACGCGGATGTTGACCGCGCCGGAGAGGTTGAGCAGGACGTGGCTGCGAAACTCCCACGGGCCGATGCGCTCCATCCAGCGAACCTCGCCCTGGTCGTAGCCGAACTGGGCGACGGCGAGATCGAGCCGGCCGTCGCCGTTGAGATCGGCGGGTTGCACGTCGGTGACGCGCGCCGCGCGCTCGAGCAACACGCGCCGCGTGAAGGATTGTTGGCCGTCGTTTTCGAGAACGAAGAGCGTGCCGATGCGGTCGTTGTTGGGGAAGAGTTCGCCCATGCTGGCGACGAGCAGGTCGAGGTCGCCGTCGTCGTCCAGGTCGGCGGCGGCGGTGTGGACGGGGCCGCGCATGTTGGAGGCGAGCACGATCTCCTTGAACGCGCCGCCGGGCTGCTGTTTCAGCCAGAGGACTTCATGGTCCTGCGCTTCGCAGGCGATCACGTCGTCGCGGCCGTCGCCGTCGAGATCGACGACGATGAGATTCGACACCCAGGGATGATGGCCGGTGTTGAGCCGGCCGACGGGTTGAGGGACGAGGCGGGCGAGGTCCTCGGC
>JAEYYL010000129.1 GCA_023430825.1 Verrucomicrobiota bacterium | reverse complement strand
CCTGAGACCTGAGGGGGCGGGGTTAAGGGAGGAGGGGGGAGGTGGGTGTATCCAACAAAGCAAGACGGTCGGCGTGGGTGTAGGCGTTGAAACGGGCTTCGCGGGTGAAGCCGAGCAGGGTGATGCCTGCGGCGTGGGCGAGGGTCACGGCGAGCGACGACGGGGCGCCGACGGCGACGACGAGCGGGAGGCCGGCGGCGGCGGCTTTCTGCACGAGCTCGAAACTCGCGCGGCCGCTGAGCACGAGGAGTTTGTCGGCGAAAGGAAGATTTTGCTGGAGCGCGGCGCCGATGAGTTTGTCGACGGCGTTGTGGCGGCCGACATCCTCGCGCGCGAGGAGCAGCGTGCCGGTTGCGTCGCACAGCGCGGCGCCGTGCGAGCCGCCGGTCGCTTCGAAGAGGGTCTGGGCGCGGCGCAAGGTGTCGGGGAGGCGTGCGATGGTTTCGCCGGTGAAGAGCGGTTCGCCGGCGCGGCGGGTCGAGCGGCGGAGCGGCAGGCCGTCGAGCGAGACTCGGCCGCAGAGCCCGCAGGCAGAGCTGGTCAGGAGGCCGCGGCTGACGCGCTGGAGGTCTTCGCGGGGGGCGCGGGCGAGGTGCACGCGTTGGGTGGCGATGGTTTCGCCGCGGGCGTTGGCAGTGTCGGCGGTCGAGGCGAGCACGTCGGCCGGCGTGGCGATGAGGCCTTCGGCGAAGAGGAAGCCGAGCGCGAGTTCCGCGTCGTGGCCGGGCGTGCGCATCGTGACGGCGAGGACCTTGCGAATTTCCTGCCCGGCGCGCTCGTAGGCGAGTTCGAGGGCGAGCGGGGCTTCGATGGCGAGAGTTTCGTCGACGGAGGACCAGCCGTCGGCGCGCGTCCAATGCAGGCTCGGCGACGCGTGGACGGCGTCGGCGGTGAAGGCATCCGGCGAGGAGGGGGCGATCGTGGGCATTTTCCGGAAAGGGGACGGACGGGTGGGGGCGCCGCAGCGGTGTGGGTTCGCACTTTCGGTGACCGGCGCGGGCGAGGTCCAAACAAAAAGCGGAGCGCGCGACGGCGAGCGCGCGCAAGGCACCTAAAAACCAACGCGGTTCTTCGCAACCGCGCCGCGACGTTTATCGGACGGAAGGCGGGGCGGAGAAACGGCTGGAGG
Source organism: Verrucomicrobiota bacterium (assembly GCA_023430825.1). Classification (GTDB taxonomy): domain Bacteria; phylum Verrucomicrobiota; class Verrucomicrobiia; order Opitutales; family Opitutaceae; genus Opitutus. The sequence goes on along the minus strand of JAEYYL010000129.1, from coordinate 3,306 downwards.
CTGGACGGACGGGTTGTCCGTTCAGCGTTTCACTCGCACGACGTCGAACTCGGCGCGAGTGGGTTGCGGTTTGAAAAGCGTTTCCTCCCAGAACAGATCAGCGTGGCGCCAGACGCCGAGCGACAGGTCGAGCCCGGTGGCGGTCGTCCTTCGGAGGAGCGGGCCGCCTTCGCGCGGTGAAAACGAGCGCCGGTTTTCTTCCCGCAAAGGATGCGGCGGTGACGGCAGCTTCGATTCGCGCACGACGTAATTTTCCGCGACGACCGTCGAGTCGTCCGCGGCGGGCGGGGATTTTTCTTCCACCTTCGCGGTGGTGCCGCCGGCCTCGCGATGGAGCCGCACGCGCGGCTGCGGACTGGCGGCGGCCGAAAGCGCGCCGGTCATGTGACACCCGACGAGGGCCAAAGCGCCGATGAGGAGAACGCGCCGCATGATTCGCCGAAGGTCGGATCAACCGGGTTGAGTCGTCAAGGTGTGGGCGAAGGCGCGATCGGAGCGTTTCTTTTCAACGCGAAGAGCGCGCGTCAGCGTGTGCTCGGGGTGCCGAGTTTTTAATCCGATGCGGAGAACGCAGAGGACGGAAAGGGATGGCATTGGAGGGCGGCCCTTCGGCTGATCGCCCTCCGATCTCCGAATGAAGGTGAAACACGACGCACGCTCAGTGCACGTCCCGCGGGTCGTTGGCGGCGGGGCGCACGGAGGGGCGCGCGGGGATATCGACCTCGATCGCGGCTTGCTGGAGCGCGTGGCGCAGCGGCGGCAGATAGGTTTCGGCGAAGTCCTCGAGTGAGAAGGTGACGTCGAAATCCTCGCGGCCGGTGGCATAGGCGATGGCGTCGGCGAGATCCATCAGGTCCTCGTCGGCGAAATGTTCCTCGATCACCGCCTGGCTGCCGTCGAGCGCGGTGAGCGTGGCCCAGTAGCGCTCGTCGTCGGGGGCGGCGGGCTTGAGGTTGACGCGGCCGATGAGCCGGGCGCGGGCGATGCGGCCGGCAAACGCGTCGAGCGTCTGGTAGGCGAACGCCAGGTTGGCGAGCGCGGTTTGGCGCTGCAGCGCTTCGCGCGCGCGGAGCAGTTGGGTGAGTTTCATGGGAAGTCCTCCTTGCATCAGCATGCCTTGGTTGAAGGTTGATCCGCGCGGAGTGCGCGGACGGTTGAGCAAACGCGAACGGCTAACCCAGAGCGGCGGACTCGGGGCCGCGCGACCTTCGGGCAAACGAAGACCGCGCGGCATCACCAAGTCTGCTGCCACGAACGAAAACGAAAATCGGCGGACGGACGGAAACGACGCTGCAGCGCCGCGGGGCGCATGGGACGATCGACTGCCGGACGACTGCGACGGAGCTTAACTTGACTGAACGGCCCGCCTGAAGATCGGGCCCTGACTGTCTGCGGTGACCGATCGGGGCGGTCTCTGCTGCCTGACTCGAATCACGCTCTCTCTGACCCTTCTCTGATCGACACTGACTCGACTGGCTTAAGCTGCGACGTGAAGAGAACGTCGCGGCGCACGGATGTCCAGCGTGCGGATAAAAATTATTTGCCGGCGGGAAACGGAGTGCCGGCAACCCGCATTTGTCACTTCATTGTCATTGCGAGCCGAGGGACGAAGGCGCGGTCCGTGAAGAGGGCAGATGGATCGCCACGTCGCTTCGCACCTCGCGATGACAAAAACGGGTTCAGTGCCGAAGGGCGCTGAGTTGATGGCGCCGGTCGTCGCATGCGGGGTGGGCGAACCGTGCCGGTGGGCGGCGGCTCGGCGGGGACGCCTCGTGCTGCGGCTCGATTTCGGATCGAGGCCTGATTTGGCGCGATTGGGATCATTGCCTTTTGCACCCAACGGCTCGGGGTTAATGATGGATGCCGGTGAACAGGCGGGCGGGTTGCGGGTCGGTGGCGGGATGGCGTTTGCGGTGAACACGGATCTGGCGCCGATGGAGGCGGCGTCACGGGAGGAAATCCCCTCGGGCGAAGGGTGGCAGTATGAGCCGAAGTGGGATGGGTTTCGCTGTCTTGCGTATCGAGAAAGTGGAGACGTGGAGCTGCGTTCGAAGGCGGGGCAGCCGCTCGGGCGGTATTTTCCGGAGGTGGTGGCGGCGGTGCGCGCGGTGAAGGCGGGGCGTTTCGTGCTCGATGGGGAGATCGTGATTCCGCAGGGCCCGGCGTTGTCGTTCGACGACCTGCTGCAACGCATTCATCCGGCGGCGAGCCGCGTGGAGAAACTCGCGGCGGCGACGCCGGCGTGGCTGGTGGTGTTCGACCTGCTGGCGGATGAGACGGGCGGGTCGCTGGTGGCGGCGCCGTTGCGCTAACGGCGCCGGCGGCTGGAAGCGTTTGCGAAGAAGTATTTCGCGAAAGACGGCGCGCTGCGGCTGTCGCCGGCGACCACGCGGCTGGGCGAGGCGAAGCGCTGGTATGGAGCGGTCGGAGCGAGTCTGGATGGGTTGATCGCGAAGCGAGTGGACGCGCCGTATGCGGCGGGCGAGCGCACGGCGATGGTGAAGATCAAGCCGCGGCGGACGGCGGATTGCGTGGTGGGCGGATTTCGTTACGCGGCGAAGAAGAAGGAGGTGGGGTCGCTGCTGCTCGGGTTATATGACGACGCGGGGCTGCTGCATCACGTGGGATTCTGCTCGGGCTTGAAAGCGGCGGAACGACCGGCGTTGACGAAGAAGCTGGAAGCGCTGGCCGGCGGCTCGGGTTTCACGGGGAAGGCGCCGGGCGGGCCGAGCCGGTGGAGCACCAAGCGATCGAGCGAGTGGGTGCCGCTGGCGCCGAAGCTCGTGGTGGAGGTGTCGTTCGATCACGTGACCGGCGGGCGGTTTCGGCACGGGACGAGTTTGTTGCGGTGGCGGCCGGACAAGAAGCCGGCGCAGTGCACGATGGAGCAGTTGCGGCAGAAAAGGTCGAAGGCGCTGGCGTGGCTGGAGTGAAGCGGGTGGAAGGTGAACTCGCGAGGCGGGTGGGGCGGTCTCGCGGAGCTCGACCCTCCAGCGGGGAGGACGGGGCCGAAGCACCAAATTCCAAGCGCCAGGCGCCGGTGAAATTTCAATCTTCAAGCGCCAATGGGCACGGTGTGCTTCGCAGTGACGTCTGTCGCGGATAGATCAGGACGCCGCGCCGTCTTCGCCGCCGTGGGGAGCGAAACGCGGCGAGGGCGGCGCGGCTCCATTTGGCGCGGGGTCGGTGGTTGGCGGGAGAGACGGCGGGAGGTCGACTTTTAGAGCACGATTAACCTCGCGACGGGACGGCGGCGTGGCGGAGGCTGCCGGCCCTTTACCTCATGAGCCTCTTCATCGGCATCGA
>JAEYYL010000013.1 GCA_023430825.1 Verrucomicrobiota bacterium | reverse complement strand
TAGTAGAGATCGAGCGTGGAGTGAAACGTGTCGCTCGGCTCGACTTCGATCACGCTCATGATGCCGTCGCGCTTGAGCTGGCTGGAGCGGACGAAAGGTTTGGCACCGCCGATGACGAACGGCTGGGACGGATCGGATGTGGCGTCGACGTTGGGGTAACCCCAGGCGTTCCACTGTTCGCCCTGGCCGGGGATGTCGGCGTGCGAGAAGCCGATCGCGATGCCGACTTTGCCGTCGTTGAACTGATCGATGTAGGAGGCGCTGTAGCGCAGGCCGGAGTCTTCGGAGCCGGCGTTGAGCGCGTCGAGCTGCGTCCAGTCGTGAAAAACATTCGCGGCGACGGTGCGGCGTCCGTGGGTCAACGGTCGGACGGTGCGCAGATCGATCGTGCCGGCGAGGCCCTGGCCGATGAGGTTGGCTTGCGTGGTCTTGTAAACGACGGCGCTGCTCAGGAGTTCGGCGGGGTATTGATCGAACTCGACGGTGCGGTTGCTGCTCGAGCTGACCTGTTCGCGGCCGTTCAGAAGTCCGGTGGTGTAATCGCCGGTGAGGCCGCGAATGCTGATCGCCTGGCTGCGACCGTTGAGGCGTTGGGTGGCGAGGCCGGGAAGGCGGCTGAGCGAATCGGCGATGCTGATGTCGGGGAGCTTGCCGATGTCCTCGGCGGCGACGACTTCGGTGATGCCGGGCATGAAGCGCTTCACTTCGGCGGCGGCGGCGAGGCTGCCGCTGAAGCCGCCGGTGACGGTGTATTTGTCCAGCACGACCGCTTCGTCACGGAGCATCTCGGTGGAGTTCTGACTGGACGAGGCGGGTTGCGCGCACAGGGCGAGCGGTGCGATGGCGGTGAGGAGCCAGAAGCCGGCGCGACGCGGCAGCGCGGCGCGGGCCGGGGTGAAGCATGTTGTGGTATGCATGAGGAACGGTGACTGGGCGGGTCGTCGAAGCAGCGACGAGCGTCCGGGTCGGGGTGTCGGGTGTTCGTAGGGGATCGTTGAACGAAGCGGTCGAACCGCTCCGAGGTGTGCGAACAAACTGAATACGCGGTGACGATCCGCGACAGGGGAATGCGGCAGAGAACCGAGATCGGCAGGAAAAAACCTGGATCGCGCGCGGCTGAACCCGGAGCGCTGGAGGGGTGGTGGGGAGGCGATGCGGCGCGAGCGAGGTTTTGTCCCGCTGCCCTATGAATTGTCCGGAGGCGCTCTTTTGACCCGCGATTTCGCCGCTTCAGAGTTCGAGGCAATCCCCTTGCTCATCATGTGCACTCCCCTGCTCTCTTCCGGTTTTCGCGGATCTCGTTGTGCGGCGCTGCGGCGCCTCGGTGGTTTGCTTGTCGCGCTGGTTTCGATCGTGGGGGCGCGGGCGTCAGCGCCCGGCGAGCCGGCGGCGGGCTGGTGGCGCGATGCGGTGTTCTACGAGATTTTCGTGCGTTCGTTTGCCGACGCCTCGAGCGGCCCGCTCGCGGGCGACGGGATCGGCGATTTCCAGGGGCTGATCGAGCAACTCGATTATCTGAACGACGGCCGCGGCGCGGCGGGAAAATCGCTCGGCGTGACGGCGCTGTGGCTGATGCCGATCCATCCCTCGCCGAGTTATCACGGCTACGATGTGAGCGACTACTTCGCGGTGCATCCAGAATTTGGAGACATCGCGCTGTTCCGGCGTTTTCTCGCGGAGGCGCACCGGCGCGGGATCCGCGTGATCATCGACTCGGTGCTGAATCACGCGTCGTCGGAGCATCCGCTGTTCCGGCAGGCGCTCGCGGAGCCGGCGGACGGCGAGACCCGGAAGCTGTTTCGTTTCGCGGACGTGCCACTCGAGCTGTTCGGGCCGTGGGACCAGCGGGCGTGGCATCCGGTGGAGCGGGCGGGCGGCGGGTTTTATTACGGCGTGTTTTCGTCGGAGATGCCGGATTGGAATTTCAATGATCCCCGCGTGACGGAGCATCACCGGCGCACGGCGGACTTCTGGCTGAAGGAGGTGGGCGTGGACGGATTCCGGCTGGATGCGGTGCGGTATTTTCACGAGATCGGCGAGGCGCTGCAGGACACCGAGGAAACGCGGCAATGGTTGAAGGGCTTCACGGAGTATTGTCATGCGGTGAAGCCGGGCGCGTTTGTGATCGGCGAGAACACGGCGCGGATGGCGGAGGTGGCGCGCGGCATCCGCGGTGGCGCGTTGGACAGCTCGTTCGAATTCGACCTGGCGCGGGCGACGATCGAGGCGGTGCGGCTGCGCACGCCGGAGATCCTCTCTCGCGCGCTCGCGCGGCTGGAGGAGATCTATGGTGGCGATGCGCCGTGGGCGACGTTGCTGACGAATCACGACCAGGAGCGGACGCGCACGCAGCTCGACGGCGACGAGGCGCGGACGCGGCTCGCGACGAAGCTTTTGTTCACGCTGCCGGGCGTGCCGTTTCTTTATTACGGAGAGGAACTCGGGATGCAGGCGGCGAAGCCGGACCCGGAGTTGCGCACGCCGATGCCTTGGACGGCGGAGGCGCCGAATGCGGGATTTGCGGCCGCGGGGGTGAAGGCATGGAAGGCGCCGAAGCCGGAGTTTCGCGAGGTCAACGTGGCGAGCCAGATCGAAGCGCCGGACTCGATGTGGAGTCTCTACCAGAAGTTGATCGCATTGCGGACGAGTTCGCCGGCGTTGCGTCACGGGCGATCGATGGCGGTGCGAGGGGGCGAGCGAGGCGTGTTCGTGCAGATGCGCGGGACGGAGGAGGAGGTCGTGCTGGCGGTCGCGAACTTTTCGCGGACGACGCGCGCGGGCGTGGAGTTGACGGTGAGTGAGAGTCCGCTGCGAGCGGAGTGGACGGTGAGCGAGGAGTTGGAGGGCGCGAGTGTGGCGGAGGTGGCGTTGAACGGCACGGGCGGTTTCGAGCGGTGGCGACCACTGGCGGAGTTGGCCCCGGAAACGGTGTATGTCGTGCGGTGGCGGAAGTGAGGGCGAGCGCCTGGTGCGCGTTTGGGGTTTGGTTTCTCTGCGCTCTCTGCGGCTTCTGTGTTAAAAAAAAAGCGGCGTTCTGAGCAGCGGACCCGATCCGTTTTAACACGGAGGTCACGGAGGGCGCAGAGGAGGAGGCGGGCCTGCAGCGCGGATTTAGCGTTCAGATCGCCTGCAAGCAGGCTCCTACCTTCAGCGCTGGAAGTCCTAGACGGCGACGACGCCGGGTTCGGTGGTCGGCTTGCGGGGCGTGCCGTGGGTAAAGTCGACGCGATTCGCGTAAACGGTTTTCGGCTGCGGTTCGCGCTGCGAGCGTTGGGCGTCGAGCTGGGCCCGAAATTCCTGCGGCGACATCGCCTTGTGCTGTTTGAAGACTCGCGCGAAATACGCGGGGTCGGCGAAGCCGCTCGCGTAGGCGATTTCGGAAATCGTGAGGCCCGTCGTGCCGAGTGCGAGGATCGCACCCTCGATGCGGATGCGCTGGATGTAGTGCGTGAGCCGCTCCTCGGTTTCCACGTGGAAGAGATGCGACAGATAATCGGCGGAGCAGCCGAGGGAGGCGGCGATGTCCTGCACGCGCAGATCGGGATTCGAGAACTGTTCGCGCACGAGGCATTTTGCCTGGAAGACCTTGCCCACGTCGCCGTTGAGGTTGCCGGCTCCCGTTTCGACGATGTTGCGCAGCAGGCCGAGGAGCGCGAGGAGCATGCCTTTGAGCACGGCGTCGCGCGCGGGGGCGTGCATCGCGTGGGCGTGGGTAATGCTGTTCGCGAGCGTGAGAAAGACGTCGAGGTTGGGCGCGTCGAAGAACTCGATCACTTCAATGTCGGGGTGCTGCGGCGCGGCCTCGTAGGCGAAGTGGAGGCTGATGGTGTTGTTGTAGAAGCCGGCGACGAGGTTGCGAAACGGATGTCCGGCCTCGGGGTGCACGATTTCGCCGTGCGGCACGCCGGCGGGCACGATGCAGAGTTCGCCAGGGAGGAGATCGAAACGCTCGCGGGGAAACCGGAACTCGGTGCGGCCGTAGATTTGGAGGAAGATTTCGGGCCGGTAGTGATAGTGCATGCCGCGCAGGTTTTGGGCGGGCTTGGCTTCCTTGGGGATGCGGACGCGCAGGAGGCTGCGCTCCGCCTGCTTGATCCAGAGATCAAAAATGCTGCGCATCTCGGCACGATCCTGATGGCTCGGCGGCCGGGCATCGAAGAGGGCTTTCATGGGGCGGAAAGACTTCGCTGAGGCTTCGGTGGCTTGAACGCGGGCGGGGTAACGGACGAGCGAGAAGTCCAATCGACTTCGAACTGCAGAACGAATGCAGAGAATCCTGCGCATCGCGAATCCGAATAAGTTTTATCCGGGAGTTTCAGGATTTTTCCGATGCGACCGTAGGGGCGTTGAACGTGCGCAAACGCGGCGAGGGCGCCGCGGCTCCACGAGGACTTGACCGGCCTGACTCCGGGCTAGGGCTGGGCGACCAAGAGACGATAGGCCCACGGCCCGAGCGAAAGGCTCACGGCAGCGGCTTGTGGGATAATTTCGCCGGTGAAGGCGTCGCGCCACCGGCCAGCGAGGGCGGGATCGTAGAAGTCGGCGTTGGCCTCGCGGGGGGTGAGGTTGAGCAGCGCGAGAACGCGGTGGCCGTCGGTCTCGCGCAGGACGGCGTAAACGGCGTCGTTCTGCGTGGTGTCGAGCCGGCGCATCGCGGCGCCGGTGTGCAATGCCGGATGCGAGCGCTTTAGCTGCGCGAGCGTGCGGTAGAACGCGGTGAGCTCGGGGTGCGCGGTCCACACGATTGGATCGCGTTGAAAGAATTCGAGGCGGCGATCGAGGCCGATTTCCTGGCCGTTGTAGATGAGTGGAATGCCGTCGAGGACGAAGCTCAGCACGGCGAACGGAGCGGTGCCGCCGCCAAGACGTTCGAATTCGGTGCCCTGCCAGGTATTCTCGTCGTGGTTGCTGGTGTAGTAGAGCAGCGCGCTGCCGGCGGGGAAACGCACGCGGCTGCGGGCGAGCGTGTCGTCGATGTGCGAGACGCCGGCCTTGCCGGCGGCGACGGCGTTGAACGTGTGCATCATCTCGAACGCGTAGCTCGCGTTGAATGCGGCGAGCTGGTGTTGCGGCAGCTCGGATTCGGAGAGGAGGAAAAGGTCGGACCGCAGAGCGCGGAGCCGTGCGGAGAGCGCGTTCCAGAACGGCGTCGGCACGCCCGTGGCGAAGTCGCAGCGGAAGCCATCGACGCCGAAATTTTTCACCCAGTGGGCCATCGCTTCGAATTCGTAATCGAGGACGGCGGGGTGGTTGAAATCGAGTTGGATGACATCGGTCCAGTCGAAGCCGGTCGGCGGTTGAAAGCGGCCGGCGGCGTCGCGCACGTAGAATTCCGGGTGCGTTTGGGTGAGCGGATGGTCCCACGCGGTGTGATTGCCGACCCAGTCGAGGATGACGCGAAAGCCCTGCGCATGCGCGGCGTCGACGAGTTGTTTGAAATCGGCATCGGTGCCGAACTCAGGGTTGATGGCGAAGTAGTCTTTGACGGCGTAGTAGCTGCCGAGCGGGCCTTTGCGGTTCACTTCGCCGATGGGGTGGATCGGCATGAACCAGAGGGTGTCGACACCAAGATCGCGGAGGCGCGGGAGGTCGGCGGTGACGGCGGCGAAGTTTCCGGCCGCGGAATACTGGCGGACGTTGACCTCGTAGATGACGGCGCGGCGCACCCAGTCGGGTTGGCCGAGTGCGGGCTGGCCGGCGCAGATTTGCGGTGGCTCGGCGGCGGCGAGAAACGGCAGGAGCGAGGCGGGGCTGAGAAACAGGAGGGCGAGCGCGCACGCGAGCCGGCGGGGAAGGGTCTTCATGGGGAGAATGGGACGAGAAGCTCGCCGAGCGTGCGCGCGGTGGGCGGAGGAACGAGGGGATTTGGGCGGAGGAAGCCCGCAATGCCCGGACAATTCTTAGGCGGCTCGTGCGGAAGACCTCCCACGAATGACGCGAATGAACGCGAATTTCAGAGAGGAGGAACCAAACCTAGCCGACGCAAAAACAGGGCACGGTGGCGGGACGATAATTGCTTCATTTGTATTCGCGCCAATTGGCGTGATTCGCGTGCCGGTTCGATCCGGAGGCAGGAGCCTGCCCTCCGAAGGCGGGTAAACTTGCAGGCGATTGCGGCGCGATCCCGCTGCTCACGCTGCGAGCCACAAGATCAGCGGAATCGCCGGCAAGCGGGCTCCGACCTGGATCCAGCGCGCGAGGGACAACGCGCTCCATGCACAAAAAAGGACGCCTCGGAGAGGCGTCCCTACCGGCGCGGAGCCGGGTGAAATCGAACGATCGCTTACGGGAGATCGGTCGTGCCCATCAGGTAGCGGTCGCACTCGCGGGCGACGCCGCGGCCTTCGTTGATCGCCCAGACGACGAGGCTCTGCCCGCGGCGGCAATCGCCGGCGGCGAAGACGCCTTTGATGTTCGTCGTGTATTTCTCGTGCTCGGCCTTGATGTTCGAGCGCGCATCGGTTTCGAGATTCAATTCCTTGAGGAACGCCTGCTCCGGCCCGAGGAAACCCATCGCGAGCAACACGAGTTGCGCCGGACGCGTCTGCTCGGTGCCGGGGACTTCCGTCGGCACGAACTGGCCCTTGTCGTTTTTGCCCCAGGTGATCTGGACGGTGACTAGTTCCTTCACGGCGCCGTTTTCGTCGCCGACGAATTTCTTCACGGTGGTGAGATAGACGCGGGGATCGGCGCCGAATTTGGCGGCGGCCTCTTCCTGGCCGTAGTCCATCTTGTAAACCTTGGGCCATTCGGGCCAGGGATTGTCGGCCGCGCGATCCATCGGCGGCTTCGGGAGAATTTCGATCTGCGTGATGCTCTTCGCGCCGTGGCGCATCGAGGTGCCGACGCAATCCGTGCCGGTGTCGCCGCCGCCGATGACGACGACGTCCTTGCCCTTCGCGTGGATCGGGCAGTGTTCGGCGCCGCCGTTGAGGATCGCCTTGGTGTTCTCGGTGAGGAGTTCCATCGCGAAGTGGACGCCCTTGAGGTTACGACCCTCGATGGGGAGATCGCGCGGTTTGGTGGCGCCGGTGCAGATGACGGTGGCGTCGTATTCCTTCAGGAAGATCTGCGGCTCGACATTTTCGCCGACGTTGGCGTTGCAGATGAATTTGATGCCGGACTCCTCCATCAACTTGATGCGGCGGAGAACAACGTCCTTCTTATCGAGCTTCATGTTGGGGATGCCATACATGAGGAGGCCACCGGGACGATCGGCGCGTTCGAAGACGGTGACGGTGTGGCCGGCCTTGTTGAGCTGTTCGGCGGCGGCGAGTCCGGCGGGGCCGGAGCCGATGACGGCGACCTTCTTGCCGGTGCGGATCGCGGGCTTCTCGGGGTTGACCCAGCCCTCTTCCCAGCCGCGATCGGTGATGGCGGCCTCGATGTTCTTGATCGTGACGGGCGGGTTGTTGATGCCGAGGACACAGGAGCCCTCGCACGGCGCGGGGCAGACGCGGCCGGTGAACTCGGGAAAGTTGTTCGTCTTGTGCAGGCGATCGAGCGCTTCCTTCCAGAGGCCGCGGTAAACGAGGTCGTTCCACTCCGGGATCAGGTTGTTGATCGGGCAACCGGAGGCCATGCCGCTGATGAGCTTGCCGGTGTGGCAGAACGGGACGCCGCAATCCATGCAGCGCGCGCCCTGCGTGCGGAGTTTCTTCTCCTCCATGTGATGGTGAAACTCCTTCCAGTCGCGCACGCGCTCGAGCGGCGCGCGGTCGACGGGAAGTTCGCGGAGGTATTCGATGAAGCCGGTGGGTTTGCCCATGGGAGGATTTCTTGAGTAGCGGGTAGCGAGTAGTGAGGAGCGAGTAGAAAGACAGCGGAGGGGCGGCGGTTCTGGAATGCTCGCTACTCGCTGCTGGCTACTCGCTACGGTTCGATCAGTTGCCGCCGACGCGGGAGGTGTCGCGGGCGTTTTCTTCGAAGGCGGCCATGATGGCTTCGTCGCCGGTGAGGCCCTGGGACTGCGCGCGCTCGATGCAGGCGAGCATGCGCTTGTAGTCCTTCGGGAGCACCTTGACGAACTTCGGCACCATCGCGTCCCACTGGTCGAGCACCTCTTTCGCGCGGGCGCTCTTCGTGTAGGTGTGATGATTTTCGATCAGCGTGCGGACCGCCTCGATCTCGGCCGGTGCATCCAGTTTTTCGATACCGACCATCGCGAGGTTCACGTCCTTGGTGAACGCGCCCGTGTCGTCGAGCACGTAGGCGACGCCGCCCGACATGCCGGCGGCGAAGTTGCGGCCGGTGCCACCGAGGATGACGACGCGGCCGCCCGTCATGTATTCGCAGGCGTGGTCGCCCACGCCCTCGACGACGGCGTTGACGCCGGAGTTGCGGACGGCGAAGCGCTCGCCGGCGCGGCCGTTGAGGTAGATCTCGCCGGCGGTCGCGCCGTAGAAGGCGACGTTGCCGACGATGATGTTGTCCGCCGGCTTGAAGGTCGCGTTCGCGGGCGGGTAGATGATGATCTTGCCGCCCGAGAGGCCCTTGCCGACGTAGTCGTTGGCGTCGCCCTCGATGGAGAACGTCATGCCCTTCGGCATGAATGCGCCGAAGCTCTGGCCGGCGGAGCCCTTGAAGCGGATGCGAATCGTATCGTCGGGCAGGCCTTTCGCGCCGTGCTTCTTCGTGACCTCGCTGCCGGTGATGGTGCCGACGACGCGGTTGACGTTGCGGATGGGCAGCTCGGCGACGACCTTCTCGCCGCGCTCGATCGCGGGCTGGCAGATTTCGAGGAGCGTCGTGAGGTCGAGCGACTTGTCGAGGCCGTGGTCCTGCTTCATCTGGCAGAAGCGGCCGACGGAGTCCGGCACTTCGGGCTGGTAGAGGATGTTGCTGAAATCGAGGCCGCGGGCCTTCCAGTGTTCGACCGCCTGCTTCGGTTCGAGACGCTCGGTGTGACCGATCATCTCTTCGATGCTGCGGTAGCCGAGCTGCGCCATGAGCTCGCGGACTTCCTGCGCGATGAACGTCATGAAGTTCACGACGTGCTCGGGCTTGCCCGTGTATTTCTCGCGGAGGCGAGGATCCTGCGTGGCAACGCCGGCGGGACACGTATTCAGATGGCAAACACGCATCATGATGCAGCCGGTGGCGACGAGCGGCGCGGTGGCGAAACCAAACTCCTCGGCGCCGAGCAGCGCGGCGATGACGACGTCGCGGCCGGTCTTGAGCTGGCCGTCGGTTTCGACGGCGATGCGCGAGCGGAGATTATTGAGGACGAGCGTCTGGTGGGTTTCGGCGAGGCCGAGTTCCCACGGCAGGCCGGCGTGTTGCACGGACGTCAGCGGCGAGGAGCCGGTGCCGCCATCGTAGCCGGAGATCAGCACGACGTCGGCGTGCGCCTTCGCGACGCCGGCGGCGATGGTGCCGACGCCGACTTCGGCGACGAGCTTCACGCTGATGCGCGCGTGGCGGTTGCTGTTCTTCAGGTCGTGAATCAGCTCGGCGAGATCCTCGATCGAGTAGATGTCGTGGTGCGGCGGCGGCGAGATGAGGCCGACGCCCGGCGTGGTGCCGCGGGTCTTGGCGATCCACGGATAAACCTTCGTGCCGGGCAACTGGCCGCCCTCGCCGGGCTTCGCGCCCTGCGCCATCTTGATCTGGATTTCGCGGGCGCTGACGAGGTATTCGCTCGTGACGCCGAAACGGCCGGCGGCGACCTGCTTGATCGCGGAGCACTTCGAGTCGCCGTTCGGGAGCGGGTTGAAACGCTCGGCGTCCTCGCCGCCCTCGCCGGTGTTGCTCATGCCGCCGATGCGGTTCATCGCGATCGCGAGCGTCTCGTGGGCTTCCTTCGAGATGGAGCCGTAGGACATCGCGCCGGTCTTGAAGCGCTTCATGATCGCCTCGACCGGCTCGACTTCCTCGAGCGGAATCGGGTCGTTGAACTTGAAGTCGAGCAGGCCGCGCAGCGTGGCGATGTTCTTGGAATTCTCGTTGATGATCTTCGAGTAGTCCTTGAACGCGGCGTAGCTGCCGGTGCGCACGGCCTTTTGCAGGCGGTGAATCGACTCGGGGTTGAAGAGATGGTATTCGCCGTCGTTGCGCCACTGATACTGGCCGCCGGTGGGCAGCACGTGACCGTTGACTTCACGATCTGGATACGCGGCGCGATGGCGCGCGAGGACTTCCTGTGCGATGACATCGAGGCCGATGCCGCCGACGCGAGACGGCGTCCAGGTGAAATAGTGATCGATGACATCCTGGCGGATGCCGACGGCTTCGAAGACCTGTGCGCCGCGGTAGGACTGGATGGCGGAGATGCCCATCTTCGAGGCGACCTTCACGACGCCTTTGGAGGCGGCCTTCACCATGTTCTTGCAGGCGGTCTTGTGGTCGATGTTCACCAGCAAGCCGTCCTGGATCATGCCGTCGATCGTTTCGAAGGCCAGGTAAGGGTTGATGGCGCTACAGCCGTAGCCGATGAGCAGCGAGAAGTGATGCACTTCGCGCGCTTCGCCGGTTTCGATCACGATGGAGATGCGCGTGCGCAGGCCCTCGCGGATGAGGAAATGGTGCAGGCCGGCGACGGCGAGCAACGCGGGGATCGGCGCGAAGTCCTTCGTCACGCCGCGGTCGGAGAGGATGAGGATGTTGACCTCCTCGTCCTCGATCTGGCGGCGGGCGATGAGGCAGATTTCTTCCATCGCTTTCGCGAGGCCTTTTTCGCCGCGGCTGGCGCGGAAGAGAATGGGGATGACGCCGACCTTGAAGCCGGGCTGGTCGAGCCGGCGGATCTTGGCGAATTCCTCGTTGGTGAGGACGGGCCACTTCAACTCGACGCGGCGGCAGGCGAGCGGGTCGGGGTTGAGCAGGTTGCCCTCGGAGCCGAGGCGGGTCTCGGTCGCGGTGATGATTTCCTCGCGGATCGAGTCGATCGGCGGGTTCGTGACCTGCGCGAAGAGCTGCTTGAAATACTCGTAGAGGAGCCGCGGCTTTTGGGAGAGAACGGCGATGGGCGTGTCGGCGCCCATGGAGCCGATCGCTTCGACGCCGTCGCGCGCCATCGGTGCGAGGATGAGACGCTGGTCTTCGAAAGTGTAGCCGAAGGCGATCTGGCGGTGGAGCAGCGTGTCGTGATCGGGCTGCGGAACCGCGGGCGAGGCGGGAAGCGCCTCGAGTTTGACGAGGTGTTCATTGAGCCACTGGCGATACGGGCGCTCGCCGGCGAGCTGCTGCTTGATTTCCTCGTCCTGGATGATTCGACCCTGCTCGGTGTCGACGAGGAACATGTGGCCGGGCTGGAGACGGCCCTTCTCGCGGATCTTTTCCGACGGGATGTCGAGCACGCCGGCTTCCGAGGCCATAACGACGAGGTCGTCGTGAGTGACGTAGTAGCGGCACGGGCGCAGGCCGTTGCGGTCGAGGACGGCGCCCATCTGCTTGCCGTCGGTGAACGCGATTGCGGCGGGGCCGTCCCACGGCTCCATCAAGCACGAGTGATACTGGTAGAACGCCTTGCGGTCGTCGTCCATGGTCTCGTGGTTGGACCACGGTTCCGGGATCATCATCATCATCGCGTGCGAGAGCGGGCGGCCGGCGAGGACGAGGAGTTCGAGCGTGTTGTCGAACATCGACGAGTCGGAGCCGTTGGGATTGATGATCGGCAGGATTTTCTGGATGTCCTCGCCGAAGAGCTCGCTGTTGAACAACGCCTGGCGGGCGTGCATCCAGTTGATGTTGCCGCGGAGCGTGTTGATTTCGCCGTTGTGCGCGATGTAGCGATACGGGTGCGCGCGGTCCCAGCTCGGGAACGTGTTGGTCGAGAAACGCGAGTGGACGAGGGCGATGGCGGTTTCCATCGCGGGATTCTGCAAATCGGTGAAATACCGCTCGAGCTGCTCGGTCGTGAGCATGCCTTTGTAAACGATCGTCTTTTGCGAGAGGCTCGGCATATACCACGTCTCGGCGCCGGAGAACGTGGAGGTGCGGATTTCGGAGTAGGCGCGCTTGCGGATGATGTAGAGCTTCCGCTCGAAGGCGGCCTCATCGAGGCCGGCGGCGCGGCCGATGAAGACCTGGCGCATGAACGGTTCGGCGGACTTCGCGGTGTCGCCGAGCATGGAGTTGTCGGTCGGCACGGTGCGCCAGCCGAGGAGGGTCTGGCCTTCGGACTGGATGATGCCGGCGAAGACCTCTTCGAGCTTGCGGCGCGCGGTGGGGTTGCGCGGGAGGAAGACGAGGCCGGCGCCGTATTCGCCGGCGGCGGGGATGTTCAACCGCGAGGACTTCTTCGTGGCTTCGACGAAGAACTTGTGCGGCATTTGCAGGAGAATGCCGGCGCCGTCGCCGGTGTTCACTTCCGCGCCGCTGGCGCCGCGGTGATCGAGATTCTTAAGGACCTGCAGACCCTGTTGGAGGATCGTGTGGGTCCGGCGGCCCTTCATGTCGACGACGAAGCCGACGCCGCACGCATCGTGTTCGAACCACGGGTCGTAAAGACCCTGTTTGGCGGGACGGAGGTTTTTCGGCGTGCGAGGCGCTGAGGCGCTGCTGCTGCGAGGGTTGGCTGGGCCGGTGTCCGAGGTCCGCGTGGTGTTCACAATGTGTGTCAGGTTGAGATCAGCTATACGAAAAGCAGATGACGCCCACGAGACGGCTCGCGTGGCGGCAGGAGGTGCGTGAAAGGGGGGGAAGCATAAAAAAGGCCGGTCTCGTCGTTGCGAGAGCGGCCCGTGGTGAGTGAGGACGGTGAGCTCTCAGCTGGATCAGAAGAAGCGGACCGTTTTCGTCGCCATCCTGGCGTGCTCTTCGTCGGAGCAGCCGGCGTTCGTCGGCACGTTCACGGGGGTGTCCACCGGTTTTATCAGATCGTTGCTGAGGAGGTAACTTTCGACTTCCTCGCCGGAGATGTCGGCGAGCATCACGCCATCGATCTCGACGCACGGCGAGAGGGGCTGGCCGGACTTCGCCACCATTTCCGCGTAGTTCGCGCGGTTGTTGATGATGTCGATGTCCTCGAACGGCAGGTTGTATTTCCGCATGATGGCGCGGACGCCATTGGACCAGCCGCAGGAGGGCTTGAGATAGGCTTTGATCTTCATGCGAGGAACGTGTGCGAGCGCAAAAGCGCCGCAAGGTATAGGAGGGGTTTTTCCGCAATCAAGCACCGTGTTGGGGCAAACCGGAAAAATTTTGGGCAGGCGGGCGGCGCGGCGCCGAAGCTCCAACATCCAACCTCCAAGCTCCAATGAAGCTTCAATCTTCAAATTCCAAACAACCGGCGGCGCGTTGGTTTGAAGCTTGGGGTTTCACTGGAGCTTGGAGGTTGGTGCTTGGTGCTTCCGCGCGTAGCGCGGCCATTTGAAGCTTCACGCGCTGCGTGCGGCGCCTTATCACGCGGCAAATGAAAGTCCTCGTGACCGGCGCGGCCGGTTTCATCGGTTACCATGTCGCGCGCCGTCTCGCGGAGACGAAGCGCTGCGAGGTGCTGGGGATCGACAATCTCAACGACTACTACTCGGTGGACCTGAAGCGCGCGCGGCTCGCGGAGCTGGAGCAGTTCGAGGAGTTTCGCTTCCTGAAAACCGATTTCGCGGACCCGGCGGCGTTCGCGGGGATCTACGGGCACTTCAAGCCGGAGTATGTCATTCACCTCGGTGCGCAGGCGGGCGTGCGCTACAGCACGGAAAATCCCGCGGCGTATGCACGGAGCAACGTCGACGGTTTTCTCAATGTCCTGGAAGCCTGCCGTCGCGCGCCGCCGAAGCATCTGGTGTTCGCGTCGTCGAGCAGCGTTTATGGCGCGGGGGCGACGGTGCCGTTCAGCGAGGACGACAACACCGACCAGCCGATCTCGTTTTACGGCGCGACGAAGAAGAGCAACGAGCTGATGGCGCACAGCTACGCGCACCTGTTTGGGCTCGCGATCACCGGGCTGCGTTTCTTCACGGTGTATGGGCCGTGGGGCCGGCCCGAGATGGCGCCGACGATGTTCGCGAAATCCATTTGCGAGGGAACGCCGATCAAGCTCTTCAACCACGGGCAAAACCGCCGCGATTTCACGTATGTCGACGACATCGTCGACGGCGTGGTGAAGGTGTTGCTTTACCCGCCCGCCGGATATTCGCCGCGCGAGCGAGCGGTGTCCGCGGCGGCTCTCGTCGCAGGCGTGGGTGGCGGCGCGGCGACGCAGGCGCAGGAGGCGGGCGGGCTGTTTCGGATTTTCAACATCGGCCACAACCGGCCGGTGGAGGTCGTGCTGTTCGTGCGGATGCTGGAGGAGTTGCTCGGCAAAAAAGCGGTGGTCGAACTCGCGCCGCCGCAGCCCGGCGACATGATCGAGACCTGTGCCAACATCGACCGGCTGCGCGACGCGATCGGTTTCGCCCCGAAAGTGACGCTCGAGGAGGGCCTGGGGCGTTTCGTGGCGTGGTTTCGCCGCTATTATTATGAAGAGTAAAGGGTGAAAACGCGCAGCCATCGGCAACGGTCGAATCGGGTGGACCCGGTAGCGGCAGGCTTCCGTGCCTGCCTGGCCGATTGTAGGT
>JAEYYL010000228.1 GCA_023430825.1 Verrucomicrobiota bacterium | reverse complement strand
GCGGTCCAGATCGACGCACGCTCCCGGTCGAGCCATTCGATCAACTGGCGGTGTTCGTCGTCGTCGATGAAGAGATTGTGCGTGTCGGCGCCGACGCCGTGAAACATATAGATGATCCATCCGCCCTGGGCGCGAGCGACCTCGATCTCGGCGCGGAGCTGCGCGAAAGTTTTGGCGTCGCCGTTGAAGTGTCCCAGCCGTGTGAATACAGGCCGGGCGGGATCAACGATCTGGTTCGTGATCGTGCCCCGCGCGGCGACGAACATCGGCGCCAGAAGGGGATCCATCGGCTGCTCCTCTGCGCCGCGGCCGATCGTGAGATGCGTGCAGTTGTTGCCGTAGGTGCGCGGCCGGCCGCCGTCGAGCAGGTCGAGCACGAGATTGGCCACGGCGAGTTCGTCGCGGAAGCGCCGGGGGGTGTAACTGGCGAGATCGTAATCCTCGGCGAGCCAGCCGGCATTGCCCGCATCGCGCCGGCAGGGATGAAAGAGCGAGTGATTGCCCAACTCGTGCCCGCGGGCCGCGACGCCTTTCCACGCTTCCGTATTTTCGATGGCGCGCGCGAGCAGATAGAAGGTCCCCCGCAACCCGTGCTGTTCAAGCAACGGCGCCACGATTTGGTGATGCACCGGGACGGCATCGTCGTAACTCAGCGAAACCGCGCACGCCGCACCATCCGGCCATACGCCCGCCGCGCTCTTCGGCTCCGCCGCAGCCGGATGCGCCGCGCCCGCGATCAGGAGCGGGAGTAACCGGAGGAACTGCGCAACTCGGCACGACAGAGTCATCCACCAGCCGGATAAACGGGCAGCCGGATGCGTTGGGGAGGAACAGTTCATGATGAATGCGGGATGGCGGCTGTCCGGAACGACGCCCGCGGAGGTGGCGCTGGCGCTTTCGGTTCGCAGTGACCAAACCGCGTCCCGGATCGCACCGCAAGCGCGCGAACGAGGCCAGGCCCGCGCGGTGGATCGGCCGTTTCCGCCGACCGGCCGCGCGGAGCTTGGCCCTCCACCGAACGACCGAAACCGCCTCAGCCCGCGAGCCGCGCCGGCAGCAGCGCCGCGTCCTGCATGCCGTGAATGATTTTTTTGTCGGGCGGACAAAACGTTGCCAACGCGCCCGACAAACGCGCCTCACCGCCGACGATGAAATAATACGGACACAACCGCAGCCGGCCGGGTCGCACCGCGACCGTCGCCGGCACGCCCGACGCCCCGCCGGCTTCGCCCGCCGCGATTTCATACAGCGGGTGATCGATCCGCCGCGGTTTTCGATACGACTGCAGAAGGTGCAGGTTCGTCGGCGCCAGCTCGATCGCGCGCATCACCCCTTGCTGCCACTCTTCGCGCGAACAATCGCTGCCGAGCACCACGCTGCGCGCGCCCCACGCCGTCTCGTGATAGCCGCTGATCTTGATGATCAAATCCCGCTCCTTCTGCGATGCCCCCGCCAGGTCGCGCCAATCGTTCAACGCTCTCCCGCCGGCTTTCGGCCCGTCCAGCACCGCCCCCGGGGGCAGCGGCGCCGGATCGACGATCCACGAGTGCGGGATCAGCGCGCGCAACAGCTTCAGCGTCCGTCCGCCGAGCGTCTCGGCCCAGAAATCCGCGAGCAGGTGGTGATGAAACAACGCCAGCGCCGCCTTCTCCTCCTGAAACGGCCGCATGGGCGGCGCCACCGCGATCTCGCCCGCGTTCCATGCCTCGAAGATGAACTTCGCCGTGCGGATGTTCTCCAGGTCGAACAGCTCGAAGAACCGGTAAAGCACGTCGATCTTCTCCGGGTTGCCGTCGACGTCGATGCACAGCGCCGGCCCGAGCGGAAATATATCCTCCGGACGGATACAAAACACCCGCTTCCCGAGCAACTGGAGTTGCAGCGCGAGCCACTCCATCTCCGGCCGATACGTCCCCGCCTCGTCGCTCACCGCCAGCGCAATCAGTGGATTGTCCAGCTCCGGCCGCAGCGCGGCGAGCGACGCGTGGAAATTCGCGATCATCGCGTCGTCCGCGCCGACGATCCCGCCGCCGCTCGCATACAGCCGATTGAGGAATGCCGTGAGCCCGATGCCGCCCGGCACCGAGTCGAGCTCCGTCAGCGCGAAACCGTCGTCCGTCAGCAGCAGATCCGGGCGCAGCACGGTCGGAAACGCGCCGCGGTTTCGCGCCTCGCGCGCATGCGCCACCAGCGCCGCCGGTTTTCCGCGATCGAGATACTCCGCGACCCACGGCGCCAGCAGCGGCTTATTGCGCAGCAGATTCTTCCCCGTCGCCGACCGCAGGTAGAGCGTCTCCAGCGCCTGATGGAATTCGAGACAGGCCGCCCCGATCGCCTCGAGCTGCGCGACCTGCTCCGCCGACAGCGGCCAGGCCTCCGGCGACAGCTGCCACGTCTTGTCCTCGAACAACGGCTGCCCCGCGAGGGCGGCTTTGATGGAGTCGTAGGCGAGCGGCATGGGAAAAGCTGAAGACTGAAAGGTGAAATCCTGAAACGTCGAACGGCGAGAGGGGAAGTCTGAGCCTGGTTTCAGTTCTTCAGCTTTTCAGCCTTTCAGATTCCTCCCCGTCACTCGTCCATCTGGATGTCCTTGTTGCGATGCCGCGGGCAGCCGGCGCGCAGCCACGCCGTCACGAAGCGGTCGATGTCGCCGTCGAGCACGGCCTGTGTGTCGCTCGTGCTCACGCCCGTCCGCAAATCCTTCACCATTTGATACGGCTGCAGCACGTAGCTGCGGATCTGCGCGCCGAAGCCGATCTCGCCCTTCTCGCCGTAGAACTTGTCCATCTCCGCCCGCTGCTCGTCCTGCTTTTTTTCGTAGAGCCGCGCCTTCAGCACGTTCATCGCCGCGGCCTTGTTCTTGATTTGCGAACGCTCGTTTTGGCACACGACGACGATGCCCGACGGGATGTGCGTCAGCCGCACCGCGGAATCCGTGGTGTTGACGCCCTGGCCGCCCTTGCCGGACGAACGGTAAACATCCGTGCGAATCTCGTCCTCGGGGATATCGATCACGATTTCGTCCGTGATTTCCGCGACGACGTCGACCGCGCAGAACGAGGTGTGCCGCCGCTTGTTCGAGTCGAACGGGCTGATGCGCACCAGCCGGTGCACGCCGCGCTCCGCCTTCGCGTAGCCGTAGGCGTTCTCGCCCTTGATCAGGATCGTCGCCTTGCTGATGCCGGCGGTGTCGCCCGGCTGCACGTCCTGCAGTTCCGTCGTGAACCCGCGGCGCTCCGCCCACCGGCTATACATGCGAAACAGCATGTCCGCCCAGTCGTTCGACTCGGTGCCGCCCGCGCCCGCCTGGATCGAGAAGATCGCGTTGTTGCGATCGAATTGCCCGGTGAGAAACGACGCGATCTCCAGCTGGTCGAGCTCCTCGACCATGGTCGTCACCTGGCCGTCGAGTTCGCGTTCGTAGCTCTCGCGCTCGCCCTCCGATGCGGCCTCGATCAGCTCCACCATCACGTCCAGGTCCTCGACTTTCTTCTGAAAGGCGACGACCGGCAGCACGGCGCGCTTCAAGCCGTTGAGCTTGGCGATGTGTTTCTGCGCGCGGTCGTTGTTATCCCAGAAACTCGGCGCGCCCATCTCGGCCTCGAGGGCCTCTATTTCCCGCTGCTTTTGTTCGCAGTCAAAGAAACCTCCATAGATGCCCGCCGCGCTTCTTGATGTTTTCGATGTGATTGAAAGTTTCCGGTGCGATCATGTGAGGGTCCATGGCCGCAAAGACCTCACCGCCTAGCAAGGGAAATCTCCGCGTCCATCGGCAGCGGCGAACCGAGATAAAGCGCGCGATGCCCGCCCAGCTGATACCACTGGCCGTCCTCGAGCGGCTCGGCCACGAGCATCACTTCGCGGTCCACGAGATCGCGATCGCGGGTGTTGAACAACACCACGCCGAAACCCCGCGTCGTCGGCACCCGCACCGCGAGCTTCACCCGCACCGATTTCCGCGGGTAAGGCTGCAGCAGCAGCGTGCCGCTCACCAACGCGAACGCCGATTGCTCCGGCGTCACCCCCGCATGCGCCTCGATCTCCCGCCGCGGCACCACCGGCGGCGCAAACTTGTCCCAGCGCCGCAACGGTCCGCGCAGCCGCCGGCCGAAACCGTCGTCGACCACTTCGTAACGCCCCGTCGCCAGCAACGCCGCCGCGTCGAGCTCCGCATCCTCCGGCGGGCGGTCCTCCGGTATGGCTTTCGCCACCGGTTCCGCCACCGCCGTATCCGTCGCCACCGCTGGCGCCATCCGCACCGGCTCCTCTGGCACGGGTTCGCGCCACAACGGATGAGCGAGCGACGCCACCGCCACCGTCACCGCGAGCACGATCGAGCCGCGCAAATCCCACCACTGCGGCTCGGACAGCTTCGGACTCGGCGACTCCGGCGTCGCCAGATCCGCCAGCTCCCGGCGAATCTCGCGCAGGCGCTGCGCGAGCTCCCCCGTGCGAATCGGTTTACCGGCCGCGACGCGTTCCGCCTCCTCCGCCGTCCGACGCCAGCCATCCATCCAACCCCACGGCGCCGTGGCCGGATCGAACACCCGCATCATCCCCCGCACCCGCCACCACAGCCACACACGCGACGCCAGCAGCGCTCCCGCCACCGCCGCGGTCGGCTCGACCCGTCGCGAGATTACCCCCACCGCCACCGTCAACGCGAGCACCGTGCCGGCGAACACCGTCGACGGCGCCCCCCAGAGTTTCGCCTGCGTAAGCAATTGCCGCAGCCGCATCCAGAACAGGATGCCGACGATCCCCTCGCCTTCCGCCTTCAGGGCCGCACACCGCTGCCGCCGCCAGTTCTCGTGCGAAATGAAGCCGTGCTTCTCCGGCTCCTCCGCGGTGAACGCGAGCACGACCAGATCGGCCGGCTCCGGCGCCTTGTTCGCAAACACCTCCGCCAGCTTCGGGTCCGCATTCGTCGCATACGCCGCGCGCAGCAAATCCACGCGCTCGCGCAGCGTCGCCCCGCTCTCCAGCGCCAGCTCGAACATCCGCGCGTGATGCGCCCCGTCGTTCGCGTCGAGCCACCCGTGCTCCAGCGCGCGCTGCACCGCGAGCCCGGCTTTCGCCGCCATCGTTCGCAACACCCGCGCCGACATCGCATCGAGCGTGTCGACGAACTGGATCACCGGCGGCAGCAGCAGCGCGCTCAACAACGCCACGCCCAGGTCGTTCCCCGATTCCTTCAACAGGTCCCCGAGACCCGGCAGATCGATCGCCTGCCCGCGCACCCGCAGCGTCGGCCGCACCCCGGCTCCCGCCGCCAGCGCCAGCCAGGCGAGCGATGCCGTCACCGTCCGCCGCGCGATCACCGGCAGCTGATCCCACGCACTGCTCTCCGCCAGGTCGCACACCGCCTGCAGCCGCTCCCAGTCCGCGCGGTGCGACGGCACTTCGTGCAGGAAATGCGCGAGCGTGCCCGGCTCGTGCGCGTTGAACAGCAAGTCCTCGCCCGTGTCCCAGTTCTCCGGCTGCGTGAAAAACTCCGCCGCCTCCGCCAGCGTGAAGCCCCGTCCGCGCCAGTTCCACAGGCGCGCATGACGCGGCAGATCGTAGTGGTCCCGCACCTGCTCGCGCTGCAACCACCGCTGCACCGCGTCCAGCCCCCAGCGCGCGTCGCACGCCGTCGTCAGCAGGCCGCGCAAGAGCGACATGCAACCGGCATCCACCAGCGTGAACTCCAGCGCGCCCGGCCGCACCCCCGTCGGCTCCTTTTCCAGTTGGAGTAACTCCGCCTTCGCGCGCAGCTCCGGCGTCATCCGCGAAACATCGCAGTCGAACACCAGCGAAAACACATGGTGCCCGATCAGAAACTCCTGCACCACCCGCCCCACCGACCACCAGTCCCAGGCGCACAACCGCGTCCCCGCCGCCTGCACCGCACCTCCCGCCGCTTCGGGTGGAGCGTAGAACGGATTCGCGTCGTCCGGCCGCAGCTCCGATTGCGTGTAGAGCGTCGCCTGCTCCAACCCGCCCAGCACGTAAACGGGCTCCCCTTTCGACTCGTCGATGTAGATCGTCTCGGGCCGGAGGTTCAGGTGCACCACGCCCTCCGCGTGCAACGCCCCGAGCGTCGTTGCCATCTGCCGCATGACGTCCTCGATGTCCGCGAAGTTCGGCCGGTGGCACGCCATCCATTCCCGCATCGTCATGGACGGCGGGATCGCCGACACCTCGTAGCGCCACCCGTCTTCCTCGTGCGCCTCGATGCAGTGCACGACCTTCGCCTCCGTCAGCGCATTCAGCCGCTCCCACGCGCCGCGCCGCCACTCGTTGGCCGGCCCGATCGGAAACTGCCGCACCATCACGCGCTCCATCAAGCCGACGTGATTCGCGTAAAACGCATCCGGCCGGTCCGGACACGCCGCCTCGACCACCAGGTCGCGCCAGCGCCGGCCGATCTTCAAACGCCCGCCTTCGGACACGTCCGTGTCCGCCGCTTCGTCGAACGACGGAGCGGAGGGTGGCAATTCAGGATCTACCGTCCCGGGCGTTGGGTCGGGCATGTTCAATGGATTCTCCGCTCGAGACCTAAAACGGCACCCTACTCGAAAACTTTAGGCAGCACGCTTCGCCCCGGCCGTCCATTCGCGCCAGCCCGAGCGCGCAGGGACGCGCACCCTCGCTAACCTGGACCGCGCTGCCGATTTGCAAACAAGCGACAACACGACCTTCGCCCCCCTTGCGGAGGTTCGATCGCCTCCCCCCGCCGCCTTCGTCCGACCCGCCCTAAGAGTCTGTCGGACTTAGGTTGCGGTTGATCGGTCGCGTCGTCGGAGGGTGTTTTTTCGGTTTCGGTGCTGGAAGGATGCGGATGGCGACGCCGGTTTAGGTATCGGTGGCGGTGTGTAGCGTTTAGAGGCTCGGCCGGGGCTGGGGCGTGGATCAGCGCGCGGCGG
>JAEYYL010000403.1 GCA_023430825.1 Verrucomicrobiota bacterium | reverse complement strand
CGTCCCCAACGACTCCGGCTACACCCCCTTCCCCCCCGCCGCCGACGGCGGCCAGCTCAACAAACTCCCCCCCGCCTGCCTCACCGACACCCTTCTCAGCCTCGCCAGCAATTCCGGTTATACCGTTTACCACGTCGCCGCCGCCCACGGTCACCTCGACCAGATTCCGGCGCACCTGCTCACGCCCGAGGTCATCGATCGCAAAACCCACCTCGGCAACACCCTCCTCCACGAAGCCGCCGAAAACGGCACGCTCAACCTTTTCCCGCCGGCCTTCCTCACGCCCCAACACTTTCTCGAACGCAACCTCGGCGGCGAAACCGTCCTCCACGTCGCCGCCTTCAACGGCCACCTCCACCAGCTTCCCCCCGAAATCCTCACCGCCGACGCTCTGCTCCAGAAAACCACCGCCGGCGATACCGTGTTTCACGCCGCCGCCATCTCCGGCCATCTCGAGCAAATCCCCGCGCCGCTGCTCACCCACGACCACCTCGTGCTCGCCAGCAAAACCGGCTTCACCGCCATCCACGCCGCCGCCGAATCCGGCCAGCTTTCGAAAATCCCGCGCGCCCAACTCACCGCCGACCTGCTGCTCACGCGCAACGACAACGGCGACACCCCTCTCCACGCCGCCGCTTACGAAGGCCATCTCGACCAGGTTCCGCTCGGCCTCCTCACCGAGGAAAATCTCAACGTCCGCAATTACGTCGGCGTCACCGTCGGCCGCATCGCCATCAACTGCGGCTTCACCGACCAGATCCCCGCCACGTTCCGTCCGAAAGAGCGCGGCCCCCTCGGCCGGTTCCTCGAACGCATCGGCGCCTCCCGCCCGCCGTTCTGACGAAACCGGCGCGTCAGCGGGTAGGGACGGCTCTCCGAGCCGTCTGCCGTTCAACCCCCGCCTTCCCCTTCGACGCGCGCCCTCGCCCGCGCCTCCGTTTCCGGCATGCACTCGCGCACCCCCGCGGACCGAGCCCGAAAAATCGCGCCACTTCTTGCCCTTCCCCGCGCGTTTCCTGCTCGTCACCAACCCCAGACTTGCTCCGCCCCGCCCAAACCGCCACACGTGAGCGTTTCATTTTATCCATGAGCACCATCATCACAGCGATCACAGCCCGTGAAATCATCGACTCCCGCGGCAATCCCACGGTCGAGGTCGACGTCAAACTCGCCTCCGGCGCCCTCGGCCGCGCCGCGGTGCCCTCCGGCGCCTCCACCGGCGAACACGAGGCCATCGAGCTTCGCGATGGTGACAAGCTCCGCTACGGCGGCAAAGGCACGCAAAAGGCCGTCGGCAACGTGAAGTCCAAGATCGCTCCCGCGCTCATCGGCTTCGACGCCCTCGACCAGGTCGGCGTCGACCGCGCCATGCTCAAGCTCGACGGCACCTCCACCAAGTCGAAGCTCGGCGCCAACGCCATCCTCGGCGTCTCCATGGCCACCGCCAAAGCCGCCGCCGCTGCTCTCGGCCAGCCGCTCTACAAATACCTCGGCGGCCCGAACGCGAAAGTCCTCCCCGTTCCGATGATGAACATCATGAACGGCGGCGCGCACTCCGACGCCCCGATCGACTTCCAGGAATTCATGATCATGCCCACCGGCGCGAAGTCCTTCTCCGAAGCGCTGCGCATGGGCTGCGAAGTGTTCCACTCGCTCAAGAAGGTCCTCAAGGACAAGGGCCTCGCCACCGCCGTCGGCGACGAAGGCGGTTTCGCCCCGAAACTCGAGTCCGCCGAGGCCGCCCTCGATGTGATCGCCACCGCCGTCAAGAACGCCGGCTACAAGCTCGGCAAGGACATCAACCTCGCCCTCGACGTCGCCGCCTCCGAGTTCTACGTGTCTGCGAAAAAGCACTACGTCCTCAAGAAGTCCACCGGCCAGATCCTCACCGGCGACGAGATGGTCGAGTTCTATAAGAAGCTCACCTCGAAATATCCCATCATCTCGATCGAAGACGGCTGCGCCGAGGGCGACTGGGTCACGTGGAAGAAACTCACCGACGCGATCGGCGATAAAGTCCAGCTCGTCGGCGACGATCTCTTCGTCACCAACACGGAGTTCCTCAAGAAGGGCATCGATACCGGCACCGCCAACTCGATCCTCGTCAAAGTGAACCAGATCGGCTCGCTCACCGAAACCTTCGACGCCGTCGAGATGGCCAAGGAAGCCAACTACACTGCCGTCATCTCGCACCGCTCCGGCGAAACCGAGGACGTCACCATCGCCGATATCGCCGTCGCGACCAACGCCGGCCAGATCAAGACCGGCTCGCTCTGCCGCACCGACCGCGTCGCGAAATACAACCAACTCCTCCGCATCGAGGAAGAGCTCGGCGCCAGCGCGATCTACGGCGGCAAGATGTAACGACCGCACCGCGCACCGCGCGCGACCCCTCCGAAGGCCGGGCTGCAACGCCCGGCCTTTTTATTGGTCCAAATCATCGCCTGCTCGACTCACCTCGGCCCCATCCTACGTTATTCCTCGCATGAACCCCCGTTTCCTTTTCCTCGCCCTCGCTCTCGCCAGTGTCGCGCTTTCCGCCCTCGCCGCCGAGAAACCCGAGAGCGAGTCGTCCGAAAAGAAACAGGCGTCCGAAGCCGAGATCAAAGCCCGCCTCGCCGAGCACGCCGCCCGCAAAAAGGCCGCCGCCGAGGAAGTCGCCAAAGCCGGGGAAAAAGAGAACCGCCCTTCCGACACCGGCGCCCCCGTCCTCGCCGACCAGGATAAGGAAAGCGCCGCGTCCGCCGCCAACGCGCCCGCCGCCTCCGCCGGCGAACCCGCCGCTGCCAAGCCCGACGCCGACCCCGCCACCGTCCTGCCCGAGGTTCGCATTCGCAAAGACCGCATCACCGAGCTCGACGAACAACTCGCGAAACAGAACAAGGAAATCGCGCGCGAAAAACAAAAGACCAAGCCCACCGCGCTCGACGAAACGATCAACAGCCCGAAACTCTCGAAGGCCTTCGCCCTTTTCGGCGGTCAATCCAGCGAGGACCGATCGAGCATCGCCCGCGAGCGCGTCGCCATGATGGAAGAGGAAAAGGAAATCATGGAAGCGATCTCCCAAGCCGAAACGAAGGAGGAGAAGGAACAACTTCAAAAGGTCCTCGACGCGATGCGCACCATGCGCCGCGAACTCGAGCAATCGCTCCGGTAAAGAAAGGAGTGCGGAGCTTCAGCCCGCACCTCGCGCGGCATGACTCCATGGCGCGGCAGCGCCGCTAGGGACGCCTCTCCGAGGCGTCCGTAGGGCGCGAGGAGCGATGCGACGAACATTCATCCTCGCGTCCCCTACCGCAGCCACGCCGAAGCGCACCACAGCACCGGCGCCTGCCCGTGGAAATCCCCCGGCCCGCGGTTCGCATCGAGATAGCCCTGCGCCGTCGGCTTCTGTCCCATCCCCAGGCACACGTCGCGCACGTTGCCCTCGGCATCGATGAAATCCGCCAGCGCCAGCCAGCCTTTGCGCGCCGCCGGCCCATACACCGCCGCGTCCAGCCACCCGTGTTTCACGCCCGTGATGAGCGCAAACGTAAACATCCCCGTGCACGACCCCTCCGGCCAAGCCGCCGGATGATCGACCAGCTGCCGCCACATGCCATCCTCCGCCTGGTGCTCCAACAGCGCCGCCATCATCGTCCGATAGCCAGCCAGGATCTCCGCGTGATGCGCACTGCTCGCCGGCAGCACCCGCAGCAGTTCGGTCATCCCCGCCGCCATCCAGCCGTTGCCGCGCCCCCAGAAAAACCGGCCTTCATCACCATGAAAAAACAGCCCGTTGGGCTGCTGCAGCCGCTTCAGCGACATCACCATTCCCCGGGCCGCGCGCTCGAGATACACCGCATCTCCTGTCGCCCGAAACGCCTGCGTCTGCAACGCACCGATCATATACATGTCGTCGATCCAGAACCGCGTCTGCCGGCTCAGTCCATCCTCGCGCGGCAGCGCCCACTGCTGGTCTGCACGCCACATTCCCTCGCTCCGCGCCTGCTTGTCTCCAGTTAACAAATACACCTGCAACGGCAGCACGCCGAACACCGACCAGTCCACGTGCTCGCGCTTCGGCACGATCGCCTCGTTCGCCGGCACCATCAGCGCCCGGTAGCGCGCGATCAGTTTATCCTGCAACGCCACGTCCTGCGTCAGCTCCGCAAAGGTCAGCGCCCCATGCCAGGTGCACACCTGCGCGTAATGGATCACCTGGTCCGGCGGCATCAGCATGTCCTCGCGCGCCAGAAAATTCTCCGCCACCCGCCGTCCGATCTCCTCCGGCGACTTCCCCGCCGGCCAACCCTCCGCCGCCCCCAGGCTCGCCCCCACGACCATCCCCACCGCCCAAAGCCCTGCACGTCGAAGTTTACTCATGCCGCAACCCTGACACCTGCGCGTCGTCCGCGCCATCGAAACCGTCGCGGAGCAGCGCGGCTCCGTCACTCCACCCGCACCACATACCCGCGCAGATACTCGCTCTCCGGCATCGTCACCAACACCGGATGATCCGCCGGCTGGTGGCAAAACTCCAACACGCGCACCTTCCGCTTCGCATCCGCCGCCGCCGCTGCCAGCACCTCGCGCAGCTCCGCGTCGTGCATGTGATGCGAGCACGTATAGGTCGCCAGCACGCCGCCCGGCGCCAGCCGCTGCATCGCACGCAGGTTGATTTCCTTGTAGCCGCGCAACGCCCCCTCGAGCGCGCTCTTCGACTTCGCGAACGGCGGTGGATCGAGCACGATCACGTCCCACGCTGCCCCGCCCGCGCGCGCCGCGTCGTTGAACCAGTCGAAGACATTCGCCACGGCAAACTCCACCGCCACGCCGTTCCGCTCCGCATTCCGCCGCGCCGCCGCGACCGCGTCCTCCGCGCTGTCCAATCCCAGCACGTGCGCGGCCCCCGCGCGCGCCGCATGCAACGCGAACGGGCCCTGATTGCAGAATGCATCCAACACGCGCTTTCCCGCGCAATACTTCGCCACAAGCGGATGCTGCTCGCGCTGGTCGAGGTAAAATCCCGTCTTCTGCCCGCTCTGCAGGTCGAGCCAATACTCGAACCCGTCGATGCCCACCCAGCGCGGCTCCCACACCCGCCCCGAACGCGTGTGAACTTCCAGCGGCAGCCCTTCGAGCCGCCGAATCGGCGCGTCGTTGCGAAAAATAATGTCCGCCGGTTGCACCACGCTCGCCAGCACCTCGCCGATCAGCGCCGACCGCTGCTCCATTGCCAGCGACTGCAACTGCACCACCAAGGTGTCGCCGAACCGGTCGACCACCACACCCGGCAAATCGTCCGACTCGCTCCACACCAACCGGCCGTGCTCCGGCAACACCCCGTCCCTGCTTCTCCGGCGCGCCAACGCGCGTTCCACCGCTCCGCGCACCCAGGTCTCGTCCAGCACCACGCGATCGCGGCTCAACCGCCGCCAGACGATCTGCGAGCGCGAGTTGTAGATACCCGACCCGATAAAACGTCCCGTGCGGTCGCGACACTCCACCACACTTCCGTCGCGTTCCGCCGGCAACAGCGCTTCTACTTCATTCGCGAACACCCACGGATGTCCCGCGAGCACGCGCGGCTTGGCGTTCGGTTTGAGCTTGAGCGAAAATACGTCGGACACCCGCCCACCCTTCGCGGGATTGCCGCGTGCCGCGACGAAAAAAATTTCCGCTCAGCGTCGGTCGTCGTCACCGATCGCTTCGCGACGCCGCTCGCTCCCTTTCGACGCCACGAGCGCCAGGCAAAACATCACCGCAAAACAGGCGAAGGCCACCAAGGCGAAGATCGCTTTCATGCCGATCTCATCGGCACAATCCCGCCAAAATTTCCCGCCGCCGGGCCGGATTCAGTCCCGGGTTTCCGAACTCACCGACTCCATGCCGTAGTGGAAACCCGCATCGTCCTCGTAACCAATCGGCGCCGTGATCGCCGCAGTCGTCATCTTCAACACCGAAAACGCATACAGAACCGCACCGGAAATCGCGAGTAGGGGCATCAGGGAAAGCATGAGACCACCATAGTTCGTTTTCCCAAAATGCGAGCGAGCTTTCAGGTATTTCTCACTTCTTGACGCCTTTCTTACGAA
>JAEYYL010000294.1 GCA_023430825.1 Verrucomicrobiota bacterium | reverse complement strand
ACGGTTGGCGGTGGACTGTCGTGGCTCTGCGCGTGAGCGCAGGGAGTTTGGGCAAGACGCGGCGAAAGCGCCGCAGCCCCTTCGCACCCTTCGCGTGACGCCTCCGACATCCGTGCTCCTCCGGTTTCATCCGTGGCAGAAAGTTTTCTCCTCGGGCGCTCCCTGCGATCACACGCAGAACCAGAAGGCACCCTCGCGGGCCCCTACGCGCGATGAATCCCGCTTCTGAGCAAACGAGCGGCGATTTCGGAGTGGATTTCCGAAACTCCGCTGTGCAGCGTCTGGGCTCCGCCAGCTTTCTGCCTTTGAGCCCTCGGCCCCCCTTGCTCGCTCTCTCGTGTCCGACGATAACTCATCGCCACCGGCTACGTGATCGATTCGGCCGTTCTCTGCTGTTCAGAGCCATCAGCTATCACCTCGTATGAAATCCAAACCCCTCCTCCTTGTAGCGTTGATGCTCTGCCTCAACGGCGTCGCTTCGGCCGAAGTGGTATTCGTAAACGGCTGGTTCACCGGAACGGCAGATACCATCATCTACAACGCATCTTATAACGCTTACTACGACTCGCTGGACGCGGGTATCTCCCAAACCGGCACATCCTCCATTTACGGCACGGTCACCCATTTCCTGATAACACCGGACGTGGGCACGACGTCCTTCTCCGAGTTCAACACGGGCGTTACGTTCAGTTTCACCGATGGGAGCCTGGTCGCGCTCAATCTCGCGGGGGCGCCCAATGGCTTTGATTCAGTTAACGCCGCCACGGACGATTTCACCGCTTGGATCAATGCCTCCACCTTCATGCCCTCCGTGTTTATGCTAGGCTTCGACGGCAACGAAGCCGGCCTCCGGTTCGCCAGTGAACTTAAAGGAGGCGGTTCGATAAGTGCTATTCCGGAGCCTTCCACGTATGCCGCACTCGCGAGCCTGGCCGCCTTGGCTTACGCCACGCTTCGCCGGCGTTATCGCTTTCCCGGCCACTGATCGATCACCCGAAACACGTCAGCTCTTGAGGGGCTGTCGCCCAAATCGGCCGTGTAGTTGAACGGTGGAGAGGGTCGGTGTGTCTGACGTTGGCAATATGATGGGACAACAGGAGGGGCAAAAGGAGTTGTTCAACTATCAGGTCGATCTCGACCGGCGGGTGCACGCGGATCATCCGCTGCGCCGCGTTAAATCGATGGTGGATTTCGGATTCGTGCGACCGGCGGTGGCGCACACCCACGGCGGGAATCGGAACGTCTCGGTCGACCCGGTGGTGCTGGTGAAGCTGATGTTCCTGCTCTTCAGCGAAAACGTGCGCAGTGAACGCGAGCTGATGCGGCGGCTGCCCGAGCGCTTGGATTGGCTGTGGTTCCTCGGCTACGGACTGGATGACGAAGTTCCGCATCACAGCGTGCTATCGAAAGCCCGCGCTCGCTGGGGCGGCGAGTTGTTCGAGACGTTGTTCGTGCGCACCGTTCAGCACGGTGTGGAAGCTCGCCTGGTCGATGGGGCAAAAGTGCATGTCGACGGCAGCCTGATCGACGCGGATGCTTCACGTGACAGCGTGATCAAAGCCGATGCGGCACCATCGCCCGCATCCGCGCGGCGTATGAAGCGCAAGAGCGCAAGCTCGACGAGTCGAAGCCGCCGTCCGCCCGTTCCGAAACGAATCGCCACGTGGTGAGCACGACCGATCCAGACGCGCCCTGCGTTTCGAAAGGGCCGGCGAGCGGCACCGCTCGCCCTCGCTATAAACATCACCGGATGGTCGACGATCAATGCGGCGTGATCACTGCGGTCGTGACGACCGGAGGCGACGTGGCCGAAGCGCGCCAAGTGCTGCCATTGCTCGCGAACACGAGGCCAACACCCATCGCGAAGCGACCGCATTGGTCGCCGATCGCGGCTACGGCACGGTCGACACCTATTGCACCTTGATCGAACAAGGTGTGCGGCCGCACATGACGCCGATGCTGCCGGCCGACCACAAGAGCGAAGGTCTCTTCACGAAAGACGCGTTTCGCTACGACGAGAAAGCCGACGTGTAGGTCTGCCCTGTGGGGCAACCGCTCAGACCGCGACGATTCCACCAGCGCCGCAAGATGACCGACTACGTTGCGGACAAAAAAATCTGTGCCCGATGTCAGCTCCGCGACCAATGCACGCGAAGCAAGACCGGCCGCTCGGTCGCTCGACATTGGAAGGAGACCGAGTTGGAAGTGGCGCTCGCGTTTGCACGCTTGCCGGAGGCGCGGGCGGATCGTCGGCGTCGGCGGCATTTGATGGAAGGCAGCTTCGCGCACGCGACCAACCGCTATCACTTCAAACGCGCCCGGTGCGCCGCCTGTGGCGGCAGCAAATCCAAGATTGGTTGATCGCGGCGGTGCAGAACATCGCGCTGCTCTGCGGCCGAACCGCCGCCGGAATCGGTGCCAAGCGGCCGAGCGGCCCGAAAGTCGGGTCCCTACGGCCGTCGAGAGGCGGTCCTGCGTCGAGGCAGGGCTACACGTCAGTGATCGAACACCCGACCGTGAGCGTTGCGCTTTGCTTTGCGCCGCAGCTGCGTAACAAAAATCGGGTTTCGTTCACGCCCAGCTTTCATAGCGACCGTTTCGGCAACAGCCCCTCAAGACCTGACGTGTTTCGTTCTTCGTCAACGACGCCGCGGGGGCACGCACCTTCTCCTACCGCGACGACCTGCTGCCCAACACCGAGGTCTTCGGAGCCTACTACGGCAACAACACCCTGACGACCACCTACGGGGTCATCCAAACACGTCAGGTCTTGAATCTTGACTGGGTCATCCAAACACGTCAGGTCTTGAATCTTGACTGGCGATCCGACGATCGCCGCCGTCCTTGCGTTCGTGATCTGCCAGTCGTATCCGAAACGTGGATGCCCCGATCGAACACGTCAGGTCTTGAATCTTGACCGGGGTGCCCCGATCGAACACGTCAGGTCTTGAATCTTGACTGGCGATCCGACGATCGCCGCCGTCCTTGCGTTCGGTCAGCCGGTCGTATCCGAAAGGCGGATGCGCAACCTTCCCGTGGAGCGCGGGGCGGGGGAGAACGGACGCCCGAGGCCGGCTCACGTGTCCGGCGCCACCGTCCAGCCGGGCACGGGCAGGTAGAAACGAGTCATGGTTTGATTTTTGACAGGCGCCACGACGAACCCACGAAGGAAGACCTCGCCCGCGCGGCCGTGGGAGTGTCCGTCATCCTCCGCCTCGCCGATCTCCACCGCGACGGCGGCGAAGAGGTCTGGCAGCCCATTCCCTCAAGCGAACGCGCGGCCGTGGAGATCGACGGGGTGAACTGCGGGCTCTCCCACGCCGAGCCGGAGCAACACACGGCGGCGCCGTAATACGTCAGCGCGCCGTGGAAGGGATCAGCGGCTGATTAACGACGGCCTTCCTACGACGAGCGCTACGGCAGTCGCAGCCGCGCCGGGTCTGCCGATTGTCCCAGATGCGGACGATCTCCACGAGAGACGCCGCTTCGTTCACGCCGTAGATCACGAGATAATGCCGGTGTGCAACCTTGCGCAGTGCAGGCGGTTTTTAACCGGCGTGCGGCGGTGCGGCAGTTGGTCGAGTGAGAAATGAGCTCCACCAATTCCAGACCAAGGCGCTCGGCCGCAGCCGGACTTCTCCGGGCGAGGAAGACGACGATGTTGGCCAAATCGGCGTCAGCCTCGTCGGTTATCGCGACCTGCCAGCCCATTGCCGCACTTTACTTTCGAGTTCGTCGCGGGTGCCTACGCGCGCGCCTTTTCCTCAAGCGAGCGCATGCCCTGGTCGATGGCGGCCAGCAGTTCCGGCGACTCCTCGTCGTGCTCAATCAGCCAGTCCCTCACCTTTGCCACCTCCTGCGGCGGCAAAACCTGCAGCTGATGGATCACGTCGGCAGCAGTTATGATGGCACTACGTAAGCGTCGTTTACCTCATCGGCAAGCGCGGCCCGTTCCCGAGCCAGCTCGGCCTCAAGTTCCAGATTTTCGTGGAGGAATCCCGCAGCGCGTAAGTGCGCGAACCCGAGCGCAGCCGTCACCCCGCCTACCACATCGCGGGATTGATGCGCGGCGGGGGCGCCGCAGCTCCACTTGAATCGTGGCCGACGCCGCCCTGCCCCACTCCAGTCAAGGCCCGAGGTTCGCGTGGCGATCTATTCCGCCTGGAAGCGTTCGGCGTCGGCCTTGTTCCAGGTGATGATCGCCTCGCCCGAGATGAAATTCCGATTGAGACGAGGGCCGAACGCCACTCGCGAACGTCCCGTCCGCAAAAAAGGCGGACCCCCGTGGCCGCGTGTCCGCCTGAGCGGCCTTCGCGGCGTGCACCGCG
>JAEYYL010000206.1 GCA_023430825.1 Verrucomicrobiota bacterium | reverse complement strand
GTGGGTTACCGGGATTTTTTGATGGGGCGTTTTCGCTGGCGGGGGCGGGCGGTGAGGGCGGTGACGGTGGCGGCGAGGCGGTCCCAGGTCGCTTCGAGCGATTGGGGGAGGGTGCGGGTGTGGCCGACGACGGGCATGAAGTTAGTGTCGCCGTTCCAGCGGGGGACGATGTGGGCGTGGAGATGCGGGATGCTACCGCCGGCGGCGGAGCCGAGGTTGAAGCCGACGTTGACGCCGTCGGGTTTGAGGGCGGCGGACAACAGGCGTTTGGCGAACACGATCTCGGCCATCACGGCGGACGCTTCGGCGGGGGTGAGTTGTTCGAGTTCGGTGACTTCCCGAAACGGCACGGCGAGCAAGTGCCCGGGGTTGTAGGGGAAGCGGTTCAACACGAGGTAGGCGAGCCGGGTGCGGTGGACGATAAGCGCCGCGCGATCGTCGCCGAGCGCAGGCAGCTCGGTGAACGGGCGCTTCATTTTAGCCGGGTAGCGTGGCGCCTCGATGTATTCCATGCGCCAATAAGCGTGAAGCTGCTGCATGTCGGAAGGGGGCAGCGAAAGCCCTCGTCGGAGCAAAGTCAAAGCCGGGGTGGCGGCGCGTCTAACGCGGTTCGTTTGCAGCGGAGCGGGCCAGCGGAAGGTGCATTTTTGCCTTCGCAGGATTTGTGGGGTCGCTCTTAATCGGCCCCTTTTCCGTATGAATGTTGCATCATCCCTCGCCCCTCGTCGGGTCGTCATCACCGGTCTCGGAGCGGTCACGCCTTGCGGCAACACCGCGGCGGCCACCTGGGACTCGCTGGTCAATGGCCGCAGTGGCATCGCGCGGCTGACGCGTTTCGATGCCACCGGGTGCACGGCGCAGATCGCGGGGGAGGTGCGGGGCTTCGACGTGACGAAGCCGTTGCCGAATGTGCTGCACCCGCGCGGTGCGGCGAACGAAGGTTTGGCGCAGGTGCTCACGCCGAAGGAGGTGAAGAAGTTCGGGCGGTTCACGCATCTGGGCGCCGCGGCGGCGGTGGAGGCGTATGCGGATTCGGGGCTGGATGCGCATCGGCTGGAGTTTTCACCGGAGCGGATGGGCGTGAATCTGGGCGTTGGGCTCGGCGGGTTGCCGGAGATGGAGGCGACCCACGACACGTGGAAGGCGGGCGGTTTTCGAAAAATTTCACCGTTCTTCATCATTCAACTCGCGCCCAACCTACTGGCTGGCCAGGTGAGCCTGCTGCTGGATTTTCGCGGGCCGAACATGAGCGTGGCGTCGGCTTGCGCGACGAGCGGACACTCGCTGGGCGAGGCGGCGGCGGCGATCGTGCGCGGCGATGCCGACGTGATGATCGCGGGCGGCGCGGAGTCGACCGTGACGCCGTTGGCGGTGGGCGCGTTTGCCCAGATGCGGGCGTTGTCGACGCGCAACGATGCGCCGGAAAAGGCGTCGCGGCCCTACGATCGCGATCGCGACGGCTTCGTGTTGTCGGAAGGTTCAGTGGTGTTCGTGCTGGAGGAGCGGGAGCAGGCGCTGAAGCGCGGCGCGCGGATCTATGCGGAGCTGTGCGGTTACGGCGCGTCGGCGGATGCGTATCATCTGTCGTCGCTGGCGCCGGGAGCGGAAGGCTCGGCGCGCGCGATGCGCGCGGCGCTGGCGCGGGCGAATCTCGCGCCGAAGGAAATCGATTACGTGTCGGCGCATGCGACCTCGACCCCGGGCGGCGACGGCGAGGAGGCGGCGGCGATCGCGGCGGTGTTTGCGGAGAACAAGAGCGAACTCCACGTCAGCGGGGTGAAGTCGATGACCGGTCACCTGCTCGGCGGCGCGGGTGCGATGGGGTTGTTCGCGGCGGTGAAGGCGATCGAGACGGGGATGATTCCGCCGACGATCAACCTCGAGAATGTCGATCCGGTGTGTGCGGACACGGGGTTGAATTTCACGCCGAACACGGCGGTGCGCAAAGTGGTGCGGGCGGCGCTGGCGAACAGCTTCGGTTTCGGCGGCACGAATGCGTCGCTGGTGGCGTGCGCGCCGTAGGCGGTGCGAAGGGAACGGTGAGCGGCCCGGCTTTTGCGATGTCCACGTGGAAGAAACTCGCCGCTGAACTGACGGTGCCGCTGCTCGCGGCGCTGGCGTTGGCGGCGGCGTTTCTGGCATTCGTGGCGTGGGACCAGTCGCATTGGTGGCGGGTGAAGGAAGACTACAGCTTCGGCTGGCTGGTGCCGGCGTTTGTGGCGTTCGTGGTTTACGATCGCTGGCCGAGGATCGTCGCGGCGGTGCAGGCGTGCGCGGCGGTGGGGAGTCCGCGCGCGGCGGGGGCAGCGAAGTGGCTGTTGAATCTGATCGCGGGGGCGGCGCTCGCGGGCGGCGTGGTGATGTTTTTGCTCGGGGCGTTTTACCGGGCAGGCGCGGGCACGTCGCAGCCGGGCACGCTGGCGCTGACGCTGGGCGCGGTCTCGATCGGGCTGGCGCTGATCTTTCTCAACGCGCCGGCGGCCGAGTCGCCGCAGCGGGCGGCGCCGTGGGCGGACGCGCGGGTGAAGTTGACGGCGCTGCTGCTGTTTCCCGTGCTGGTGTGGCTGGTGTCGGCGCCGTTGGTGTCCGCGCTCGAGTCGCAATTGAATTTATTCCTGCTGGGGAAGGTCGTGACGGTGGTGTCGTTCGTGTTCGACCTGCTGGGGCTGCCGATCGAGCAGCAGGGCAATGTGCTGGCGCTGCCGACGGGGAGCGTGGGCGTGGAGGATGCG
The DNA here is from genome assembly GCA_023430825.1 of Verrucomicrobiota bacterium. Taxonomy (GTDB): domain Bacteria; phylum Verrucomicrobiota; class Verrucomicrobiia; order Opitutales; family Opitutaceae; genus Opitutus. The sequence continues at coordinate 10,725 of JAEYYL010000206.1, read as the reverse complement.
TGCTCGGGGATTCGCTCGCTGACGGCGTGTTTGTTCGCGGGATCGTTTCTCGCCGCGGTGTTTCTCGACCGGCTGTGGAAAAAAATCGCGCTGGTAGGCGCGGCGCTCGGGCTGGCGTTCTGCACCAATCTGCTGCGCGGGCTGTTCCTCACGGGCTGGGCGTATCGGCATGGGCCGGCGTCGATCGACGGCGCGGTGCATGACATCGCCGGCTACGCGGTGCTGGGGCTGACGGTGGTCGGACTGTTGGGACTGCTGCCGTTGTTCAACCTTTCGCTGGCGGACGAGGAAGAGACGAAGCCGACGGCAGGATAAGCGCGGGCCCACCCGCACGCGGGCGGAGTCGCGGGGCGCATTCGCGGTGTGCGATCGGAAAACGCTCGCCATCGGGCCTGCTGAGCGATTATGAGCGTTTCAAGAAAACAATCATGATCGCTCAAACGCGCCAGCAGACCATTCTCGCCCTGCTGCGGGACCATTCCCCGCTGACGGTGCCCGAGCTCGAGCGGCGGCTGGCGGCGTCGCCGGCGACGGTGCGGCGCGATCTCGCGTTTCTCGAGGGCCTGGGGAAGATCGTGCGGACGCATGGCGGGGTGATGCACCCGGACGATGCTAGGGGCGAGATGCCTTTCGACCGCAAGAGCCGCGCGGCGATCGTGGCGAAGCGGGGGCTGGCCGGGGCGGCGTCGGCGCTGGCGAAGGCGGGCGACACGGTGTTTGTCGATGCCGGCACCACGGCGCTCGAGGTGGGGAAGCGGCTGCTGGCGCAGCAGGATCTGACGATCGTCACCAATTCGATTCCGTTGCTGCCGTTGCGGCCGGCGGCCGGCACGCGCGTCGTCGCGCTCGGCGGCGAGGTGAGGCCGGTCAGTCTGGCGCTGGTCGGGGCGGGAGCGCTCGAATGGGTGAAGCGGCTGCGGATCGACGTGGCGTTTCTCGGGACATCGGGCATCGATCCGGCGGCGGGGCCGACCACGACGGAGCTTTCCGAGTGTGGGTTGAAGGGCGCGATGGTGGCGCAGGCGCGTCGGGTCGTCGTGGTGGCGGATGCCTCCAAGTGGGACCGGCCGGCGACGATTCGTTATGCGGATTGGGCGCAGGTGCACGATCTGTTTACGGACCACGCGCCGACGCGGGCGGAACGCGCGGCGTTGTCGTCGCACGGCACGAAACTGCACGTGGTGGACCGTTGAGTTTTTCCCTTATGAAATCAGCCCGTTTACACCGACTCTTCAACCCCCGCACGCAACGCTGCTTCGACGTGGCGATCGATCACGGCTTCTTTAATGAAGCCTCGTTTCTGGCGGGGATCGAGAATCTGCCGCAGGCGGTCGCGACGCTCGTCGAAGCGGCGCCGGATGCGATCCAGTTGACGCTCGGCCAGGCGCGGCATCTTCAGGCGCTCCCGGTGCGGGGGAAGCCGGCGCTGGTGCTGCGCACGGATGTCGCGAACGTTTACGGCACGGAGCTGCCGCGCGCGCTGTTTTCGCGCGTGATCGAGGCGGCGGTGTTGCAGGCGGTGCGGCTGGATGCGGCGTGCGTGGTGGTGAACTTGTTTCGCATCCCCGGGCAGCCGGAGGTGACGGATCAGTGCATCCAAAACATCCTGCGGCTGAAACCGGAGGCGGATCATTACGGCATGCCGTTGATGATCGAGCCGCTGGTGTTTCAGTCGAATGCGAAGGCGGGTGGTTACATGGTGGATGGCGATCCGAAGAAAATCATTCCGCTCGTGCGGCAGGCGGTTGAGTTGGGTGCCGATATCATCAAGGCGGATCCAACCGACGATGTGTCGGTGTATGGTCAGGTGGTTGAGACCGCGGGCGGCGTGCCGGTGCTGGTGCGCGGCGGCGGCAAGGCGCCGGAGGCCGAGATTCTCAAGCGCACCGAAGCGCTGTTGAAGCAGGGGGCGGCGGGCATCGTGTATGGCCGAAACATCATTCAACATCCGCAGCCGGCGAAGATCACGCGCGCGTTGATGGCGGTCGTGCACGAAGGGAAGACAGCGGAGCAAGCGCTCGAACTCCTCGCCTGAGCATGAGCGCAATGACGAATAATTCGACGGTGCGCGTCGGGATCATCGGAGGCGGACTGATGGGGCGCGAAGCGGCGTCGGCGTTCGGGCGCTGGTTCGCGCTCGAGAATTTTCCCGTGCGCGCGGAGCTGGTGGCGGTGTGCGATTTGCAGCCGGCGCTGCTCGAGTGGTTTCGCCAGATTCCATCGGTGCGGTTGCTGACGCAGGATCATCGCGAGCTGCTAGCCAGCGCGGAGGTCGACGTGGTTTACGTCGCGGTGCCGCATCACCTGCATGAGGCGATCTACGTGGATGTGCTGCGAGCAGGGAAGGACCTGCTGGCGGAAAAACCGTTTGGGATCGATCTGGCGGCGGCGCGGCGGATTCGGGATGAAGCGGCGCGGCTGGGGCGGTTTGTCCGGGTGTCGTCGGAGTTTCCGTTTCTTCCGGGTGCGCAACGGGTGTATCAGCTCGCGCGTTCGGGCGAGCTCGGCCGGCTCCTGGAAGTGCGCGCGGGCTTTCTGCATTCGAGCGATCTCGATCCGACGAAGCCGATCAACTGGAAGCGGCAGAATCGGTTTTGCGGCGAGATCGGCGTGATGGGCGATCTCGGCTTGCACGTCGCGCATGTGCTGCTGCGGCTGGGCTGGAAGCCGGTGTCGGTGTATGCGCAACTCCAGAAAATCTACACGACGCGACCGGATGGAAAAGGCGGCACGGCGGCTTGCGATACGTGGGACAACGCGATCCTGCACGGGCGGAGTCTGATCGGGGGCGAGGCGATTCCGGTGACACTCGAGATGAAACGCATGGCGCCGACGGAGACGAACACGTGGTATATCGAGATTCTCGGCACCGATCGCGGCGCGCGGTTTTCGACGAAGGAACCGAAGACGCTCTGGACGTATCGTCGCGGGAAGGAGCAGACCTGGGAGAAAACCGACCTCGGATTCGGCATGCCCTTCAAGACGATCACGGGAGGAATTTTCGAACCGGGGTTTCCGGATATTTTGATGCAGATGTGGGCGGCGTTTCTCGCGGAGCGCGCGGGGGTGCTGGGCGAACGTTTTGGCTGTGCGACGCCGGACGAAGCGGTCGCGCACCACGAAATCTGGGACGCGGCCTTGACCTCGCAGCGCGAAGCCAAGGTGGTGAGCCTTTAGGCCGAAGCGTCCTGAACCTTCTCATGGCAGCGAACAATAAACGACTGGAAGAAAAGATTACGCGCATCCGTCGCGGCATTGCGACGAAGCGGGATTTCATCATCGCCGACGCGAAGGATGCGGACATGGCGTTCGGGGTGACGGCACCGGGCGTGGACCGCCAAACCGGGCGTTGGAAAACGCTGGCGCAGTATCGCGATCAAATCCGGCAAGTGATCGCGCAGGATATCGTCGACATCATGCTGTTGTCGGCGTCGAACCTGGAGCAGTTGGCCTTCAACGAAGGCCTGTTCCGCCATTCGCGGATCACGCCGGCGGCGCGGGCGAACGACACGACGGACATCTGGGCGGTGCGCGGCGGCGAATACGCGAAGCATCCTTCGCGGGCGTTCCGGACGGCTTCGATCGAACACATCAAATATGGACGACTGGACGTCGATTGTTCGGAACCGGCGGTGGGCGCCGATCTCGGGCTCTACTCGATCACGTTCACGAACAACATCGATTGGGACTACAAGGCGTTGGAGGATTTTCACGCGTTCCGTCACGAGGCGGAGGAAAAGCACTTCCGCTACTTTCTGGAGATCTTCAACCCGAACGTGGATCCCGGATTTTCGCCGCGCGACACGGCGGGGTTTCTCAACGACCACGTCGTGCGCACGCTCGCGGGCGTCACGCGATCGGGCCGTCCGCTCTTTCTCAAGATCCCCTACAACGGACCGGGGCCGCTCGAGGAATTGGTGGCCTATGATCCGGATGTGATCGTGGGAATTCTCGGAGGCAGCGCAGGGACGACCTTCGATGCGTTTCAGTTGATTCACGACGCGCAGAAGTATGGCGCGCGCGTGGCGTTGTTCGGACGGAAGATCAATTTGTCGGAACACCCGCTGTCGTTCATCGAATATCTTCGCCATATCGCGGACGGAAACATCGCGCCGGCGGAGGCGGTGCGCGCCTATCACGGCTCGCTCGCGCAGCACGGGATCAAGCCGAGTCGTGCGTTAAGCGAGGATCTGCAAGCGACGCCGACCTTGTTGAGCTATCGTTAATCCCATGAAGCGTTCTGAAATCAACGGCATCTATCGCGAGGCTCTCGACTGTTTTCGACGGAAAGGCTGGACGCTTCCGCCGAGGCCGCGCTGGGACATCACGGATTTCGGTCTCGGCGACTTCGCGAAGTTCGGGCTCACGCTCATCAATCTCGCGAGCGAGCCGGAGTATTGCGAAAAACTCATGTATGCGCGGCGCGGACAGACGACGCCGTGCCATACGCACGCGAAGAAAAAAGAAGACATCATCTGCCGCGCCGGGTCGCTGACGCTTTGGCTGTGGGCGGAGAAACCGGCGCCGTCGCTGGAGCCGGCAACTCCGGGTGAACGCGTGCGAGTGGCGGTGGATGGCGAAGCGCTCGAGCTGCCGGCGGGGGCGCCGTATGTGCTCGAAGCGGGGCGCCGCATCACCCTGGTGCCTGGCATCTGGCATGCGTTTGCGCCGGCGAGCGACGACTGTGTCATCGGCGAAGTCAGCACGGCGAACGACGATCTCCACGACAACTTCTTCGTCGATCCCGCGATCGGCCGGTTTCCGGGAATCGAGGAAGACGAACCGGCGCAAATCACGTTGATCAGCGAATGAGCACCTCCCATCCCTCGCGTTCAGGAATCCTTGCCGGCGGCAACTGGCTGATCGATCACGTGAAAGTCCTCGATGCCTGGCCGCCGCAGGATGCGCTGGCGAACATCGTGGCGGAATCCTGGGGCAACGGTGGTTCGCCGTATAACATTTTGAAGAATCTCGCGAAGCTCGGCGCGCGATTCCCGCTCGCGGGCATCGGCCTCGTGGGGGACGACGCCGACGGCGAACGCATCCTCACGGACTGTCGGCAGCATGGGATCGACACGGCGCAGTTGCGGCGGACGAAGGCGGCGCCGACCTCCTACAGCGATGTGATGACGGACGGCGTGACCGGGCGGCGGACATTTTTTCATCAACGCGGTGCGAACGCGTTGCTCGCGCCGGAGCACTTCGATTTCGCGGAGACGCGCGCGAAGATTTTTCAACTCGGGTATCTGTTGCTGTTGGATGGATTGGACGCGATCGAGGGCGGCGTGCCGCGGGCGGCGGGGGTTTTGCGCCGGGCGCGCGCGGCGGGTTTGCTGACCTCGGTGGACTGCGTGAGCGAGAACAGCGACCGGTTTCGGCGAATCGTGCAGCCGGTGCTGCCGGAGGTGGACATTCTTTTCGTCAACGACTTCGAGGCGGAGAAGATCACGGGCGTGGCGCTGCGCCCGGGTGGGGAAACGATCGATCGCGACGCAGTGGAGGACGCGGCGCGCGCGCTGGTCGCGCTCGGCGTTCGCGGGTGGGTCATCGTTCATTTCCCGGAAGCAGTGTATGCACTTTCTGGAGACGGTAAAGGTCACTGGCAGCCGAGCGTGCGGGTGCCGGCGGAGTCGATCAAGGGAACCGCGGGCGCGGGCGATGCGCTGGCGGCGGGCGTGCTTTTTGGGCTGCACGAAGGCTGGCCGATCGGGGAGACACTGCGCCTGGGGGTGGCGACGGCGGCGTCGTCGCTGATGGATGCGACGTGTTCGGAAGGCGTGCTGGCGGCGGAGGAGTGTCAGGCGCGGGCGGTGGCGCAGGGCTGGCGCGACTGGCCGGCGCTGACGGGAGAGAAAGCAAACGAATCATGAGCGATGTGATCCTGGCGAAGGCGCCGCAACTGCGGCGCGTTGAACTTTCCTGGCAACTGGCGCGCGGGCGCGTTGCGGCCGATGATGGAGCGGCGCAATGGATTCCGGCGGTGGTGCCGGGTGCCGTGCAACTGGATTGGGCGCGGGCGCACAACCTGCCGGATTTTCACGTCGGCGATAACGTGCGGCAGTGGCAGGGGCTCGATGAATCGCATTGGACGTATCGCGCCGCGCTGCCGGAGTTGCCGCCACTCGCGACGGGCGAGCGGCTATTCCTGGTGCTGGAAGGAGTGGATTACGAATGCGAGGTGTCGCTGAGCGGCGAGCGGCTCCATCATCACCGCGGCTTGCAAACGCCGATCCGGCTCGACGTGACCGACAAGGTGCGCGCGGGCGCGGTGGCATCGGTGCACATTTTTCCGGCGCCGAAATCGCGGCCGACGCCGGTGCATCGATCGCAGGCGGACGATTCCTGCAAACCGCCGGTGGCGTATGGCTGGGATTTCCATCCGCGGTTGATTCCGCTGGGGCTGTGGCGCGAGGCGTATCTGGAAGCGCGGCCGGCGCGGCATTTCGCGTCGCATCCAGAAATCAACTACACGCTGGACGAAGCCTGCACGCGGGCGACGGGACGGCTCGAGGTGGCGCTGGCTGGCGGTGGAGCGGGCGCGGCGGTGTTGCGCTGGCGGTTGAGGGCGCCGGACGGCGGCGAAGTTTTGACGGAGGAAAAGAAGGTGGCTGCGGGCGAAGCGACGGCGGCGATTCCGTTCGCGATCGACGTGCCGGCGGAGGCGCTGTGGTGGCCGCACGACCAGGGGCGGCCGGCGCTTTATACGAGCGAGGTGGAGCTGGTTTCACCGGACGGAGCGGTGTTCGAACGCGTTGAACGCCGAGTGGGATTGCGGCGGGTGCGGCTGGTGATGGCGCCGGGCGAGTGGGACACGCCGGCGGTGTTTCCAAAGTCGCGGAGCCGTCCGCCGATAACGCTGGAGATCAACGGCCGGCCGATCTTCGCGAAAGGATCGAACTGGGTGGGGCCGGACGTGTTTCCGGGGAGGGTGACCGCGGAGCGTTACGATGCGCTGCTCGAGCTGGCCCGCGCGAGCCACCTCAATATTTTGCGGGTGTGGGGTGGAGCGACTGCGCCGCACGACCGGTTTTACGAGCGCTGCGACGAACTCGGGCTGATGGTGTGGCAGGAGTTTCCGCTCGCGTGCAATCTCTACCCGGATGACGCGGATTTTCTGGAGGTGCTCGATGGCGAATCGCGCAGCCTGATCGCGCGGCTGCGGGGCTTCGCGTCGGTCGTGCTGTGGTGCGGCGGCAACGAGCTGTTCAACGCGTGGTCGAAGATGACCGACCAGTCGCTGGCGTTGCGCCTGTTGAATCGGAACTGTTACGAACTCGATCCCCGGCGGCCGTTTCTGCCGACGGCGCCGATCGATGGGATGGGGCATGGTCACTACGTGTTTCGCGACGCGACGACGGGCGAGGAGGCGTGGGCGATGATGCAGCGATCGAATTGCACGGCGTATTCGGAATTTGGATGCCCGGGGCCGGCGCCCGTGGCGGTGCTGCGCCGGATCATCGCGGAGGAGGATCTGTGGCCGCCGCGCCGGGGGACGGCGTGGGAGACGCATCATGCGTTCGGCTCATGGCAAGCCGACAGTTGGCTGCACCTGGCGACGATCGAGCGGTATTTCGGTCCCAGCGATTCGCTCGAGCAACTGGTCGAACGCGGACAACTGCTGCAGGCGGCGGGATTCCAGGGGATGTTCGAGGAGGCGCGCCGGCAGAAGCCGACCGCGAGCATGGCGTTGAACTGGTGTTTGAACGAACCGTGGCCGTGCGCGGCGAACAACAGTCTGGTGGCGTGGCCGTGCGAGCCGAAGCCGGCGCTCGCGCTGGTGGCGGAAGCGTGCCGGCCGACGCTGGCGAGCGCGCGCATCCGGAAGTTCGCCTGGGCGGCGGGGGAGTGTTTCGATCCGGAAATTTGGCTGTTGCACGATGCTCCTGCCCGCGAGGCGGGGGTGGAGGTCGAAGTCTGGCTGGAATTGGGCGCCGAGCGGCATCGGCTGCTGACGTGGAGCACCGGGGAGATCGAGGCGGGCACGAATCGCCGCGGGCCGAGGGCGCAGTTCACGCTGCCGGAGCTGACGGTTGAGCGGTTTGGGTTGCGACTGGTCGTGCCCGGACGGCCCGAGTGGAGCTCCCACTACACGCTCCTGCAGGCGCGGCCGGCGCAGGCGCCGGGGGCGGTCGAGCACGTGGCCGGAGCGCTCAACGTCTGAATCGAAGGACGTCGCGCAGCGGTGAACACGATTTTGCTTTCCACCTGTGAACACTGTGCTAGCTCAACTGATGTCTGTTCTAGCACAATGAATGAAATTTCCCCCATTCCGGCTCACGGGCGCAGCCGCGCCGCTGCGGACAAGATTCGCGCCGAGATCACGTCCGGGCGTTATCCGATTGGCGCGCAGCTGCCTACGTTCGATGAGCTCGTGGAGCAGCACGGCTTGAGTCGGGCGACGATGCAGGCGGTGATCCGGCAATTGAGGCAGGACGGGTTTGTGCGCAGCGTGCAGCGGAGCGGGCTGTTCGTATCGGAGACTCCGCCGCATCTGTATCGCTTTGGCCTGGTTTTTTCCGACACGCCGGGGGGACCGACGTGGAATCGTTTCATGGGGGCGCTGCTCGCGGAGTCGCCGGTGGTCGCGGCGAAGGGCGGTGTGCAACTGGTGCCGTATTTTGGGGTGAGCCCGGGGGTGCGCAACGACGCGCACGAACGGCTGCTGGCGGATGTGGCGAATCAGCGGCTGGCCGGGGTGATCGTGACGCGCGGAGCGGGGTTCCTGTTGCGCGACCCGGAGATCCGCGCCCACCGCGTGCCGTGTGCGGCGATCAATCATTTGACCGAAGAAACCGACGGTCTGCCGGTGGTGAACACCGACGACCCGCTGCTGTTGAGAAAGGCGTTGAGCTGGCTGGCGGAACGGGGGCGCAAGAGGGTCGCGGTGGTGGCGATGCGGCTGTCGCACGAGGTGTCGATCGAAGCGTGCCGCGCGGCGGGGTTGAGCACGCGGCCGCACTGGCTTTGTCCGATCGGACAGGATGCGAGCGGACAGGTGAGAGCGGTGGTGCAACTGCTGCTGGATTATCCGGCGGCGGAGCGGCCGGACTGCCTGGTCATCGCGACGGACAATTTCGTGGAGGAGGCGTTGAGCGGGATTCATGCGACGGGCGTGGTGATCGGGCGCGACATCGACGTGGTCGCGCATTGCAACTGGCCGTGGCCGGTGGAGAGCCCGCTGCCGATCGCGCGGGTGGGATTTCACTCGCATCATTTCCTCAACCATTGTCTCGCGGCGATCCGGCAGCAGCGGCGGGGCGAGCAGCCGGCGGCGCGCACGCTGGTGCCGGCGTTGTTCGAACACGAGCTATGAAGGCGCCGCGACAGGTTGCGGGACGGATGCGGCGGGCGCGGGCGCTGGCCGGGCTCGTCGCCGCTCTGGCGGCCGGACAGGCCGCGGCCGGCGCGGAAGGCCGGCTGGTGCTGGAAAACGACGCGGTGCGTGTGGCGGTCGATCCGGCGGTGGGGCGCGTGATGGAGTTCACGCCGAAGACGGGAGCGGCGGGGGCGCGACGAAACCGGCTGTGGACCAACGACGCGCGAGCGCTGGAGCGCGAAGCGGCGCAGGCGGGTTATCGGAACTGGGGCGGCGACAAGGTGTGGCCGGTCGCGCAGCCCTTCTGGCGTTTCGCCCTCGGGCGTATCTGGCCGCCGGATACAGCGACCGACGGCGCCGCGGCCGCGGCCGAGCGCGTTTCGCCGCGCCGCGTGCGGCTGGTTTTCCCGCCGAGCGCGGCGTTCGGTTCGCGGCTGACGCGCGAGTTCGAGCTGGATGCGACGCAGGCGGTGCTGACGATCCGCAATCACATCGAGCAGATGGCGGCGTCGCCCTTTCCCGCGCAGGTGTGGAGCATCACGCAGGTGCCGTTGCCGGAGCGGGTGCTGCTCGATGTTGCGGAGGAAAATCCGCCGGGGCTGGAGCAGCCGGTGAATCTCAACGCGATCCGCGGCCTGGGCCCGCAGGCGTTCCTGGACGGGACGGTGGCGACGGGGGCGGGCTGGGCGGGCATGCGGCCGACGCGCGAAGGCCAGCAGAAATTCGGCACGCTGGGCCGCTGGATTGCGGGCGTGTGGCCGGATGGCGTGCTGGTGCAGCGCGTCGCGCTGGAGTCGCAGGGCATGTATCCCGAGGCGACCTCGCTGCAGTTTTATTACAGCGGGCCTTACGGCGAACTCGAGACGCTCGGGCCGGCGCGGCCGTTGCGGGCGGGCGAGGGGCTGACGACCACGGTCGTCTGGCAATGGCTGGAGGACGTCGACCCGGCGCTCGGGGACGTGGAACTGGTGCAGGCGATCGAAGCGGCGGAGCGCGAACCGGCGGGGCCCGACGGGCGGCGGGCGCCCGGGGCGGCGTCGGACGTTTCCGCATCGAACTCTCAACCTTAACCCATCAAACCCCATGCTCTCGAATCTGCGCATCAGTGCTGACCGCCGGTATTTCGTCACCGCGGACGGCGTCCCGTTTTTCTATCTCGCGGACACGGCGTGGGAGTTGTTTCACCGGTTGAACCGGGCGGACGCCGAGGTATATCTGAGCGATCGCGCGGCGAAAGGGTTCAACGCGATCCAGGCGGTGGTGCTGGCGGAGGCCGACGGGCTGCGCACGCCGAATGCGCTGGGCGAACTGCCGCTGCGCGATCTCTCGCCGGCGCGGCCGAACGAGGCGTATTTCCAGCACGTCGACTGGATGGTGGACCGCGCGGCGGAACTCGGACTTTACACGAC
>JAEYYL010000181.1 GCA_023430825.1 Verrucomicrobiota bacterium | reverse complement strand
CGATCGCGAGGCCGACGGGATTGCGAATGCCCCAGGCGTAAATGCGTTCGTCGGAGCCGTCGGGCGCATAGGCGAAGATGCGGGCGCGGCGGGCTTCCTTTTCGTTATCGTCGACGTTGGAGAGCGAACCGACCGAGAGGAACAGCGTCTGGCCGTCGCGAGAGAAGACAATGTCGCGCGTCCAGTGTCCGCCGCCGGTGAGCCGCCCGCCGGAGGAGACGTCGCCCACGATCGTCTCGGCTTTGCCGCGGGCGCGCAGATCGCCTTCGCGATACGGGAAGCGGACGATGGAGCCGGTGTTGGCGATGTAAACGTGCGTGGGTGTTCCGTCGACCGGGTAAAACGCGATGCCGAATGGCTGGCGCAGGTCGTCGGCGAAGATTTCATCGATCTCGGCCACGCCGTCGCCGTCGGCGTCGCGCAGGACGCGCACGCGGTGCGATTCGCTTTCCGCGACGAAGATATCGCCGTTGGGCGCGGTGACGATCACACGGGGTTGTTTGAGGCGTGACGCGAACTCGGAGACGCGGAAGCCGGCAGGGGCCTGCGGGAGCGCGCCCGGCGGGCGGGCGACGAGGCGGGGGCCGTTGCGGGCGGATTCGGTCGCATACGGTGCCGGCAGATCGGCGACTCGAATGTGGCGGCGAACGCCGGGAGCATCGCTCGACCAATCGCTCATCGCGGCCCGGCCGGTTGTCACCTCCGCGGCGAGCGTGAACGTGGAGGCCAGGGCGCCGACGATGGCGGTGAGGAAGAACGAGCGGGACGAGGCGGGGTGGGAGGGAGGTTTCATGATCGAGAGCGGAGGGAGGAGCGACCGAGAGGGAAGTGAGCGGTTCCGCGCGGAGCGGCGCGGGTTGTCCGCCCCATGGCGGGGTCGGCGTGACGCCGGATGGCGAGGAGGTGCGATCGGGATAGAGTGGAAGGATGAACGCCGAACCCAGCGACCGCGTCCGCCGCCATACGAGCCCGTCGGTGAATGACAGGATTGACGAGGAAATCCGCGCGACGGTGCAGCGTTTTGCGGCGGCCGACGCGTCGGAGCTCTCGAAGCGCATCGGGGAGCTGGAGGCGGAGTGGGACGTGGAACGCGTGCTGGAAACCAACGCGTCGAGTCTGGCGCTGGCGGGCGTGTTGACCGCGGCTGGCGGGCACCGGAAGGGGCTGTGGCTCGCGGGGGGCGTGCTGGGTTTTCTCTTGATGCATGCGACGAGCGGTTGGTGTCCGCCGCTGCCGGTGTTGCGGCGACTGGGCGTGCGGACGCGGGGCGAAATCGAGCGCGAGAAATTCGTGCTGAAGTATCTGCGCGGCGACTTCGAAGGACTTTCGCTCGAAGCGGCGCGCGCGGACCCGGGGCGCCTGCTGGCGGTGGTGGCGCGGTGAAGGAGGGCGTATCCGCCGAATCGTTACAGCTGGATCGGCAGACCGACCTCGATGATCTGCATGGGCGGCAGCTGGTAGTAATCGCGGGCCTGGCGGGCGTTGCGGCTGAGGAAGCCGTAGAAGCGCTTCTGCCATTCCCACATTTTTGCGTCGCCGCCGGTGATGATCATCTCGCGGTTGAAATAATAGGTGGCTTCGGCGGGCTTGAGCGGGACGCCGCGGGCGCGGATCTCGTCGATCACGGCGGTGACGTTGGGCGATTCCATGTAGCCGTAGCGGGCGCACACGCGCCAGACGCCCTCGCCGATCTCGCGGACGTCGACGCGTTCGGCGTCGGGGACGTAAGGGAGTTCCTCGGTGAGGATGCTGAGGAGGACGACGGTTTCGTGGAGCACCTTGTTGGCCTTCACGTGGTGGAGCAGGACGAGCGGGGTGCCGGAGGGGTTGCCGGCCATGAAGACGCCGGTGCCGCGGACGCGTTTGATGTGTGCGCTGGAAGCGATGTCCTTGAGTTCGTCCTCGGTGATCTCGTTGGCGTAAACGCGGCGGAAAATCTCGGTCTTGCCGGTTTTCCAGGTGTGCATGACGGCGAGGACGGCGGCGCCGATGGCGAGGGGCAGCCAGCCGCCATCGAGGATCTTGTGGAGATTGGCGTAGAGAAGGGTGAGGTCGATCGCGGCGAACAGCGCGCACAGGGCGGCGGCTTTCCACACGGGCCAGTGCCAGGAGCGGCGCGCGACGAAATAGAAGGCAAACGTGGTGACGGTCATCGCGGCGGTGACGGCGACGCCGTAGGCGGAGGTGAGGCGCGCGCTTTCCTGGAAGCCGAGCACGATGCCGATGGCGCCGAGGGCGAGGGCAACGTTGACGAAGGGGATGTAGATCTGGCCGCGCTGGGCGGCGTTGGTGTGCAGCACCTGGAGGCGAGGAAAGAAGCCGAGCTGGACGGAGGAGCGGATGAGCGAAAAGGTGCCGGAAATCATCGCCTGGCTGGCAATGATGGCCGCGAGGACGGACAGGATGAGGACGAAGAGCCGGATCGGGCCCTCGGGCGCGATGGCGAGGAAGGGATTGCCGATGGCCTCGGCATCCCAGAGCAGGTGGGCGCCCTGGCCGAAGTAGTTCAACACGAGGCCGGGCAAGGCCACGCCATACCAGGCGATCGCGATGGCGCGGCGCCCGAAATGACCCATATCGGCAAAGATGGCTTCGACCCCGGTGATCGCGAGCACCGCCCCGCCGAGCACCGCGGTGATCTCCGCGGGGTGTTCGCGGAACAGCATCGCGGCGTGCCAGGGGTTGACGGCCTGCAGCACGATGGGATTGAGCCAGATCTGCCAGGCGCCGAGGAGGCCGAGCGTGGCGAACCAGACGAGCATGACGGGGCCGTAGATCCGGCCGATGGTCTGGCTGCCGCGATCCTGCACCCAGAAGACGACGGCGAGAATGGCGCAGGTGAGCGGGATGACGAGCGGTGCGGTGCGGGGCGCGATCAGGGTGAGACCCTCCGCCGCGGAAAGGACGGAGACCGCCGGGGTGATGACGCCCTCGCCGCAGAGCATGCAGGCGCCGAACAGAATCAGCAACGTGCCGCCGCCGATGCCGAGTCGGGGGCCGCGCTGGTCCATGCGGGCGCGGGAGAAAAGCGCGAAGACGCCGCCTTCGCCGCGGTTGTCGGCGCGGGTGACGAAGGTGATGTATTTCCAGCTCACCACGAGCATCAGCAGCCAGAAGATGAGCGAGAGAACGCCGAGCACGGCGTTTTGGGGAACGACCGCATGAAGGGCGGCGGGCACGGTTTCGTCGAGGACGCGGGCTTGAGCGGACTCGGCGGGAAACGGCAGGCCGGTGGCGGAGTGGACCTTGACCGTGAGGTAGCGAATGGAATCGCGGAGGGCGTAGAGCGGGCTCGTGCCGATGTCGCCGAAGACGACGCCGAGCGCGGCGATCGCGAGGGCCCCGCGGGCGGGGTGGGCAGGAGGCTTCGCGGACGGGTCGCTCATGCGGAAGCGCGAGTCTTTCGGATCGGGCCCGGGCATCCAAGCGATATTTGGGAAGCGCGGAAATCCGGTTGCATTCGGCGCGGAAAAGGCGCCACGGTGCGCGGATGATTCCCGATTGGAAACCGGCGAAGAACTACAGCGACATCCTTTACCACAAGGCGGGTGGCATCGCGAAGGTGACGATCAACCGACCGGAGAAGCGGAATGCGTTTCGGCCGCTGACGGTATCGGAGATGTATGATGCGTTCAGCGACGCGCGGGAGGACCCGAAGGTCGGTGTCGTGCTGTTGACGGGCGCCGGTCCGCACACCGATGGCAAATACGCGTTTTGCGCGGGGGGCGATCAGAGCGTGCGAGGGCATGCGGGCTATATCGGCGAGGACGGCGTGCCGCGGCTGAACGTGCTCGATCTGCAAAAGCTGATCCGTTCGATGCCGAAGGTGGTGATCGCGCTGGTGGCGGGTTATGCGATCGGCGGCGGCCATGTGCTGCACGTCGTGTGCGATTTGAGCCTGGCGGCGGACAACGCGATTTTCGGGCAGGTGGGGCCGAAGATGGGCAGCTTCGATGGCGGCTTCGGCTCGAGTTATCTGGCGCGCGTGGTCGGGCAGAAAAAGGCGCGCGAGATCTGGTATTTGTGTCGCCAATACAACGCGCAGGAGGCGTTGGCCATGGGCCTGGTCAACCAGGTCGTGCCCGCCGCCGAACTCGAGGAGGAAGGCGTGAAATGGGCGAGCGAGATTTTAGAGAAAAGCCCGCTGGCGATCCGGCTGCTCAAGAGCGGATTCAACGCCGAGCTCGACGGCCAGGCGGGTATCCAGGAACTCGCGGGCAACGCGACGCTGCTCTATTACATGAGCGAGGAGGCGAAGGAGTTTCATTCGGCGCAGCGCGAGAAGCGGAAGCCAGAAGCGCGGAAGTTTCCCTGGTTGCCGTAGCCGCGCTGCTCGACCCGGCCCGACGGACGTCGGGCTCCGGGGGAGCGAAGCGGAGGGGCGAACGGGCGGCTCGCCCGTTCTCCGTCAGGCAGCGGGCTGCCCCGCGGCGAGGCGACGGGTCTTTAGTTCCTCGTTCATCTCGTTCACACGTTTGTCGGTGAGCGGATAGAAGAGGAAAATCACCATCGAGAGGATGCCGAGCGCGGCGGGGATGACGCTCATGAGCAGCACGATGCTGTCCTGCACGTCGGCGGTCGGGACGACGTTGGCTTCGAAGCCGACGAAGGAGAGCAGGTGAAATGCACCGAAGGCGGCGATCGCCCAGCCGAATTTCTGGCTCATCGTCGAGGCGGAGAACACGAGCGCGGTGGTGCGGCGGCCGGTCTTCCATTCGCCGTAGTCGGCGGTGTCGGCA
Source organism: Verrucomicrobiota bacterium (assembly GCA_023430825.1). Lineage (GTDB taxonomy): Bacteria > Verrucomicrobiota > Verrucomicrobiia > Opitutales > Opitutaceae > Opitutus. The sequence continues at coordinate 2,930 of JAEYYL010000181.1, read as the reverse complement.
TACATGGCCCAGAGCAGGACGGGCAGCGGTGCACCGGAGAAACTGCCGAGGATCTCGATGGCGAAGATGAGGCCGAGTTCGCCGGCGGGGAGGAGGTAATACGATGCGGTGCAGAGCATCGAGATGGTGAAGAACGTGAGAAAGAGCGGGCGTTTCGCGAAGCGGCTGGCGACGAAGCCGGTGCAGAGGACGCCGAGGACGGACGCGGCCTGGCCGACGGTATTGAAGGCGGAGAGCAGGCCGGTGAGCGTGAACGTGGAGCCGAGGAACGGCAGCGGGGTGTCGGGCGCGCCGTTGTAGATGTAATACTTGAAGTAGTGCGCGGAGACGGAACTGCGGAGCGCGACGAACAGAATCCAGGTGAGGGTCGTCGCGGTGAGGAGCAGCCACGCCTTGTTTTTGACGAGGTAGCCGATGTCGCGGAAGACGGAGGTGTTTTTGTCGGGCGTCGGTTTGACGCGTTCGCGGATGCCGAAGCCGGTGATGAGGAAAAAACCGATGGCCACGAGGCCATAGACGACGAAGGCGAGCGACCAGCCGCGCTGGTCGTTGCCGGCGCCGAGCAGATCGACGAGCGGCAGGAGCGTGGCGGAGACGACCATGCCGGCGGAGAAAGCGAAGACGAATTTCACCGACGAGAGCTGCGTGCGCTCGGCGGCCGTCGTGGTCATCACGCCGAGCATCGCGGTGTAGGGGATGTTCACGAGCGTGTAGAGCATCATCAGGCCGTTGTAGGTGATATAGGCCCAGATGAGTTTGCCGGACATGCCGAGGTCGGGCGTGGTGAAGGTGAGCACGCCAAAGATCGCGAAGGGCACGCAGCCGTAGATGATATAAGGACGGAATTTGCCCCAGCGCGTCTCGGTGCGGTCGGCGAACATGCCGATTACCGGGTCGTTCACGCCGTCCCAGATGCGGCTCGCGAGCAGCATCGTGCCGAGGGCGGCGGCGGAGATGCCGAAGACGTCGGTGTAGAAAAACGGCAGATAGCGCATGAACGTCTGCCAGTAGAGAACGGAGGCGAAGTCGCCGCAGCCGTAGGCCAGTTTCTCGCGAAGAGGTAGTTTATCCTGGGTCATGATGAGGAACCGAATCGAAGAGGACGAGCGGCGGGCCGCCGGGGGCACGGTGAGACAATGATCTCGGTGAAGCAGAGCCAGCCCGAAATGCCGCGGAGAAATGAGATTGGTTGCGCGAGGCTTGCGAACCTGCGCCGGGGAGTGACTCCGAGCGTCGGAGACGCGAGCGATGGGCTATTCGCCCGCTTGCACCTCGAGCAGCACGGCGTCGCCGAGATGGCGGTGAAGGTAGCTGTGGGACACGGTGCCGTATCCACCCTGGCCCCACGCGATGCCCCAGGAATTCTTGAAGACGAACACCGTGTCTTCGATGCGCCCGTTTTCGGCGGCGAAGTAGCCGACCAGCGTGACGGCGTGGCCGCTGCCGGGCATCGGCGTCTGGCCGCTGAGGTAGCCATGGCGCAGCACGCGATAGTGCGGCCAGGCGAGGCCGACGGCGACGGGCATGCCGGCGTTGAGCGCGTGGACGAGATTGTTGATGCGCGTGGCGTTGTCGCGGCCCGGGATGTCGTGGATGAAAACGCGCTGCTGACGACGGGCGGCGGCGACGATTTCCGGGGACGGCGCGGGGATGGCGTCGAGCGGGAGGCCGAAGGTGTTGGGCATCGCGGACTGCGGGGGAATGCCGTAGCCGCGCAAGGCGGCGAGCACTTCGCGCAGGGTGAAGCCGGCATCGGCGTCCTCGGCGGGGAGCGGCGAACCGGCGGCGTCGACGGGGGAGGCGGGCACGCGTTGGATCGTGCGGAGGGTGGCCCAGCTGAGATATTCCTCGGAGAATTTTTCCGGGGTGCCGGTGAGTTGCGCGTGTTGAAATTCCAGGGCGCTGACGACGGCGAAGATGGCGCAACTTGGACGGCGCCCCTGATTTTTCACGCTGAGCTCGAGTTCGAAAAATTGGGGCCGAAGATCGACGCGCGGTTGCAGGATGGCGGGTTCGCCGAACTGGCGGAGCAATGAGGCGATCGGGCGTTCGGAGGCGGCGGTGGAAGGCGACGAGGGCGGGGCGGGGCGGGCGGCGGGCGGTTGGGGCGGGGGGGCGGTTGTCGCGCGTTCGACCGCCGGGTCGTAGCCGAACCGCTGCTGCCATTCGGGCGAGAGATCGCGGAGGCGGATCGAAGCCATGCCCTCGGCGTGGGTGACGATCACGGTGCGCGGGTTGACGGAGCGAATCTCCACCTGGCGGTAAATCGTGCCGCCGACGACGAGCGTATCGAGTTTCGTGCCTGGACCGTAGGCGGGCTGGGCGGCGGATAATGTCGCACAGAGCAGAAGCGGGAGGAGAAAGCCGGCACGCATCGGATCGAGGCGAAGCTACGGGGGCGCGCGGTGCGTGCGCAGCACAATTTCCCGAACGGCCGGGTTTATCACGGGTTTTTCGTGCGGCGGGGCAGGGTTGTTCTCGTGGGCTGAAACGGACAGGGGCGTCCGTTCTCCGGGGGCATTCGGGTGCGCAATGCTCGCAAAAAAAGGCGGGCCGAAAAATCGGCCCGCCTGAAGAAAAGCGAGAGAATCGATGACGGCGGACGCCCGCTTACTTGCCGAGGCTCGCGCGGAGGTCGGCCAGCTGGCCGGCGCTGCCGAGGAGCTGGTTGCGGCTCGCGATGAACTTCGCGTATTCCTCGATGAAGATCTTGCCCGGCGGGCGGAAGTCGAAGTCGCCCGGCTTGTCGCGGAAGAACTCGCGGTGCACGCGGGTCCAGACGAGGCGGCCGTCGGTGTCGATATTGATCTTGGTGACGCCGAGTTTGGCGGCGGGGAGGTATTCGTTGACGTCGACGCCCATGGAGCCGGCGATCTTGCCGCCGGCGGCGTTGATGCGGGCGACTTCGTCCTGCGGAACGGACGACGAGC
>JAEYYL010000111.1 GCA_023430825.1 Verrucomicrobiota bacterium | reverse complement strand
GAAGCGGACGTTGGCGTGGCTGGTGGGGACGTGGGGGTTGCGCGGGTGGATGACGAGGGAAACGCCGAGGGCTTCCCAAGGTTTGCCCGCGAGTTCGGGACGATGCGCGGTGGCGGAAGGCGGAAGCGTGTCGCCGCGCACGTGCGAAAACGCGACGCCGGCTTTTTCGAACACGGCGCCCTCGGTGAGGATGCGGGTGCGACCGCCGCCGGTGTCACCGGGCCGTTTCCAGACGTCTTCGCGAAAGCGCGCGGTGCCGTCTTCCTGCTCGAGCGCGGCGCAGATCGTGTCTTGCAGGGTGAGGAGATAAGAACGAACGGCAGGAAGGTTGGGCAGCATGCGCGCGGGTTCGGGGAGGGCGGTCATCGTTCTCGTTCTCTTTCTCGTAATCGTTCTCGCGGTTTTGGAAGGAGAACGAGAACGGAGATGAGAACGAGAACGATTTTGAGACGCCAGCGCCGGCTGGATGGCGGGAGCGGCGCCAGAGAATGTCATACATTATATGACAATGTGCGGGAGGTGAGCAGAGAGGAGCGACACGCGCGCGGGGAGGGTGGTTGACGAGTTTGCTAGAGTTCGCGTTGGACAGGCTGGCGCGCTTGCTGGCTTCATTCTGCGTTTCGCTGCTTCACCATGAACTCCGCCGCTTTGACCACGATCGCCATCACCGGATTTACGGTGGCGTTTTTCCACGCGGCGATGCCGACGCACTGGCTGCCGTTCGTGCTGGTGGCGCGGGCGCGGCAATGGTCGCGGGCGAAGACGCTCGGCGTGACGGCGTTCGCGGGGCTGGGGCACGTGGCGCTGACGAGTTTAATCGGGCTGGCGATCGCGTGGTTCGGGTTTCAGATCGATCACGAGATCGGCGAGGCGTTTCCGCTGATCGCGGGAGCGGTGCTGATCGGCGTGGGGCTTTACTATCTTTGGCGGCAGTTGCGCGGGAAGGGAATCTGCCATCACCCGATTCCGGGCGGTCATCATCATGCGAGCGAGGCGTGCGGGCACGAGACGGAGCACAGTCATTGGGAGCACGAGCTGCAGGATAGCGAACTGGTGTCGAAGCGGCGCGGGGATTTCGCGGCGATCGGCGGGCTTTTCCTGATGCTCACGCTGTCGCCGTGCGAGGCGTTTCTGCCGGTTTACCTGTCGGGGGTGCAGTTCGGGTGGACGGGGTTTTTCGTGTTGAGCGGCATCCTGGCGGTGGCGGCGCTGGCGGGGATGACGCTGGTGACGTGGCTCGCGCTGGCGGGGCTGGACCGTTTCAAGGTGCGGCATTTCGAGCGGCGCGAGGCGGGGACGATCGGCACGCTGTTTTGCGTGCTGGGCGTGGTGGTGATCGCGGTGGGGCATTGACCGCGCGGGGCGGCTCAACCGCCGGCGACAGGGGCGAGCAATTCGTAATCGATAATTGAATACACGATCCGGCCCTGGCGCCGGAGGAGCCGGCCGGTGTCGGGGTCGGGGCGGACGATGACGTGGCGGGCCTTGTGATCGAAGACGGCGTAGCCGGCGGCAAAGAGATCGTGCCCGATCTGGAGAGTGAGTGCGCGCACCTCGTCGTCGGGGAGGAGGTTGTTGATCCCTGCTTCCTCGAGATCGACGCCCTCGATCCACTGGTAGAGCAGGATGTAGATCCGGTCCCAATGGTGGACGATGCGGCGGTTCGCGGGCGTCGCTTCCTGTCCGGAAGCGAGGGCGGAGTCATAGCGCCAGTAGCGGGACTCGTCGCGGCCGAGTTGCCAGGGGGCGTAGTGGGTGGGCGGACAGTAGATGCCGAGGGGGATTTTGGTGCGGAAGCGGTCGCCGTCCGGCATGCGGTGGGCGCGAAGGCGCGCGAGGTGGCCGAATTCCTCGAACGGGCCGGAGAATTCGGCGCCGGTGACGAGGGCGGCGACGGGCGAAGGGAGGAGGCCGGGCTCGAGCTGGGTGCAACCGACGTCCTGGGCGAAGCGGCAGAATTTCACCACGACGCCGAGGGAGCCGCGGACGGGGTGGGGGACCGGCATCAGGTAAACGGAGCCGGTCGCCTTGGTGAGGGTTTTTCCGATACGCCGGAAGCGGTCGTGGTCGAACCAGACGCGGGGCAGCAGTGAAGGTGCGAGCGCCCAACCGGTGCGGGTGAAGTAGAATTCGCCGCCCTGCAAGCCGCGGATGACGAGGTAGTCGACGCCGAAGGCCCGCCTCCGGTGGGCGGCGGGCGCTTCGTCGAAGGTGGGCCGGCGGCCGTGATGGATCGCGAGGCGGTAGTGTTCCATTCGGCTGGTGGCTTTCGGGGGCGGGTCGGAGTGCCCTACCTTCGAGCTTACTCTTCGCGGACGATGGTTTCGTGATCGATGAGTTTCTCGTAGTCCTCGAGCGTGCCGCCGGTGAGGCAGCAGTCGATGATCCGGCGGCCGAGCGGGAGGAGTTCCGGGTGGAGGAAGTTGGCGAGTTCGCGCTGGAAGAACTCGGAGAGGATCTCCGCGCCCTGATCGTAGGCGGCTTCGCCGACCTCGGGCTGCTGGTCGACCTCGAAGAACCAGGAGCCGATGGTGCGGCCTTCGACGACGATCTTGCGCGGCGTGTAGCCGAGCAGCGGGGAGCGGGACGGCTTGACCTCCTCGGCGTTGAAGCGAGCGCTGCCGCGGCGGGCGAGGTATTCGCGGGCGATCCATTGCGGCATGAAGCCGACGGACCAGGCGCCGATGTTCTGGTTGGGCACGAGGATGTAGCGGACCTCGGGGCGCTCGATGATCTGGTTGAGCAGGATGTTGGCCTGATCGACGCGGCGGCCGGTGGCGAACGGCCAGTAGGAGCCGACGCCCTCGGACGACATGCCCTCGGAGGAAACGATGCTGGGATTGGCGTGGCCGCGCGGGGCGACGAGGCGCCAGAGCCAAGCGAGCGCGGGCGGCAGCACGTGGAAGATGCCGATGATGCCGTAGGTTGGGTGCTCGCGGGTGCACGGCGGGGTGCGGACACCGAAGCTGCGGATATCGACATCGACCGGCCCGGTGGTGATGCCCGGAACGAGGTTGCGCGGGATGACGACGCGCGGGTTGGGGCACGGTTTGCCGGGGGAGTCCTCGATGTGCTCCCAAATCAACGCGGTGGCGCCGGGCTGGGCCTCGATGTTGAGGAAAAGGAGCGGCTCCTTCGGGTTGATCGTGAGTTCTTCGAGATGGGGATCGATCCCGTAGCGGTTGATGTGGTTGACGCGGACGAACCAGGCGTCTTCGGCGTCGAGCACGGTGAGTTTACCGCGGCCTTTTTCGAGCGTGGGATGGCAGAGCGCCATGTCGTCGGTGACGGGGCGAAGGTCGCAGCCGCGGGGCAGCGTGAGCAGGCGTTCGTCGCCGGTGAGGAGATTGCGACCGAGCAACAGGCTGCCATCGGGCTGGCGGTGGACCTGTTCGAGCATCTCGCTCTTGCCGCCGCCGCTCGCGCCCTCGTGGGAGATGACGAGCTTGTTGTGATAAGGGGTGATGACCTGGACGGTGGAGCAGTGGATGGTGGTCCAGTTTTCCTCTTCGCCGAGATTGAGCAGCATGCCGTAGATGCCCTTCTTGGCGCTGGGGCCGGGGTAGAGATTGTAGCTGAAGAGCTCGTGGATCTGGTCGAGGCGGTTGTGAACGACGATCTGCTTGCCCTCGAAATGCGTGTGGCGGAACGGCGGCGCGACATAGACGACGGCGCGCGGCTTGAAGTCGGCGGGAACCTCGTCGGGCGAAAGAATGCCCTGCAGCAGGGCGAGGCCGAGGGCGAAGAAGCCGGCGTTGCTCGGCGCGATCACGACGGCGTGGATGCCCTTGCCGGGCATGCCGGCGATGAACGGGAAGACGGCGAGCGGCTGAGTTTTGAGCCACGCGAGGGTTTCTTCGCGCACGGCGGTGAAATCGGTGCCGAAACGTTCGCGGTAGGTGGGCTTGTCGGTCGGCCGGGAATCGCCGATGACCATGCAATCCGGGTCGCGGCGGCGCATGTAAGGATCGAGGTAGTTCGCCGCGATGCCGTTGCGCACGCGACAGACCCGAGCTTCGTCGACGACGCCGCGGCCGGGCACGTCGTAGGAGACGGTGTGCCAACCGTGGACGGCGTCGCGGGTGGAGAGGGCGACGAGGTCGGCGACATCGTGGGCGATGACGAATTCGGGGCACGCGGCGAGGACGGCGGCGGCTTCAGGCGGCAGCGCGAAGGGCAGTGGCTTGGCGGTGGCGTGGGGAGCGATGGCAGTGGTCATGGGCGGATTTTTTCGCGGTGGAGTGATGGGTGATCGTCGGATGATAGCGGAAAACCGCGCAGGTTGCTGCGCATCGGGTGTCCAAGGATGCGCGTTTTCTGAGATCAGAAAATGCATAGGCTAGGCCAAGAGTTGCAGCGCGACAGCGGGGCACGGTGCGGTATGCTGGGGCGAAACAACATGCCCAGGGTGATTCGACAGGCGCTCGGTGAACGGATTCGGGAAAGCGCGGAGCTGCGGAAATTTCTCGAGGATTTTCGCGGAGCGACCGGCGTGATGGCGACGTATGTGGCGGCGCTCGGGGCGGAAACGGTGGACGAGTGGCGTGGCGGCGGCGCGTTGGGCGCGCGGCTGGAGGAAACGTCGGAGGGGCGCGTGCTGCGGAGGCGGTTTCAGCAGAAATTGCTCGAGGCGGCGGTGTTGCAGCCGGCGACGCGGGAGGACGAGGCGGGGTTGATGGCGGCGGCGGTGCCGATCCGCACGGCGGGGCAGACGGTCGGTTATCTCGCGATCGGCGGGTATTTTTCCGAGCCGGTGGAGCGGGCGCAGGTGAATCGCGCGCGGCATTTGTTGAGCCGCGCGGGCGTGGGGATTTCAGCCGGCGAGTTGGAGGAACTCATGCGGGCGGCGCCGGTGATTTCGCGCGAGCGACAGGCCGCGCTAGTGAACGTGTTGCAGCTCGCGGTGGAGCATCTGACGGCGAAGTTGACGGAGCGGTGGTTGACGCCGGGAGAAGGGATGCCGGCGATCGTCGAGCAGGCGTGCCGGCTGGTGCATGCGGAGTTTGCGCAGCCGGTGAGCGTGCCGGACATCGCGCAGCGGCTCGGGGTGAGCGAAGGGCATTTGAGCCGGACGTTTCACCACGCGACGGGGCTGCGGCTGATCGAATACGTGGCGCGCTTCCGGGCGGAGCGGGCGCGGGCGCTGATTCGCGAGACGGGCCGGCCGATCGAGGAGATCGCGCACGCGTGCGGGTTTCAGTCGCTGTCGCAGTTCAACCGGGTGTTTCGGGCGCAGTTCGACGAGCGGCCGAGCGATCTGCGGTGAACCCGGCGGGGGCCGGCGGCGGGCGCGTTGGCGCGACTATTTTTTCTGCCGCGGAACGGAGAACTTGATCACGGGGGCGTCGTCGGCCGGTGGCGCGGCCGGGCTGGGTGTTCCGACGACGGGGGCGTGCGAGATCGGGGAGGAGTCGGCGCTGGCCGGCGTGACCGGAGGCCGGGCGGAGGCGGCGGATTTGAACGCGGGGCTGTCGGCGGGGAGGGCGGAGAAGCCGCGTTCGAGGAGTTCAGCGACCTTGATGTCGCGGAGTTTGCGATCGGGGCTGCCCATGGTGACGACGATGATGCGGCGGCCGTTGCGCTCGGCGGTGGCGGCGAGGCAGAAGCCGGCGCCGTTGGTGAAGCCGGTTTTCAGGCCGTCGACGCCGGCGATTTTGCCGAGGAGGTGATTGTGGTTGTTCATGACGACGACCTTCTCGCGCTGGCTGGCGCCGAATTCGCGCGTCTTGATGGACGTGTAGCGAAGGACGTCGGTCTTCAGGAGGAGTTCGCGTGAAAGGAGCGCGAAGTCGTGCGGGGTGGTGAGATCGCCGTCGGCAAGGACGCGATTCGAGGGCGGGAGGCCGTGCGGGGTGCGGAAGGTGGTGGCGGTCATGCCGAGTTCGCGGGCTTTCGCGTTCATGAGTTCGACGAAGGCGGGCACGGAGCCGGCGGCGGTGCGTGCGAGGGCGTGCGCGGCGTCGTTGGCAGACTGGATCATCATCGCGAAGAGTAATTCTTCGACGGTGAACTCCTCCTTTTCCTTCAACCAGACCTGCGTGCCGCCGATGCGCGAATCGGCGGCGGTGACGATGACGGGCGTATCGAGCGTGAGCGCGCCGGACTGGAGTTTGTCGTGGAGCACGAGAAACGTCATGAGTTTCGTCATGCTCGCGGGCGGGCTCGGATCGGCCTGGTGATCCTGGAAAAGGACATTGCCCGTGGCGGCGTCCATGATGACGGCGCCTTTGTAAGCAGCGGTTTCGGCGGTCGCGGATTTTTTAGCAGCGGCGGCGTGAACAGGCGAAGGCGCGAAAACGGCGAAACTCAGGAGGGCGGCGAGGGCGCAGCGGCGGACAAAAGTCATGCGCCGAAGAGAGAGAATTTTTCCGGCGACGCGCGAGAGGAAATCGGCGTGCGGGTGTTTGGGATTCTTAAAATGAAAGCATGCGAGCGAAAACTCAGGTCGGCTGGCTGCAGTCGGCGACGAACGCCGCGAGGAGCGCATCGAATGCCTGGGGATTTTGCCAGTGTGGTGCATGGCCGGCGGCGGGGATTGTCTGCACGGAGCCACGCCAGAGCGTCGGTGCCTGGAGACGTGCGAAATAGCTGGGCTGGATGAGCGGATCGTGCTCCCCGAGAACGATCGCCAGCGGACAACGCAGATGATGAACCGCCGCGAGTTCGTCGCGATAGTCCCCGGATGGAATGCTGGCGCCGAGCCCGGTGCGGGCACGGCCGTCGGCGCGGCGGAGATCGTCGACGAGTTCAAGTTGCTGGCCGGCGCCGGGGCCGAAGGCGACCGCGGCGAACTCGGCGCAATCCGCGGTGGTGAACTCCGGGCGGAAGAGCAGTGCTCCGGCCGGATGTGGACGAAAGGCGGCGGCGAAATCCGGTGGTTTGCCGAGTGGTGGAGTCGCAACGATCATAACGCCGGCGGCGCGGGGGAGGTCGGCGGCAGCTTCGAGCAGCACGTGTCCGCCGAGGCTCCAGCCGACAAAGACGGCGTTCGAAAGGGCGAGGTGGTGAACGGTGTCGACGAGAGCTTTGGCGTAGATCGGGAGCGAATAGGCGAGGGCGTCGGACGATTCGCCGTGGCCGGGGAGATCGAGGGCGGCGAGTGAAAATTGCCGGCCGAGTGGGCCGGAGAGCTGGCGGGAGAAGGCGCGTGACGAGCAGGAGTTGCCATGAAGGAGAACCACGGAAGCGCCGGTGCCATTGCTGCGATGAACGGCGAGTTCAAATGGGCCGAGTGAGAGGCGCGTGGTGGTCGTCATGTGGAATGGCTCCCGGGTTGAGGGGGTGCGTCGGCGGGGCGGAATCCGCGTTCGAGGGCGGCGAGCATGAGGGTGGCGCGATTCTCGAGGGAGAGCTTCGCGAGAATGTTTTCCACGTGTTTTTCGACGGTTCGGGGTCGCAGTTCGAGGATGATGCCGATTTCCGGATTGGATTTGCCGTGAGCGATCCAGGCGATGACTTCGCGCTCGCGCGGCGTCAGTCGCGGCCAGCCGTCGTCGGCATATCCGGCGCTTTTTTCGAGGAGCACGACGGTGCGCGACTCGGTGCGATGTGCGACCCGCAGGGAGACCAAGCCGTGCCGCACGGGGAGGTGAAGCGGTTCGAAGTAGGAGGCGGCGCCGGGCAACTGGGCGCGGAGCCATTCGCGCAGGAGGATGGGGGCGTGGGCGCCTTCGCGATAGCCGCTGCCGAAAGCGGAGTGGAGCCGTTGGGCGGCGTCGTCGGTCATGTATTCGATGCATCCGTTGGGATCGATCGCGAGGAGGGCGCGGCCGGCGTTGAGGTCCTCGAAAAGCGAGGCGTTGCGATGCGCCCGTTCAAAATGGGGGCGAAGCAGGGAGAGCAGGACACGGTCGCGCTCGGCGAAGCCCGCGCGGTCGCGACTGATGGAAACGCAACGCATGGTGACGCCCGGGCGGATGCCGAGCATGAGGACGAGCTGATCGGCGGTGCCGACCTTGCGATAGTATTCGTTGTAGAGCGCGAGGCGCTCAACCTTTCGCCGGGGCAGGCAATCGGCGAAACTCAGGGCAATCGAGCGCCGGCTCGGGTCGGTCGTCAGAACGGGATGTTCGTGCCAGAGGGTGTAAAGCAGCGGATAGAGGGAGAGGTGATCGGAAGGCGCGTGAGGTTCGCTGAGCGACAGCCCGCCGCCGCTGCCGATCGAAGCGGTTTCATTGTAGGACACCCACGTGTTGCCGATGAGTCCGGCGGCAACCTCCATCACACGGTGGTGAAGGGTGCGGACCGACGTGGCTTCGTATAATTTGCCGAGCGCGATTTCCAGCCGGGCGAAGTCTCGGTGGGAAAGGCGCATGAACGACAGCGGGAAGCGGGAAAGCGGTGGATCGGCGGGAAAGGAGCCGTGGCTCGAGGAATCGCACGAGAGGGCGAGGGCTCAAACGGCTGAGGGCTAACTGCATAAAACGGTCCACGTCGCGACCTGCAAAGGTAAATCGCGAGAGTCAATACGTGGGTCCACGTATGGTCGGCGGCGGCGCGGCGCGTTAAAACCCGGGGCGACATCTCGTCTGTTCGACGCGTCAGAAGGGGCGCAGGGCCGGGATGACGAAAGCCTGCAGGACTTCCTCTCATGACCACCCAATACCGACTGATCCTTCTCGCTGCGGCCCTTCACGTTTCCGCTCAGGCGCAGACGCAGCTGAGCACGCTGGATGGCGTGGGGGACAACGCCCTGAGCTTCGGAGCGGCGGGCGAAAATGTCTCGTGGTATGGTTTCGGTTTTTATGTCGGCGGTGTGCCCACCGGGTTTCCGGGCAGTTTCACCCCGGGCGACTTCTCCCTCGCCAGCGTGTCGGCGATGTTGAGCCACACGAGTGAAGGAGCGATGCACGCGGAGTTGTTTCTGGCGGACAATGTCAACGGGCTGCCGGTGGGCCCGGCGGTGGCAGAGTTTTCCTTTTCGGCAATCGGCGGCGCCTCGGATCTTGTCACGTTTACCCCGAACGCGTCTGTGACGGTAACGACGGATCAGGCGTATTTCTTCGGTCTGACGCCGACGAGTGGAGTGTGGAACTGGTCGCTGACGAACGACTACACAGGAACGTATTCGAACGAGGACAACGGTTGGACGCTGATCGGGATCGCGGGCGGTGGGACGATTTCCGGCGATCCCGTGGCGTGGTCGAACTACAGTTACTTCGATGCGCCGCGGATCGCGATCGCGACGAGTGCGATTCCCGAGCCGTCGACGTATGCGGCATGCGCGGGAGCCTTGGGGTTGGCCTTGGCGGTGGGATGGCGACGTCGCCGGGCGAACGTGCCGGCGAGCGGATCGTAACGGCTCGAGCGCTTGGAGAAGTGGCGGAGCGGCTTGGGATCGAACCCGAATACAATTTCACACACATGAAACACACACACATAAAGGTCGATCGGTCCTGGCAGCGAGACACGCGCTCATCGGCGGGAGCGGAACGAAATGCCGGTCATACGACCTCGTCGGCGCAGCCCGCGGCTGTCCACGTCGCGTGGACGAAAACGGCTCCGGGACTCGGTGGGCGGGCTGTGGCTTTTCTCGTGGGGTTCCTGCTGATGACGTTCGGTGCCCAGGCCCAGGAGATCACCGGGATGTGGCATGTCAAAGGGCTCGCCACGGTGGCGGAGGCCGTTCCGGCGGAAATCACCACCACGGATTGGAACGGCATGATGACGATCGCGAGTCTGGGCGGAGGCGACTACCGACTGACATTCTCGGGCGAGCAATCGGCGGTGTTGGAATTGAGTTTCACGCAGGACGGCGATTTTTTTGGTTATGGCGACGAATTCCCCCACGAAGAGGACGAACAGCTCCTGGTCCATCAGCGAACGGGAATTTATGTCGTCAATGCGACGACGCTGCTGTTTCAGCACGCGGAGGCGGTGATGAGACCGTCGGAAGGGTCGGAGGGGACCTTGTTCAACTTCGAAAGCCATCGAGCGGTGCTCACCCGTGCGCCGTTACCCGCGGCCAATCCGGGCGGGTGGACGGGGACCTACGAGAGCGTGCGCGGAATCAGCCTGGGTGTGAGCAACGGCGCGGGATTCGATGAGGACTATCTGACGGAAGTGAATGAGTATGTCGGCCTGGCCACCGCCGGCGGTTATCGGTTTCTCGGCGGAGACAGCGAGGACGGCTCCTTTAACACGACGCTCTTCGTGGCCGTGGGCGACCGCGAGCTTGGTCGCAGTGCGACATCGAGTGGCGGTGTGTTGTATCAGGATGACGAATGGCAAATCGACCGGGTTCTGGAGAAGCATGACGGGCGAGCGATTCAGATGGGCAATGGAGACTTGGTGTATTTCGGGGGGGACGGGGCGGTGGGGGCGTTCCGTAGCAAGAATCCCGATAGTGGATCTGTTCCCTTCAACCTCTTGAACGGGGCCGAGACCGAGGTGGCCTATATGCTGAGGCAGGGCGACGCGGTGACGCTCCTCACCTCGCCCGAATCTCTGTTGGTGGCGGCAGGCGATTCGGCGACGTTTTCGGTGACGTTGAGCGAGGTGCCCGGCGCGACGCCGACGTATCAATGGTATTTCAACAACCGACCGATCGACGGGGCAACGAGCCGCGATCTCACGCTGGACGACGTGCAGCCGGCTGACGCGGGCGCGTATCATCTCAGGCTGACCGCGGGTGGCCGGGTCAGTGACAGCGAGTCCGCCACGCTCGGCCTGGCGTCAACGGTGAAAGCGGCCGGCGAGGCATATGAATTCGATGACGACATTGTTCATCCCAACGGAAACAAATACGATCAGGTCCTGCTGACCGGAGCCGCCGCAACGGTGACGGCGGATGCCGGAGAGGTGACGCGGACATCGTTCGTCGATTTAAACGACGATATCGTGCAGATCGAGTTTTCGGGCGCGGGCACGCTTGCGATCAGTTTGGCGGCCGATGCGCTTCCGGCGAATCCCGTCAAATACAACCAGTCCGTCGACTACATGAAGGGCCACGCGACGATCACGATCACCGGCGCCGACGAGACGAGCAATGTGAGTATCTTCACGGTGGGACGAATGACGGCGTTCGATCCGACGGGCGGATACGACATGACCAAGCCGATCGACGATACGAACAAACCGGCGAACAACGGGAGTCCGTTGTTCAATATGGGCGAAAGCTACGATGGCGTCGCCGATGTAGCATTGATCACGATCAGCAGTCCGACCGGACGATTTGGCGGGGTGCGCGCCGCCAACGCGCGGTTCTATGCGGTGGCGGGCCACACGGGATTGTTTGCGCCCGCCGTGCGATTCGCTGGTCCGGTTTACCTGCATGAACTCAATGCGCGGGACGATGCGACCCCGGTGCTGGTGACGGGCGAACTCGAGCAGACCGGAGAGATTCGAATCACGGGCGGAAATCTCGAGCAGTCCAACGCGCGGGCAGTGCGGATCGGCAGCGCCGCGAAGGTGGTGATGGCCGCCGGCATCACCTCTCACGCGGTGGAGTTGCCGGCTCAGGCCAATGCGGGGAGGATCGAACGCAACGAAGCGGACGTGACCGACTCGGTGGTGATCGAAACCGATTGAGCGGAGGCTTTGCGAGCGTCGCGGCATCTCGCTGAGCGAACGAAGGAAAGGCGGGGGAGTCCGGGCAAGCGGTTCCCCGCGTCGGGCCGAGTGCGAAGGGAAGTGCGTTCGGGAATAGAGCGTGCGGCAAAACGCCGGGGGAGCGGCTAACCGGCGTCGAGCCGCTTTCCGGCGGAGCAAAACGAGATCAGTCGCGCGAGGCGGCGTTCGCGAGTGGCTTCTTGTTTTGCGCTGATCACCCACCAGATCGCGGTGCGGCGGTAGCCGGGCGGCTGCGTTTGCCAGAAGATCCACGCGATGCGGTTGGCGCGGAAGATTTTTTCGAGCGTGGCGGGAAATTTCTCGGGACGCTGCTCGAAGGCGTAGATGCCGGTTTTCGATGCTTGACGTGCGGCAAAGGCGGCGAGCCCGGCGGGCTGCATGCGGCCGGCGGCGCTGAGGCGGGCGACGTGGGCGACGTTGATGTTGCTCCAAATGCTGCCGAGACGGCGCGGCGTGAAGCGCTGCATGTAGCGGCCGGCGTCGATCGACTTCACGAGACCGTCGATCCAGCCGTAGCAAAGCGCTTCGTCGAGGGCTTCACGATAAACCATGCCGCCGCGGCCGGAGGCTTTTTTATAGTAACCGACCCAGAGTTCGGTTCTCGCTGCATGGTTCTGTTCGAGCCATGCGCGGAAAGCGGCGGGGGTGGCGAAGAATTTCGGGCGCGGGGCGGACGTCGAACGGGGCAGCATCGCGGGGGAATGCGGGCGGGGTCGGGAGAGTTCGCCCGACATGGACGGGGAAGCACGGGCAGGGTGCCCGTGCGACGCGGAAATCAGGTTTGCTCGAGGGGAAGAGCGTGGAGTTTTACGCCGGGATTCTTTTCCAGGAAGTAGCGCATCGTCCATTCGTTCGGGAAAAGCGCGACCGGTTGGTCGAGTTTGTCGGTGCCGAAGGCGACGCCGCTCGCGACGACGAACGTGGACGTATCGGGTAACTTCGCCGACGCGTCCGCCGGCGCCATCCACTTCATGAGCGTCCATGGCGCGGGATCGAGGCGCGAGGCGGCGTTGTATTCGCTTTCGAGGCGGAATTGCACGACCTCGAATTGCAGCACGCCGACGGCCGCGAGCAGCGTGGCGGTCGTCATGCCGGCGCGGAGCGTGATCGATTGGACGACGCCCTCCTGCAGGAGCTGGTCGAGGCCCGCGCGGAATTTTTTGGCGTCGGAGGGATTCGGGTTCGAGATGAACGTGAAGACCTCGGGCGGGAAGCGCGGGATTTCGTCGAAGAGGATGGATTTGTCCTCGGTGAGCGTGTCGCCGATGTGAAAATCGCTGTGGCCGACGAGGCCGATGACGTCGCCGGGCCAGGCTTCGTCGACGGTTTCGCGTTCCTGGCCGAAGAGTTTGTGCGACGAGGAGAGGCGCATCGTCTTGCCGGTGCGCTGATGGATGACGGTCATGTCGCGCTCGAACTTGCCGGAGCAGATGCGGACAAACGCGATGCGGTCGCGGTGCTTCGGGTCCATGTTCGCCTGAATCTTGAAGGCGAAGGCGGAGAATTTCGGGTGGGTGACGGGGATGAGCGTCTTCTCTTCGGGAGCGGCGGAAAGTTCGATGGGGGCAGGGCGCGACGGCGTCGTCGCGGCTCCAGTTTTTACCGATCGCCGCGGAGCGGGCGGGACGGAGTCCTTGAGGAAACCGTCGAGGAGGAGCTGGATGCCGAAATTGTTGACTGCACTGCCGAAGTAAACGGGCGTCTGCTGGCCGGCGCGAACGGCGGCGAGATCGAATGGATGGCCGGCGCCGTCGAGCATCTCGAGCTGTTCCTTCACCTGCTCGTAGGTGTAGTCGTCGAGTTTTTCGCGGACGTGCGGATCGTCGAGCGAGGTGACCTCGACGGGGGCCTGGTATTTGCCGCCGGGCGTGCGCTCGAAGAGGTGGACCTGGCGTGTCCGCCGATCGAATACACCGCGGAAGGACGGGCCGTTGCCGAGCGGCCAGACGACGGGACAGGATTGGAGGCCGAGGACCTGCTCGAGTTCGTCGAGCAGTTCGAGTGCGTTGCGCGTGGGGCGGTCGCACTTGTTCATGAAGGTGAAGATCGGAACGCCGCGGCGGCGGCAGACCTCGAAGAGCTTGCGAGTCTGCGCTTCGACGCCTTTCGCGGCGTCGATCACCATGAGGGCGGCGTCGACCGCAGTGAGAACGCGGTAGGTGTCTTCTGAGAAGTCCTTGTGACCGGGGGTGTCGAGGAGGTTGACCGCGTAGCCGGTGTAGTCGAATTGGAGAACGGTCGAGCTGATGGAAATGCCGCGCTGTTTCTCGAGTTCCATCCAGTCGGAGGCGGTGGCGCGCTGGTTCTTGCGGGCGGTGACGGTGCCGGCGAGGTGGATCGCGTTGCCGTAGAGCAGGAACTTTTCGGTGAGCGTCGTCTTGCCGGCGTCGGGGTGCGAGATGATCGCGAAGGTGCGGCGGCGGGCGATTTCTTGGGCGGGAGACACGGTGAGGCGGAGGACGGAAGACAGAGGACAGAGGACG
This sequence comes from Verrucomicrobiota bacterium, assembly GCA_023430825.1. Lineage (GTDB taxonomy): Bacteria > Verrucomicrobiota > Verrucomicrobiia > Opitutales > Opitutaceae > Opitutus. The sequence goes on along the minus strand of JAEYYL010000111.1, from coordinate 1,179 downwards.
GAGGACAGAGGACGGAGGACGGAGACGAAGGACGGTCGGTCAGCAAACGGGGAGGGGTGCGGCGAGGGAAGAGGAAAAAATTGCTTCAGGGTGGGTGAACTGCTCGAAACGTCGCGCCATGCTTAAACTTCTTAAGGTGCTCGGCTACGGGGTCGGGGGATTGGTGGTGATTATGGCGATTGCGGCCGCTTCGGTTTACGCGGTCAGCCGGGCGAAGCTGGCGAAGACCCATGAGGTCACTGTGCAGGGGACGACGGTGTCGGCGGGCGTGGAGGCGATTGCGCACGGCGAGCATCTCGCGCGGACGCGCGGCTGTGCGGATTGTCATGGGTCGGACATGGGCGGCGCGAAAGTGATCGACGATCCGGCGATGGGGCGGTGGCACGGGCCGAATTTGACGCGGGGACGCGGTGGGTTGCCGGCGGACTACCGCGATGCGGATTGGGAACGGGCGATCCGACATGGCGTGGCGCGCGACGGGCGCGGGCTTTTTCTGATGCCTTCGACCGATTACGCACCGTTCACGGAGGGCGATATGGGCGATTTGATTGCGTATCTGAAATCGGTCCCGCCGGTCGATCGCGAGTCGGTGGCGTTGAAGATCGGTCCGGTGGCGCGGGTCTTGTTGACCTTGGGCAAGATCAAGTTGGCGGCGGATGAAATCGATCACGCGGGGCTGAAGCCCGATGTGGTGTCGCCTGCGGTGTCGGCGGAATATGGCCGCTACGTGGCGAATGCGTGCACGGGCTGCCACGGCGCGAATTTTTCCGGCGGGAAGATCGACATCGGTCCGCCTGATTGGCCGCACGCGGCGAATCTGACCCCGCATGCGTCGGGGCGGCTGGCGCGGTGGAGCGAGGCGGATTTCATTGCCGCGATGCGGACGGGCAAGCGACCGGACGGGACGGCGTTGAGCGAGGTGATGCCGCGGGCTTTCGGTGGGATGAACGATACGGAGCTGAAGGCAATGTGGGCGTTTTTGCAGGGAACGCGGGCGGTTGAGACGGGAGTGCGGTAGAGGGCGCGGTCGCAGCGGGGAAAGTTCCGTGGGATTCGTAAGAAAGGCGTCAAGAAGTGAGAAATACCTGAAAGCTCGCTCGCATTTTGGGAAAACGAACTATGGTGGTCTCATGCTTTCCCTGATGCCCCTACTCGCGATTTCCGGTGCGGTTCTGTATG
>JAEYYL010000068.1 GCA_023430825.1 Verrucomicrobiota bacterium | reverse complement strand
GCGCGAGTTCCGCGAGCGTCTGCGCTTCGAACAGCAGCTTCGGCGTGAGCTTGTAGCCGGCCTTCGCCGCCTGCGAAACGATCTGAATCGTGAGAATTGAATCGCCGCCGAGCGCGAAGAAATTGTCCTGCGTCCCCACCTGCGGCACGCCGAGCACGCTCGCCCAGATCCGCGCCAGCACCTGCTCCGCCGGCGTCGCCGGCGCGACGTAATCCGCGCTCGCCGTCTCCGCGGCCTCGCCAGGCGCGGGTAGCGCTCGACGATCGAGCTTGCCGTGCGCCGTCAACGGCAGCCGGTCGAGAAACACAAACGCCGCCGGCACCATGTAATCCGCCAGCCGCGCGCGACACGCTTCCCGCGCATCGCGCGCATCCGGCGAACTCGCGCCCGGCTGGCGCGCGACGTAGGCGACGAGTTTTTTCTCCCCGGCCCGTTCCTCGTGCGCGATCACCGCGCATTCGCGCACGCCCGGCATCGCCGCCAGCACGCGTTCGATCTCGCCCGGTTCGATCCGGAAGCCGCGAATCTTCACCTGCTGGTCGATGCGCCCGAGATACTCGAGATCGCCATCCGGCAGCCACCGCGCGAGATCGCCCGACCGATACACGCGGCCCGGCCCAAACGGATTCGCCACGAAACGCTCCGCCGTCAGCTCCGCGCGATTCAGATAACCGCGCGCCAATCCCGCGCCGCCCACCAGCAACTCCCCCGGCACGCCCACCGGCACCGGCTGCAGATGCGCGTCGACGACATAAAGCGTCAGATCCGGAATGCGCGCGCCGATCACGCTGCCTTTCCCCGCCGCCACGTCCGCGTAACGGATTCTCCGATACGTCACGTGCACGGTCGTCTCGGTGATCCCATACATGTTGATCACCTGCGGCGACGCATCGCCGTGCCGCTCGAACCACGGCTTCAGCATCGAAAGCTCCAGCGCCTCGCCGCCGAAAATCACGTAACGCAGACTCAATGGAGCCGCGGCGCCCTCGCCGCGCATCGCATCCACCGCGATCAACTGTCGGAACGCCGACGGCGTCTGGTTCAGCACCGTCACGCGCTCCGCCGCGAGCAGCGCGTGAAACGCCTCCGGCGAGCGACTCGTTTCATACGGCACGACCACCAGCCGTCCGCCGTAAAGCAGCGCGCCCCAGATTTCCCACACCGAGAAATCGAACGCATACGAATGGAACAGCGTCCACACGTCGTCCGCGCCGAAACCATACCACGCCTCCGTCGCGCGCATCAGCCGCGTGACGTTGCCGTGCGTCACCACGCAGCCTTTCGGCCGCCCCGTCGAGCCCGAGGTGTAAATCACATACGCCGCGTCGTCCGCGCCCACACCGTCCGCCAGCGGCTCCGCACTTTCCACCGCAATCGCCTCCTCCGCCGCCGCCAGATCGATCCGCCGCGCGTGCTCAATCCCCGCCGACGCGCCGTGCGTGATCAACGCCGCGATCCCGCTGTCGCCCACCATGAAATCCAACCGCTCACACGGATACGTCGGATCGAGCGGCACATAAGCGCCGCCCGCCTTCAGAATGCCGAGAATTCCCACGACGAGTTCGCACGAACGTCCAAGACAAAGCCCGACCAGCGACCCCGCCACCACCCCCGAGCGCCGCAGATGCCGCGCGAGCCGGTTCGAACGCTGGTCGAGTTCGCGATACGTGAGGCTTGCGCCTTCGCACGTCACCGCGATCCGCTCCGACGTCGCCGCCGCCTGCCGCGCGAACCACCCGCCGAGCGTTTCCGTCGTCGAAAAATCCTCCACATCTCCGCCGCCGAGCCGCACCACTGACGCGCGATCGGCGACGTTCAACAAGGGCAACCGCCCCACCCGTATCGACGGATCAACTACGACCGCCGCCAGCAGCGCCTCGTAACCGCGCGCGAGCCGCCCGATCGTTTCCGGCGCGAACACGTCAGTGCAATACTCCCAGCGCGCCGCAATCCCCGCCGGCGTTTCCTCCAGCGCGAGCGTGAGATCGACCTTCGCCGTGCCCGTGTCCACTTCGACCACGTCCGCCGTCATTCCCGGTAGCACGAGTTCGCGGCGCGGCGCGTTTTGCAGCGTGAAGTAAACCTGGAACAGCGGCGTGCGGCTGCGATCGCGCGCCGGCTGCACCGCGTCGACCACGCGGTCGAACGGCGTTTCCTGCCGGCCAAACGCCGCCAGACACTCGCGCTTCGTCCTCGCCAGCAGTTCGGCAAACGTCGGCTCCCCCGCGAGGTCGACGCGCAGCACGAGCGTGTTCACGAAAAACCCGATCAGCCGCTCCGTCTCCGAGCGCGAGCGGCCCGCAACCGGCGTGCCAATCATCCACTCGTCCTGCCGCGACCAGCGCGACAACAGCGTCTCGAACGCCGCGAGCAGCGTCATGAACAACGTCGCGCCCTCACGTCGCGCGAGCGCGTGCAGCGGCGCGGTCAACTCCGCCGGCAGCGTCTGCAGCCGCAGCGCGCCGCGGTAACTCTGCTCCGCCGGCCGCGGAAAATCCGCGGGCAGCTCGAGCGCGGTCGGCACCCCCGCCAGGTGCTGCTGCCACGCCGCGAGTTCGCGCGCGGCGTTCTCGCCCGCCAGCGCCTCGGTTTGCCAGTCCGTGAAATCCGCAAACTGCACCGGGAGTTCGGCCAGCACCGGCTCGAGCCGCGACACCGCCGCACGATACAACTCCGAAAACTCCTCGACCAGCACGCCAAGCGACCAGCCGTCCGATACGATGTGATGCAGCGTCAGCAGCAACACGTGATCCTCCCCGCCCCGCTCAAAAAGCCGCGCACGCAGCAACGGGCCTTTCGCGAGATCGAACGCTCCCCGCGCTTCATCGCGCAACCTCAGCGCGAGCGCGACTTCGTCGGCGACCGTTTCCAACGCCACCGCGAGCGCGAGCGTTTCGTGCACGACCTGCACCGGCTCGCCGTTCTCCATCGCGAAGGTCGTGCGCAACGCGTCGTGACGCTCGACGATCGCCTGCAACGCGCGCTCCAGCGCCGCGCGATCGAGCCGTCCGCGCAGCCGCACCGCGACCGGAATGTTGTAAACCGGATTGCCCGGCTCCAGCCGGTCGAGAAACCAGAGCCGGCGCTGCGCGTGCGAAATGGGGGCGACGTAGGCGTTCATGCTCATGACTCCCGCCTCGCCAACTCCAC
>JAEYYL010000059.1 GCA_023430825.1 Verrucomicrobiota bacterium | reverse complement strand
CTATTGATGCGAAGCGCGGCGAGGGCGCCGCGGCTCCAGCGGCCGACCGGTTGCGCGCTTTTCACTCCTCGCCCAAGCGCACGTCTCTCCGTCCTTTCCCCCGCGTCAATCTTCCGCCAATCCATTTATCTCCATGATCACCCCAAAACGTTTCCTCCTCGCCGGACTTTTCCTCGCGCTCGCCCTTTCCGCCTGGGCGAAGCCCCAGCTCGGCCTCCAAACCTGGACCTGCCGCAACATGTCCTTTGAAGAAGCCGTGCTCTTCGCCAAGGCCCACGGCATCACGCAGCTCGAGCTTTTCAGCAAGCACCTCGATCCCAAGGCGCCGAAGGAGGAAAACCTCGAGAAACTCGCCTTCCTGAAACAGCACGGCGTCACCGCCTACTCGATCGGCGTGAGCGCCACGACGGTGAACTCCGACGAGAACCGCCTGCTCTTCGAACTCGCGAAACTTTTCGGCATGAAGGTCATCGTCGTCGAGCCCGGCCAGCCCGCGCAGTGGGACAACCTCGAGGCGCTCGTGAAGGAATACGACATCAAGCTCGCGATCCACAATCACGGCACGGGGACGGTTTACGGCAACCCCGCCACGGTGAAACACGTCCTCGCCGAGCGCGACCACCGCATCGGCGTGTGCATGGACATCGGTTGGGTGACGGCCGCCGGCTTCGACGCGGAGCAGATCTTCCGCAATTACGGCGACCGCGTGTTCGACATGCACCTCAAGGACAAGCGCCTCGACCAGACCGACGACCGTAACCGCGCCACGGATACGTTCATCGGCCTCGGGAACAGCAACTACGCGGGCCTCTTCGATGCGATCAAGGAAACCGACTGGTCCGGCGTGATGGCGATCGAGACCGACAGCGCCGAGTTCGCCAAGGACCCGTCCGCTTTCGTGACGGCCGCCAAGGTCTTTTTCGACCGCCATTTCGGCGGGAAGTAAACCGCGTTGCAGCGTCGGGCGCCACGGCTCCAGATTTGTCCGGCGTGCCTTGGCCACCGCCGTTCCGGACCAAAGGTAGGAGCCTGCTTGCAGGCGAAATAACGCGTCGGCGGCGTTCGGTGCGTGCGATCGCCCGCAAGCAGGCTCCTACCTCCGGAGGGTTGGCGGCGATACCGCGCTCGCGTTATCGCGCCAGCGCGAACCGATCCACGGGCCGGCCGGCCGAGGCCTGCGGCTACGGCGATTACTTCGTCGTCGAGAAATCGGTCGGGATGAGGAACATCGACTCGACCTTGCTCGTGAGCGGGCCGGCGGGTTTCTCCGACTCGGCCTTCATCTTGATCCACTCGGGATCGTCGCGGAACGATTTCCATGACTTCGCGGCCGCTTCGCGACTGTCGTGCGCGAGGATGTAGATCAGCGTGTTGCTGGCGCCCTTGTCGGCGTCGGTCGGATGAAAATACGCGAGGCCCGTCATGCCGGCCTTCGCGAAGAGATCGGTTTCACCGCCGCCGAAACGCGCATCGAGCGCGCCGAGCAGTCCGTCCGGCGCCGTGTAGGTGCGCAGTTCGAAAATCCGCGGCGCGGCGCCCGTGCTCGACGCGACCTTCGGCGAATAGCTCGTCGGCGTGAGGAAAATGGATTCGACCTTCGAGACGATTTTGCCGTCGACCTCGCTGGCGTCGCGCACGGCGTGCCAGGCCGGATCGCCGAGAAACGCCTTCCACGAGGCTTTCGCAGCGTCGCGGCTCTCGTGCGCGAGCAGGTAAACGAGCTTGTTGCTCGCGCCGTCTTTCTCGTCGGCGGGGAGCCAGTAGCCGATATTCGTCATGCCGTGCTTCTCGAAGAGCTTGCAGGTGTGATCGCGAAAACGCGTGAGCAGCTTCGGCAGCTTGCCCTCGGGGGAGGTGTAGGTGCGGAGTTCGAACACGCGTCCATCAGGAGCGGCGGACGCGGCGCTGGCGAGCGAGCAGGCAAAAATCGCGGTCAACGCGACGACGAGGCGGGGGAATATTCGCATGGGGATGGTGCAGGTTAGGGTGGGGAAAGACGAAGCGGCGCCAGCGAAGATGCGGAAGCCTGCGTGGCTCGCTCGCAGCGTGAGCCGCGGGATTGGAGGTCGGAGCCTGCTCGCAGGCGATTCCGCGTCGATCCCGCTGCTCACGCAGCGAGCCACATCGCATTCCCGGCCAGCAGGCGCCTACCTTCCGTAAAGTTTTACGCTCCCGCCGGCGCCCACGCGCCGACGCCGACGACCTCCTCGGCCTCGGCTTCTTCGGCGGGCAATTCCTCGAGCGGGGCAAAGCGTTCCGACGAAAAACCGAGTTCCTGTTTGCCCTGGTGAAACGGGTCGGGCGGATTTTTCAGCTCCTCGAGCAGGAGGCCCACCGTGGCGCTGTCGCCGCCGCGGACGATTTTTTCGCGGCCCAGAAAGACCTCGCGGATCGTGTAAACGTCGCCCTTCACCGGCAGCTGCTTGTAGAGCGCGAGGATGACCGGTGTGAACGTATCGTTGATGCAGACGACTTTCTGGCCTTTAACCATGAGAGCAGTGTGGGCGGAGCGCGGCGCGATTCAACCTCGGTTGCGGAAATGCGGGCTGCCCCGATGAACTTTCGTCGTTTCGAGCGGGCTCGCGGCCCCGCGAACCGAGGTTTCCCGCGAATCACGCAAATGGTCGCGAATTTCGAAAGACAACGCCGCGAGCACTGAGCCCGACCACGGAAGATCGGTCAGGGCGCTGAAATGGGGGTTTCATCTGCGGCGATTCGCGTGATTCGCGGGCGAATGGCGAATGGTCGAGAGTTCACTCGATGCGGCCTTCGTCGAAATCGATCAGGTCGGGCACGCTCTTGATTTCGCCGACGCGGTCTGCGCAACCCATCGCCGTCAGCGCGGTTTTGATGAACTCCTGGCCAGCCTCGGTCATGCCTTTCTGCGCGAGCTCGCGATTCCATTTCGCCGCGCGGACATCGGCCGGCAACAGCGCCTGCAACTTGGTTTCGACCTCGGCGTCCGTGGTCGACTCGAACACGATTTTCTCCACCGCGGCAGGATCGATGCCGAGATGCAGCGAAAGGAAACGATCGATGCCGCGTTTGTAGTTCTTCGCGTAGCTCGGCGGGAGCGCGCCGTGCTCCTTCACGTAGCGGCACTTCGCGAGGAAACGGGGAAAATAAAGCAAACCCGTCGCCGCATGCGCCACATACGGCGAAGGCAGACAGGTCAGGACGTCGCCCGTGGAACCGGGGATGGGTTTGGAAGGCATCGGAGTTCGAACTGGCACGACGATCCGGGTCGGTCAACGTCCGCGGCGCGGAACGCCGCCCGCTGGGGTGGGTCGGAACGCGCACGTTTTCCGAATCGTATGCATCCGCGTCTTAACCTCGCGCTCGCCGCAAGCTTGATCGCAGCGTCCGCTCTTCCCACCCGCGGCGCGGTGGTCGCGGGCACGCGCGACGTCGCCCAGGTTTACGCCGAGACCTGCGCCAGCTGCCACGGCGCGGCGCTCGAAGGCGGCAAAGGCGGCAGCCTCCGCGACGGCCAGTGGAAACACGGCGGCGACAACGCCAGCCTGCTCCGCAGCATTCGCGAGGGGTTTCCCCAGTCCGGCATGCCGGCGTTCGGCGAGA
>JAEYYL010000179.1 GCA_023430825.1 Verrucomicrobiota bacterium | reverse complement strand
TGGTCGCCTGGCATTTCAGCACGTCGCACCGCTACGCGACCGAGTCCTGCCGTAGCGCTGACTCGAGGACGCCCCCCCCCATGATCGCGAAGAGCCTGCGCCGGGAGACGCCAATGAAGAGCCCGCTTTTGCTTTCCGATCGGGTCAACCAACAGCCGACGACGCTACGACGAGGTCATCGCACCGAGTCATGATATGATCGGTGCCGCGGTGCGCGCCCCTTACGTCCTTTCATCGCGCAAATGTGGCAAGGGCGTGCGCGCGGCCATCCCCGGGTAACGAGGCGCCGCGACAGTGTCATCGGCATGGAGCGGATCGTTCGCTCGTCCGCAAGCCGGGCCAGCGCAACGGCCAACACCACCGCCGCACCCCCGATCGCAATCGGCTGGGTCCGTCCTTCTCTGGCTGTCCCGGCCCCGAGCCCCGCCTACCTCGCTGCGGACGTGTCCGGCTCCATATCCTCGCCGGAAATGTCCTCCCACGCATAGTAGTGAAACACCCGGCCATTCGACATCGCGACGAACAGACCGCGCGGAAACTTCGCGCCGAGCGCCACGCTCGTCACTTCGCTGCCGTCGCTCTCGATCGCGCTCACCGGCACGCTTTTCAGCAACACGTGTTCGTGCGGCCGGCCCGGTTCGCCCTCGCGCCGGTAAATGCGAAACCGATTCGCCTGCTGGTCCGACACGAGAAGGTAACCCGTGCCGTCCCCGCGCTTGTAGATCGAAATCCCTTCGCGGTCCTCGGTGAACCCGTCCGTGCCGATCACCGCCAGTTCCGCGTTCGCATTCGCCGCGTCCGGGTCCGCCGCGTATTTGCGCACACCATACGCCTCATCGGAGTAATACACGTAGCCGAGCTCCGCATCGACCGCGATCGCCTCGATCTCGCCTGTCCCCGAAAACCGGCCGAACTGCCGCACCGGCTCCAACGCGAGTTCACCCGCCGCATCCGATGTCAGCCGGTATTGCGCCAGATAACCGTCGCTCGGTCCCGTTTTGCCCGCGACAAAAACGAAAAACGCCCCGTCCGCCGGCCGGCGATACAATGCCACGCCCATCGGCGCTCGCGTCGTATCGCCCCCGTAAACCACCAGGTCGCCCGCATCGATCGGTGTCAGATCCGGTAGCCGGTAAACGCGCAACCGCTGCTTTTCGCGCTCCGTCACGACCGCGATGTCGGTCTCCTTTCCCGCCAGCGCGAAACCATATCCGACGTCGACATTGTTGGGCCGCGCGAGCCCGGAGACGACCTGCACCACCGCACCCTCGAGATCGAACGCATACAGCGCGCCGTCCGAATCCTTGTCGGTGCCCAGGATCAGGCTCTTCGCCGGGTCGACCGGGTTGATCCAGATCGCGGGATCGTCCGTGTCGTGACGCGTCGGCTGCGTCACCACCCGCGGCTTGATCGCATCCGGCGCCATCGGCGTCAGCGGATCGTCGCAGCCGCCCAAGCCGAGCGCCAGCACCAGTGCGCCGCAACGAACGAACATCGTGGAATAAGTCATGGTCAGAGGATTCGGTTAAGGTTGTCGCGCCTGCGATCAGCTTCGGCGTGTCAGAGGCTCCAGCGCACGCCGAAATTGGCCGACCAGTCGTATTCCTCGAACTGCACCAGCCGCTTCGCCGGTCCGATGTCTCCACCGCGCTGATACACGAGGAAGGGCTCGTTCGTCAGGTTCATGAACTCGGCGAACACCTCCCAGCCTTTCGCCACCTTGTAGCGCATCGTCAGATCGAGCTGCGCTGTGTCGTCGATCCAGAGATCGGACAGCGCGTCGCCGCCGAGCGGCTCATCCTCGCGCAGCCGCTCCGAGCGGAAATTCAACGCCAGCCGCGCGAAGAAACCCGCCTTCTCGTAGCTCACGCCCACGTTCCCGATCCGCTCCGACTGGCCGATGAAACGGATGTCTTCGCCCGGCCGCGTCGGATAGTCCGCCTCGCTGTCGGAGAACGTCAGGTTGGCCAGCAAACCGAAACCGTCGAACGGCGCCGGCAAGGAACGGAACTGCTGCTGCCACGCCAGCTCGAGCCCCGTGATCGTGCCCTCGCTGCCGTTGCGGAACGACGTGACTTCATAATCCGGATACGCCGGATCCGCCTCCACCTCCGTCTCGTAGCTGAAATTCTCGATCTCCTTGTGGAACACCCCGGCCGACACGAGGCCGAGCGACGGCAGAAAATACTCGATCGACGCGTCCCAGTTCGCCGACTCCAGCGTCGCGAGGTCCGGGTTGCCCACCGTCAGCTCCTCGTCTTCGTGATTGATGTTCCGCCGGATCGCGCTGTCGCCAAACGACGGCCGCACGATCGAATTCGACCACGACGCGCGCACCACGAGGTTCTTGCTCACATCGTGACGAACGTAAACGCCCGGCAGCCAGTTCGTATAGGAACGCGACGCCGTGAGCGTCGTGAAGGTCTCCGCGTCGAGGTCCAGTTCCTTGCCCTTCGTGGAGAACTTCGCCCGCTCCATGCGCACGCCGGCGAGCAGGTTCGTCCGGCCGACGGTCGCGCCGCCCATCGCATAGGCGGAGAACACGTCCTCGTTCGAGGTCCAGTCGTCGTAGTGGCTGTCCTCGAAAACCGCCGAAGCATCGAAATCGGCCAAGTGGCCGTGGAACGCCTCCGCAAACTTCGCCGGATCGATCTGCGGCACGCGGAACCCATACGGATAATCCGTCACCGCGCCCGCGAGGTTCGCGAACGTGAACGAGGCCGGCGCATCGTATTCGAACGCATCCACCGCACTGGACTTTTCCTTCTCGCGATAACCGCCGCCGAACTTCACGAAGCCCGGCACGCCGGCATTGAGTTCGCGCCGCGCATTCACCACGAAGCCCGACTCCGTTTCCTCGCCGACTTCGTCCGCCTGCGTGAGTTCTTGAAACGTGCTATACGAGGCCGGATCGGTGATGCTCGCACCCGCCAGTTGCTCGAGCCGGATCGTGTAGGTGTCGTCGAACGTGTAACGAAAAGCACTGTCGCGCGTGTTGCGGCGGAACCGCACTTCCATCTCCGCCGGCTTGTCTTCGTAACCCTTCGAATGGTTGACCTGCCCGTCCAGCGTCCAGTCGCCCTGCCGCCGCTCGCCGCCGATCATGAAAGCCGTCAGCTCCTGATCCTTTTCACGCTGCCGCAGCCGCCGCCCGAAGCGCCGCACGCCTTCGATCGTCGCCGAATTCGCCGTGATCGCCGTGAGATTCTCCACATCGTCCTCCGTGCCCTCGACAAACGGGATGATCGAAACGTGGCGATTCTCCGTATCGATGAACCGGTTGTAGCTGCCGCGGAAATACACGCTCGTCGCCGCGTCCGGCTTGAACTCCAGCGCGCCGCTCACCCCATAGCGCTCGCGCTCGATCTCGTATTCACGAAACGCGATGTCCTGCAGAAAATACGCCGGCAGTTCGCGCTCGTTGTCGTCGCCGTCCTCAATCGAATCCGTCCAGCCGTCGTCGATCTCGTAATTGCGCGAGCCGAACTCCCGTCGCTGCCACGTCGGCGAGATGATCGCGCCCCACTTGCCGTCGCCGAACAGGTTCGAAACCGACGCGGTGAACTTGCTGCTGTAGGCGTCGGCGAGCGCCGAGTATTGCCCCTGCGCCGTGAACGACGCCGCCGGCCCGTCCGTGTCGAACGCACTTTTCGTGCGCAAATTCACCTGTCCGCCCAGGCCTTCGCCATCCATGTCCGGCGTCGCCACCTTCGTGACCTCGATCGACGCGAGCGCATCCGCCGGCAGCACGTCGAGCGCGATCCCGCGTTCACCGGTCTCCGGGCTCGCGAGCTTCGCGCCGTTCAGCGTCACGTTGCCCATCGTGTAATTGATCCCGCGCACCAGCACGAATCGCCCCTCGCCCTGGTCGCGGTAAAGCGACACGCCGGGAATGCGCTGCAGCGACTCCGCCGCGTTCTGGTCGGGGAAATTGCCGATCTCGTCCGACGCCACGACATTCGTGAGCGTGGCTGCACCGCGTTGCTGGTTGATCGCCCGCGCCGTGCCGACCAGCGAGCCTTCGATCACGAACTTTTCGAGCTGCACCACTTCGCGGCCAAACACCGCGTCCGCCGTCGTCACCTGCCCCGCCGCCACGCTCACCGGCTGCCGCACATCGGGGTAACCCACGTAGCTGAACTCGAGCGTCTGCACACCCGCCGGCACGTTGGCCAGCGCGTAACGTCCCGCGCTGTCCGCGTAGGTTTCGAGCGGCGTGCCCGCGACCGACACGCGCGCGCCGCCGAGCGTGAGCCGCGTCGAAGCGTCGGTCACCGCGCCCGTGAGCGTGCCCGTCGGGGCGGTCTGCGCGCCGAGCGGAAGTGCAACGGCGAGAAGTATAAAGCCGAGGAAACTGCGTAGGTGGTTCATCGAACCCGACCGTGCAGCCCGCGGCAAATCGCGGTCAAGATTCGCCGCGCCCCGTTACAGAAACACTACCGTCCCGTCACCGATCCGTTGCACGACACGCCTCACCGCAGCCAGCGACGGCGGCGACCAAGCCAAGCCCATGGAGCCGTGCTGCGTTCCCGGCTTGAACCGCGTGCGACGCTACACCGCCGTCCCCGTCCCACCCCGTCGCGGCAACGTGAAATAAAACGTCGCGCCCGCGTCCACCTTCCCCTCCGCCCACACGCGGCCGCCGTGCCGATGCACGATGCGCTGCACATTCGCCAAACCTACGCCCGTTCCCTCGAACTCGCTCTCCGCGTGCAACCGCTGAAACACGCCGAACAGCCGGTCGACATACTTCGGATTAAAGCCCGCGCCATTGTCGCGCACGAACACCACCACGTCGTCCCCGTCGCCTTCCCTCCATCCCACCTCGATCACCGCCGGATCGCGCTGCCGCGAATACTTCACCGCGTTGCCCAGCAGATTCACCATCACCTGGTGCAACATCGCGACATCCCCCTGCACCTCGGGTAGCTCCGCGATCCTCCACTCGATCCTCCGGCTCGCGAGTTCGTTGTGCATCTGCCGCCGCACCTCCGCCACCAGGTCACCCAGTTTCACCGGGCCATGCCGCAACTCCGTTCGGCCGTGACGCGAAAAACTCAACAGGTCGTCGATCAGCCGTCCCATTCGCTTCGCCGCGTCGGTGATCACCGTCAGATAACGCCGGCTCTTCTCGTCCAGCGCCGCGCCCGCATGCGCCGTCAGCATGCTCGCGAAACCGTCGATGTGCCGCAGGGGCGCACGCAAGTCGTGGGAAACCGAATACGAAAACGCCTCCAGCTCCTTGTTCGCGCTCTCCAGCTGCTCCGTCCGTTCCGCGACCCGCCGCTCCAGTTGCTGGTTCAGCGTCTGCACTTCGCGCTCGGATTTCTTGCGCTCCGTGATGTCGCTCGCGAACGCGCAAAACGTCACCACGCCGCCCGACACCACCGGGTTGATCGCCGCCTCGATCGGAAACCGCGCTCCATTCCTGCGCCGACCTGTCATCTCGACCGGCCAGTTCGTCATCTCCTCGCCGCTCCTCACCGTGAACCGCTTCATACCGACGCGCGACTCGTCTGCCAACGGCTCGATGAACTCGCCGAGATCCAGCCCGAGCGCCTCGCCCCGCGACCGCCCAAACATCCGTTCGGCGCACGCGTTCCAGTCGATGATCCGGCCCTCATGGTCCGTGACCACCACCGCGCTCACGGCCGAGTTCAATACGGCCCGCAACCGCGCCTCGCTCTCCCGCAACGCCCGGTCCTGTTCATGGATCTGCGTGAGCATCTCGTTGAACGCATCCGTCAACACCCCCACTTCATCGTCGCCCTGCCGCACCGCCCGCACGGAAAAATCCCGCCGCACCGAAACTGCGCGCGCCGTGTCCGCCAGTTCCAGCACCGGTCGGGAAATCTGCTGCTGCAGCTTCTGCGAGAGCACAAACGCGCCGAGCAGCGACGCGCCCATCACCGCCATCGCGATCATCGCATAAAGCTGAAACCGCTCGATCATCTCGTCCAGGTCCGACTCGAGGTAAAGCATCCCGATCCGGCGATCGTGCAGCATCACCGGCTGATACAGATGCAGCGCGCGAAACGTCAGGCGGTGCCCCGCCGTCCGCATTCCGGGCAACGCACTCGTGTCCACCGTCGCCGGGTAGCGCGCAAACACCCGGCCGGACTGATCGAAAAGCACCGCCGCCACGATGTGCCGCTCCGCCCGCAACGCCGACAGCGTCTCCTCCGCGTCCGCCGCGTTGTCGAAGGCCAGCGCAGCCGTGCTGTTCGATCCAATGATTTCGCCCAGCGTGGTGAGATTGCGCACCGCCGTCCGCCGGAAGGTCACGAACTCATAGGCGAAGAACGACAGGCACGTGAACAGCAACGCCACGCTGCTCGTGATGAGAATCACCACGGCGAGCTTCTGCCGGATCGGAAGGTTGCGCATCGGCATCACTCAGTTCGTCTCCCGCGAAACCGTTTCGGCCGACCGCAATAGCTTCGAGCTGATCGTCAACCCGCTGGCTCGCACCGCATCCAGATTGATGCGCAGACGCACCCGCTGTCGCTCCGTTACGAACCGCACCATCGCGCCCTGCTCCATCAATCCCTCCCAATCGCACACCGAGAGGATGCTGCGCCCCCGCAGCGCAGCGCCGATCTGCCCCGCCCGCCGGCCTTCCGACCCGCTGACGAAAAGCACATGACACACCCCAACGTCTCCAATCCACCGATACCGCTCCACCACCAGCCGTCGCCCATTCACCGTCTCCCCGGCAACCAGTTCATCCAGAAATTCGCCGAAAGGATCCTGCCCCAATACACCAATCACGATCGGGCTATCCGGGTCCGCAAAAGCCTCCGGCGGCCATTCCACGAACTGCACAAAATTATAGAGAAAGGCCGCCTTCACCTGAAATTCGCGCGACGGCTCCTCCGCCGCCCTCGCCGGTCCCACTCCCAGAAAACACCAGGCCAGCAGCATTCCACACCACCGCAAAACGGCCGGCCTCATAATTTCTACCGTGCGGAACGCCATACGCGGCAGAAGTCCTGCCACGGCGATATTCCATGCGCCAGACGCAAAAAAGACGCGTCCGTCAAAAACCCGTGAACCCTCCAACCACCCGCTCGCAGCGGCCGCCACCTCAGGCAGACCCTGACCCGACGTTCAGGGCATTCACCAGGAATCCGCCGCCGTCCGCGGCGCCTCGCGCTCGATTTCCCCACCCGCCTCGCCGCCGAACACGAGGCCGAAAGCAACGTGCTGGTTCACGTTACTTCTCCAAACCTCGCGCGAAGGAGCCGCCGCGCGCGATCGCCCGCCGCGTTGCCCCGTCGCCCCTCGTCAGCCCGGCGCCGGGTGTCAGCCCTCCGCCCGAGCCTTCGCGTCCGCTTCGATCAACGCACTGAGGCCGTCCAACGTCGTCTTCACCCGCGCCTTCACGGCCGCCAGTTCGCTCGCGCTCGCCACTTTCTCGTTCGCGAACAAATAGAACTTCATCTTCGGCTCCGTGCCGCTGCCGCGCGCTGCGAACGAATAGCCGTTCGCCAGCGTCACGAAATAAAGATCCTGCTTCGGAATCAGTTCGCCGTCGGCGTCGCGAATGTCCTGCCGGCCGAAATCCTCGAATTTCGTCACCGCCACGTCGCCGAACTTCGCCGGCGGATTCGAGCGATACGTGTCGAGGATGCGCTTGATCTTCGCGTTCCCGCTCGCGCCTTCATAATAGAGGTTGATCGTGCCTTCGAGGTAGAAGCCATGTTTCAGGAAAATCTCGTCGAGATACTCCGGCACCGTCAGCCCGCGGCTTTTCACCCAGGCGCACACTTCGGCGAACATCAAGCACGCCGCGTTGCCGTCCTTGTCGCGCACGTAGTCGTTCGGCAAATACCCGTAGCTCTCCTCGCAACCGAACGCATAAAACGCGCTGTGCTGCTGGAGCAGCTTCACGCGCTCCTCGAACGGCGTCGCATCGTAGTCGAACCCCGCGCCCATCGCCTGCTTCAATCGCTCCTCGTAGCCGCGCATCTTCGCCGCGATCCACTTGAAACCCGTCAACGTCTTGATGACGCGCACGCCGTGCGCGCGCCCGATCGTGTCCTGCAACTGCGAGGTCACGAAGGTATTCACGATGCACACGCGGTCCGAGCCTCCGCGCGGAATCCAGCCGAGTTCCTTGAACTTCGTCAGTCGATAATCCGTCATCAGCGCGCCGATCTGATTGCCCGTCAGCAGCTCGAGCTTCCCGGCCCGATTACGCACCGCGCACCCCATGCGATCCGCGTCG
The DNA here is from genome assembly GCA_023430825.1 of Verrucomicrobiota bacterium. Classification (GTDB taxonomy): domain Bacteria; phylum Verrucomicrobiota; class Verrucomicrobiia; order Opitutales; family Opitutaceae; genus Opitutus. Next base: position 37,069 of record JAEYYL010000179.1, on the reverse strand, counting down.
GGATCGGTCGCGAGCACCACGTCGGCGCCGTCCTTCTCGGCCAGCGCCACCGCCAGCGCGAGCGCCGCGGAATTTTCCGGGTTCGGCGACTTCACCGTCGGGAAACGCCCATCGAACTCCAGCTGCTCCGGCACCGGCTCGACGTCGCAACCCGCGTGCACCAGCAACGGCAGCGATTGCACGCCGCCCGTGCCGTGAATGTTGGTGAACACCACCTTCAGCTTCGTCTTCCGGAAAACCGCCGGATCGACCGCCGCCTTCGTCGCCACCGCCAGATACGCGTCGTCGGCGTCGCGCCCGAGCGTTGTCACCCCCGCGAGATCGCCGGAAACAAACGCCGACAGCTCCGCGAGCGGCACCGCGTTCACCTGCTCGACGATGCCCTTGTCGTGCGGCGGCACCACTTGAGCGCCGTCATCGAAGTAGGCCTTGAAGCCGTTATCGTGCGGCGGATTGTGGCTCGCGGTGATGACCACGCCCGCGTGCGCCTGCAGCCAGCGCACGGTGAAGCTCAACTGCGGCGTCGAGCGCGGCCCGTCGAAAATGAACGCTTCGCCGCCCAGCTTCACCCAGGTCGCCGCCGCAATCTCGCAAAACCGCCGCGAGAAATGCCGCACGTCGTGCGCGATCACCAGCCGCACCTTCGCCTTCACGCCGCGCGACGCGAGATACTTGGCGTTGTAGCGATACAGCCCGACGACCGCGCGAATCAGCGTGAAATCGTTCAGCATATTGCTGCCGATCGCCGCGTGCTCCGGCGAGCCGGCCGCGCTGAGCTTGCCCGTCTCCGCCGCCGCCGCGACCACGCCAATCGTGCGCCCGCGCATGCCGCCCGTGCCGAATTCGAGATAACGATAGAACCGGTCGTTCAATTCGCTCCACGCCTCCTTCGTCACCAGTTCTTCGATACTCGCCTCCGCCCACGCCGGCAGTTTCGCCGACAGAAACGTCGACAGATTTTCAGCGGCGCTCGGCAGGAGCTGGCCCGATTTAACGGCGGCTTGAACGCGATCGAGTGTGGTCATGAAGAAAATAAAGTAGGGCCCGACCTCCGGGCGGGCCGCAGAACGCTGCGACCGGGTCTTGCGCCCGAAACTCCGACCCCGCGGTCAGTTATTCCAAATACAGCCCGTCACGAACTTCCGGCTTCGGCGACAATTTTTTCCAGCCGTCGGCAAACGAGTCCTCGTCGTAGCCGAAGCCCGGCGCCACCTCGCTCACCACGCTCGGCAGCCCCGTGCTGTCGCTCTCGACCGTCGCGCCGTTGGCCTTCAACCACCGCGCGAATTGCCGCAGCTGGTCGTCGCGGCAGGTCTTCGGCGAATCGACGCCTTCCGCGTTCTTCACCGGCGAAAAATCATCCGCCCGCCGCGTCTCGATCACCACCGGATTCTTCGCAAACGGCAGCGCGTCGAACACGAACATCTCGAACTTCACGCCGTTCGGCTTTTCCGGCTTCACCGGCGCGCCGGCCGCGTCGATCGTCGGGATCTTCTTGTCCGCGCGGTGAAACGCCAGCGACGCCTCGCCGCCCGAACGGGCCATCCGCCGCACGAATTCTCGATCGAGCACGTGGATCGCGATGCTGCCCGCGATGTAACGCAGCGCGCCTTTTGCATCCGTCTGCTTCTGCATCTCCATCGGCAAATCGGAATATTCGATCACGACCGTCTTCCCGTTCTGCGTGCAGAAATGCCCGAGCTTTTCCTCCGGATACGCCTTCGGCACCATCTTGCTCGACATCTCCGACCGCCGGAGCAGATGCCAGCCGATGAACGCTGGATCGATGCAGCGCACGAGCGGATTATCCACCTGGAAGTAGCTGAGCGTATCCACGCCTTCGCGCTCCATCAGGTCGAGCGCGCCACTCCGATCGAGCGCGCGCAACGACCCACCGTGGCCGTCCGGCGACATCGCGATCGAACTGCGGCTCTCGAGCAGAATCTTCCCGTCCAAACTCACCGCCGGCATCCGGCCCTGCCGGAAAAAATGCACACGCTCGCGCGCCATCCCGAAGAATCCGTGCTCCACGAAAAAGGCCTCCGTCGCCGCGTGGTTCTGATGACTCGTCATGATGAACCAGTGCAGCGGCTTTCCGTAGCGCTTGCCCGCCGCGAGGATTTTCTCCGCGAACACCTGGAAGAGCGTTTTCTGTTTGATCGGCGTCACCGGAAACGTGCCCTTCGGCCCATCGTAACCCAGCCGCGTGCCCTGCCCGCCGGCGACCGTGAACGCCGCCACGCGCCCCGCGCGCAACGCCTCTTCGCCCGCCGCCTTCGCCTTCGCCCACGCCGCCGCATCGCCGCCCCGCTCGGGCAGCGGTTCATAAGGCGCGGGCTCGAGGCCTTCCAGGTTCACGCCGGCCGCGGCGTTTTTCGCCAGCAGCGTGCGGGTGAGTTCCGCGATCTCGCCGAGATCGATCTCCGCCGCCTGCTCGAGGAGCTGTTTCTGTTCGTCGGCGCCGAGCCGGTCGAAGAATGCGAATACGTGGCCTTGTCCGGCGCGGTTGAATTGCTCGATCAGGGAGGGCTGGGCCATAAAGCGAAATACGGAATTAGCGTTACTCTTCGAAACGGAAAATGAACTCCTCCGGCTTCGCGTAACCGAGCCGCCGTCGGATCACCTTTTCGACATAGACCGGATCGTTGCGCAGGCGTTCAAGGATTTTTTCCTGCTCGACCAGCCGGGCCTCCAACTCCGCCAGTCGCCGGCGACTCGATGCCTCGATCTGCTTCAACCGGTTGTATTCCTCGCGCGCCTGCCAGAAATACACACCCGACGCCGCGCCCACCGCCAGAAAGAGCAGCAGGTAAAGGACGACGATGATGCGGCGAAGGGTCACGCGGAGCCGTCAGAAAATCGCGGCCCGGTTTACCCACGCAAATCTTTTCAGGCCCGCCCCCACCAGGGCAGCGACGTTGCATGATTCCTCCGCCCCACTTCCCCGTCTGCCATGAAAAATTTCGTTCCACCGCAGCTTGTGATTGACGGATTCGGCCGGCGGCCGCATGAGGCAACGCGTCGTTCGTCGTCCACTTTTCCCATGGCCAACCCCACCGAACTCGACCTCGTCCGCCAACGTATCGCGCAAGATCCGGCGCTCAAACAGCGCCTCGCCAAATTCTCCGGCCCCGCCGCCGCCGTGCCCGAGCTCGTCCGCATCGCCGCCGAACTCGGCGTGACGGTCACCGAAGCTGAAGTCGCCGCCGCGATCCGTCCAGCGGAGCGGCCCCAGGACGAACTCTCCGACGCCGAGCTCGCGAGCGTTTCCGGCGGCACTACGCTCTGCTGGGACACGACTCCGCTCTGCTGGAACACCGATACCCTCTCGGTCTGAGTTAATCCCGCGCGCGGTTTGAACACGCTCGCGACCGGCGTCGCCCCTTCGACCCTGTGGCGCGCCGCACGGGGCGTGCTGAGCGACTCGCTCGCGTCGCCCGCTGCCCGCCAACGCCTCGACGCGGCCATCTCCCGACTGCCGCCGGCGCTGTCCGCGCATCAGTTGCTGCTCGAGTGCGACCCAGCTCGCGACCGGCTCGATTTCGCCATTGTCCCCGCCGGCGAGCCGACCGACTGGGCGCGACAGTTCTCCTTTGGCTCCACCTTGGAACGGATTGCCGCACATGCGGCCTGGGCGCTCGCCGACTCGACCGAATCATCGCTGCCGCCGCATGACGTCTGGATAGAATACGACGTCGCCCGCGAACCGACCGCGCCCGCCGCCCAACCGTCCGGTTTCTTTGGCCTGCCCCGCGGGGTCGCCGTCAATCGCGCCGCAGTCGCACGGCTCGCCGCCCTCCTCGCCAGCGACGGCGATCGCGTCATCGCGGCCACCGAGGCCGCTTCCTGGGCCGAAGCCTTCGACCACGCGCTCGCGCCCCTCCTCGCCGCGCAGCCCGTGCAGGTCGTGCGCTATCTTGGTCGCATGGACGCTCGAGGCGGCGGCACCATTCGCTATCATCTCGGTCCAGTCGACCCGGCCGCCGTCGCGCGATGGCGCGCCTATCCGGGCGCTATCGATCCGGCCCTCCTGCTCGCCGACTGGCTTGTGCTCGGCGTCGATCTCGACCGCTCCGGAGCCGGTCCCCGCTGGGGCATCGAACTCGTCTGCCGTTCGAAAACGCGGGTCGGCGGACGCTACCAGCCAATGCTCGACGCTTTGGTGAAAAGCGGTGTGCTCCCGCCCGAGATTCCCGACGCGGTCGCCCGTTGGACCGGCGCCACGTGCGATGCCAACGCCGCCGACGCCTGGCTGCCGCGCCTGCTCGGCGGCGCAGGAGCGTTCTATTGCGTTCGCACCCTGAATCACATCAAACTCGTCTTCACGCCCGCTGCGCCACCCACCGCGAAGGTCTATCTCGCGATCGACCGGCGATGGCTCCAGCGCGGCGTATCCGCTCACTCATGACGACACCCGGCTGGCTGGAACGGGTCATCGCGCGCGCGACCGTGGGCGACACGCCGGAGGATGCTCACGCCACCGCGCGACGCGTTCTCGCCGCCTGGCAACGCGCAGCCGGCGGTCGGCTTGCCCTGAGACGACGGCTTCGCTGGTCGGGCGACGGTGCCGTCCGGCCGACGGCCCGACTCACCGCCGCGGTCGCCGGCGATCCGTCGGTCGCCTGGGACGAAGGTTTACGTGAACTGGTTGCTGCGCTGACCGCGGCCCCCGGCGCTGCGACGGCCGATCTCATGGGTGCGCTACAGCCGATCGGTCCCGCGGGCCGCGCCGCCGTGCGGGTGCGGTTGCACGCGCGCGGGTCCACCGCCGACGCGCTGCTTGGACCCGCCGCATGGGCAGCCCTCGAGCACGCGCTGGCCACGCGCGTATCCAAACCGCTGCGACCGGCCTGGGATGCCTGGTGCGCCGAGCATCCGCTTACGCGGCTGGCCGGCGAGGAGTCGGTGCGGGCCGCCCTGCAACAGGAGCTCGCAGCGAGCGGCCTGCGACCTTTGTTCGAACGCTTTCCCGTCGCCGCCCGGCTCGCAGGCACCGTGTATCGCCTCGAAATCGAAGCCCAGGTCGAGCTGCTCGAACGCCTGGAGCGCGACCTGCCTGAGATTCGGACGCGCTGGAATCGCGCCCTGTCCGATGACGAACCGCCCGTCCGCAACCTGCAACTCCACCTCGCCGACGCGCATCGCGGCGGCCGGGCGGTGGCACGCGTGGATTTCGCGGACGGCACGCGCATCGCCGCCAAGCCGCGTTCACTGTCGGTCGAGCAGGCGCTCGAAGCGCACGGAGCGAACCGCGATGCCGACCGCGCGTTGCGCCTCCTCGCGCGTCCGGACTACGGCTGGGTCGAGTGGATCGCGGCCGAGCCGCCGCGCGACGCTCCGGCTTCGACTCGGCTGCATCGCCGGCTCGGCGCGATGATCGTGCAGGCGGCCGAGATCGATCTCTGCGATCTACACGCGGGCAACGTGATCCTCGCCGACGAACACGCGTTCATCGTCGATCCCGAATGCCTGCGGCCGGGAGTCGCCACGTGCGACGCGCCCGGCGCAACCCGCGCGGACACGTTGACCCAACGCGTGCTCGGCTCCGGCCTGCTGCCCCGCTGGCGGCGCCGGCAACGCGACGGCCGTCTGGACCTGCGCGGATTGCTGGGCACGAATCTTCCATCCGACGACGTCCACGCGCTCGTGGCGGGTTTTCGGGAATCGCTCTCTCAACCCTCGTCGCTGGACCTTCGCAGCGCGCTCGCACAGAGCCGCGCGCGTTACCTGCTCCGCCCCACCGCAGCCTATGGACTGGTGCAACGTCGCCTGCTGCGGCCCGACGCACTCGAAGACATCCGCCTGTTCGACGCGCTCGCTGACACGCTTACGCACGGCTGGACGCAATCCGCACAACGTCCGACCAGCTGGCCGTTGATCGAGGCGGAGCGACGCGCCCTGTTCCGCTTCGACGTCCCTGCCTTCGACTACGTGCCGACCGACACGCACCTGCGCGCCTGTGACGGCACGCAGGTCGATGCCTTCTTTGCCGCGCCGCCGGCGGATGCCTGGATCGCATGTTCGCAGGCGAGTGACGTTCACCAACGCGAAGCCGACGCCGCGCACGTCAGCGCGCTCCTCACCCAGCTGCTCGGCCCCACCAAACGTCCTTCGGTTCGCCCCGGTTTAGCTGGCGCGGCAGAGATCGCGCGTTTCCTCGCCGCCCGCGCGCTCACGTCCGCCGACGGCTCGCCGACCTGGCTCGGCTACGAATCCGATCCCGCCGAAGTCATGCTTCGACCGGCCCTCACCAACGACGGCCTCTACGATGGTCGCACCGGCATCGGCCTTTTCCTCCTGGCGGCGCAACGTCACTGCGCGGACGGCGCGACATTGGGAAGCCGCCTGTTCGACACCTACGCGAGCGCCGCCCCGACTGGATCAGGCATCGGCTGGGCGCACGGACTCGCCGGCCGCACGATCGCCCTGCGCGCCGCGGCGCGCATCGCACGCCGATCCGACTGGCACGACGCCGCCGCGCGGTCAGCGCACGAACTCGCGCGTCGCGTTCATCAATGGGCGGACGACGACCTCACACGCTGGGAACGGCTCGATGTTTTCTCCGGTGCCGCAGGCGTTGCTCTCGCGCTCGCGAGCGAACCACGCGAACTCGACGCCGCCTGCGCCCTCCTCGAGCGCTTGCGAACGTGGCTCGACCAGCCGGCGAGCGCACGATGCGGATTGATGCACGGCCTGGCCGGCATCGCGCTCGCCGCCGGCCGCGTCGCCGCCGCATTTGCGATGGCCGGTCGCCTCGAAGATTCGGCCCGGGCGTGGCGCATCGCGACGACTGCCATTGCCGCGGAGAATCGCCTGATCGATCCGGCAACCGGCATCTGGCGCCCACGCCAGCCGGCGTTCGACGGCTCGTGGTGCAATCATACGCCCGGAATCGCGCTGTCCCGCTCGACGTTGTTGCGATGCGCGAAAACCGTGCCGTCCGCGTCCGCGGAGGATCGTGCCACACTTGCGCACGATCTGGCGCGCGCGCTCGCCCACGTGCAATCGGCGCCCGCCGCGCGCTTCGACCTGCTCTGCTGCGGACAACTCGGCCGCATCGCGAGTCTGCTGCTCTCGAGCGCCGAGCACCGTGCGCCGGAAGCGCAGGTCATGCTGGATGCCTGGCTAGGCAGGGTCACCGAAAGCGGTTGGAATCTCGACGCCACGCCCGCTGACGCCTGGCTGACGCCAAGCTTGGGCCGCGGGCTCGCCGGAGCCGGCTGGATATTGCTCGCCAGCGAAGACGCCGTTGCAGGCGCGCTCCTCGCCGAAGTGCTGGGCTTTCGGCCGGGCGACTGAGCGCGACTCACGCGCGCTGCCAATTGGCGCGCTCGGCGTCGACGTAGCGCCACAGCAGGCTCGCCAGCCTCACCGATCGTCACACCTTTATACCGCGTCGAAACCGCATGAGCCGCCCGCCTTTTTTCGAAGTCCTCCCGACCCGCGTGCGCCGCAACTACACCGGCGGCGCGCTCCTTGAACGCTGGACCGACACCGGCCCGGGCGCCGATGGCGACCGGCCGGAAGACTGGATCGCCTCGACCACCGAAGCGAAAAACCCCGGCCTCGCCCCCCGCGCCGCCGAAGGCATCACCCGCGTCCGCGCGCCCGGCGACACCGAAAGCGACCTGCGCACCGAAATCGCGCGCGATCCCGCCTATCACCTCGGCGCCAGCCACGTGCGCACCCAGGGAAACGAAATCGGCTTTCTCGCGAAAATTCTCGATTCCTCCATCCGGCTCCACATCCAGGCGCATCCGACCGCCGCGTTTTCCCGCGAACACCTCGGCTCGCGCTACGGCAAGCTCGAGGCCTACGTCATCCTCGGCGCGCGCGACGGCTGCGATCCCTACGTGCTCCTCGGCTTCAAACACGCGCCCTCCCCCGACGCATGGCGGCGCATCATCGCCGAGCAGGATCTGGCCGCGATGCACGCCTGCCTGAATCGCGTGCCGGTGCGCGCCGGCGAAATCTGGCTCGTGCCCGGCGGACTCCCGCACGCGATCGGCGAGGGTGTGCTCATGCTAGAAGTCATGGAGCCGTCCGACTGGGTCGTGCGCTGCGAATTCGAACGCGAAGGCATCGTCGTCCCACCCGCCGGCCGTTACATGGGCCGCGACCTCGATTTCTGCCTGAGAATTTTCGACTACCAGTCCTACGACGAGGACGCCATCCGCGCGAAGTGCCGCCTCGCTCCCCGCGTCGTCGCGCAATCCGACTCTTGCTTCGAGGAGGAACTCGTCGGCCCCGCGCACACCGATTGCTTCGTCGTCCGCCGCCTGCGCGCGCACCGTCCCACGCCGGTCTCCCGTGCCGGCCGTTTCCGCCTGCTGCTCGTCACCGCCGGCACGGGCGCGCTCGAAAGCGGCGACGCCGTGCAACCGCTCAAACCCGGCTCACGCGTCCTGCTCCCCGCCGGCGCCGACCGCTGCCGCCTCATCCCCTCACCCGACTCCACGCTCGAGACAATCGTCTGCCTCCCCGGCTGAGTTCAAATCGATCCGAAACTCATTCGCGGCTCGACTCCCGCTCGTCACACCTTCGGCTCCCAACCCGGCTCATACTCGCGGCCCCACAGCGTCATGGCCTCCGCATCGCCCTGAATGCGGCCCGTCGCAGGATCGCATTGCAACGCCCGGCCCACCCGTTGCGCGATGTTGCCGAGATGCAGCAGCGTCACGCTCGCGTTCGCATCCGCGACCGGCGCGGTCAGCGCCACGTCCTCGCGAATCGCATCGACGAAGTTTTTGAAATGCTCTCGCTCCGCCTCGAGCCCCGTGCTGCTGAGCGTGTTCGTCGCATCGACCTGGCGCGACGGGGCGACCTCTTTCACCACCTTGTTTTTCTCGTCGTAGAAAACATAGCTCTCCGCATCGAGCAGCGCGGAGCCCTCCGTTCCGTAAACAATCGTCCCGCGGGCGCGGCCTTCGACGGGAAATCCATTACAGCTCCGCCCTTCCCAGCTCATCGTTTTCCCATCGGGAAACTCCCAGCCGATCGTCTGCGTGTCCGGCGTCTCCCAGTCGTCGTCGAAATGATAACGGCCGCCGCTCGACACCACCCGGCTCGGGTGATCCACGCCGAGCGCCCAGCGCGCGACGTCGATTTCATGCGTGCCGTTGTTCAACGCCTCGCCCGTCCCCCAGTGCCAATGCCAGTGCCAGTTGTAATGCACCAGGTTGTCGACGAATGGCCGCCGCGGCGCCGGCCCCTGCCAGAGTTCGTAATCCAGCCACACCGGCACCGGTTGCGGTTTTCCGCGGCCGATCGAGGCGCGCGTATTCACATACCAACCACGCGCCGCATACGCCCGGCCGATCGCGCCCGAACGAATTTGCGCCACCGCCTCCTGCATCGCCGCAAACGACCGCCGCTGGTTGCCCATCTGGACGTGGAGTCCCGACTTCTTCGCCGCCATGATCAGGAGCTCTCCTTCGCCCGGATTGTGGCTGCACGGTTTTTCGACGAAGACGTGCTTGCCCGCGGCCAGCGCGAGGATCGCCATCGGCGCGTGCCAGTGATCCGGCGTCGCGATCGCGATCGCATCGACCTGCTTGTCGTCCAGCGCCCGCCGGAAATCCCGCACGCCCCGCGGCACGGCCGCCTGCACCTTCGCCGCCGCGTCGAGCCCCTTCGCGATCGCGCGATCGTCGACGTCGCAAATGTAGGCGATCTCCACGTTCGGCAGCCCGGCAAACAACTGCACGTGCGCGAGCCCGCGGCTGTTCGTGCCGGCCACGGCGATGCGCAGCCGGCTGTTCGCCGACGGAAGCTTCGCGGCGCGCGCGAGCGATCCGAACTGCGCGGCGACAAACAGGCCAGCACCCGCCGTGGCGGCCTGGCGAACGAACGTGCGACGATCGACGAGGTGTTTCATAAAATTGTCCCAGGTGGAGCCCGAAGTTCTCCCCGGGCTTCAGGGGCGGAACGCGCGAATCTTGATGTTACGAAAGTGCACCTCGTCGCCGTGGTCCTGCAGCAGGATGCGGCCCTCCTTCCCTTCGCCGAATCCGGGAGAGGTCACGTATTTGCTCTCCTGCACGTCGCGTCGAAACGCATCCGTGAACCGCTCGTAAGCGGCGACCTTCTCGCCATTCAGCCAGTGCTCCACGTGCGGGCCGCGCGCGACGATCCGCGCGGTGTTCCACTCGCCGATGGGCCGCACCTTCTTGGTCGCCGCTGGCGGATAGAGATCGTAAACTGAGCCGAGCGTGCGATTGCCGTTGCGACCGGCCTTCGCATCCGGGTGCAGCGCGTCGTCGAGCAATTGAAATTCGAGCCCGAGCGACGTGCCTTCCATCACGAAGTATTTGATGCCGCTGTTCGCCCCGGGCGTAAGCTTGAAGTCCACGCTCAACTCGAAGTCGCCGAAGGCCTCGCGCGTCACGATGTCGGCGCTCCCGTGTCCGCCCGCGGCGCGAACGCTGAGCACGCCGTCCTTCATCCGCCAGATTTCCGCGGGGAACGCCTCGGCCCGCGTGCCACGCCAGCCGGCGGACGACGTGCCGTCCCACAGCAAACGCCAGCCCGCGGCCTGTTCGTCGGCCGTGAGCGTATTCGGCACCGTCTCGGCCGCGGCGAACGAGGCGCTCGCGCAGAAAACCAAAGAAACAAGAACGTGAGGAATTTTCATATTTTCAGGAGTGAGGAGCCTGCCGGCAGGCGATCGGGGTCACCGAGTTTTTTGCGGCGCGTGCACCGGCGCGTAAAGCCCTTCCGCCCTTCGCATCCCCCATTCCGCAACCGGTTCACGCCCGCGCAGCCACTCGGCCATGTTCAGCACGAGATAATTCCAGTTCTGAAACCCGGGGTTGAGAATCGGCTCGCCGTTCTCCGGCTGATAATACTCGTGCAACGCTCCGAAGCGCTCGAGATCCCGGCCAAAAAGCGTCACTGTTTTCTCCGCGAGTTCGGTCGCCTCCGCCGTGAAACCGTAGTTCACGAGCCCGCGCCACGTGAGGTAATTCGAAATGCCCCAAACCGGCCCGAGCCACGACGAGGGATTCCCGCTCGCGCGCAGGTTATACATTTTCTCCATCCGCGAGAGCGTGCGCACGCCGAAGGGCGCGTTGAAGGTCTTCGTGTTCCGGCCGTGTTCCGCCACGATCCGCGCGGCCTGTTCCGGCGTGGCCAACCCCGCCCACAGCGCAAGGAACCCCGACCACGTGCCGATGCGCTGAATCAGGCACGGCCAGTCGCGCGGCATCCCCTGGTGCAGGCCGAAACCCGGCGTTGCCTCCACGGGTCGCAGGTTCAAATCGACACTGTAGAAAAACCCGTCGCGCTCGTCCCAGCAATGCGCCTGGATCGCCGCCCGCAGTTCCGCCGCGTCGCGCCGGAAGTGCGCGGCGATCTCGTCGAATCCGAGCCGCTCGCAGAGATACCTCATCGCCTCGAGTTCGAGGGCCATCAACGCGTTCAGGAAAAACGACCCGGAGCTCCGCGGCGGGCGATAGTAAGTGCACGGTTCGTTGTCCGTGCCGATGCACTCGTCGTTCTGCCAGAAATACAATCCGCACGCATCCCGGTGATGGTTCCGGTAGTTGTTCAGAAACGTCTGCAGGAAATAGAAACGCGGCCGCAGCCACTCGGCGTCACCGCCATCCTGCTCCACCAGAAACGCCGCGTGCTGCGCCAGACAGGGCTTGTGCATGTTCGCCTCGTAAATGCGCTCCGGCTTCGTCGGACCTTCGCGCCCGAAAAAGATCGGCACCCATCCGTCCTTGCTGCCTTGGTCGAGAAAGTTGAGCACGCAACCGCGCTCGTAGGGCCGCACCGCTTCGAGCGCCGCCGCATCGCCGCGCTTGGCGAGAATCTGCCGCAGCGCGACATTGCTCAGCCACGAATCCCAGTCCCACAGCACATCCGCGTATTGTTCGCTGCCCGGCGTGAGAAACGGATGCTTCATCGCCCCGCCCGGTTCGCGCAGCATCTGCGGGTAGTCCGCGCCGAGACGGCCATCGATCAGAGCCAGATAACGTAAAAGGTCAGACGTCATGCCGACGGGTTTTCCTCTGGAGCCGCGGCGCCCATCGCCGCGCCTTGCCTATTTGAACACCACATTTTTCGTAAATCGTCCCACCGTCATCCGCGCGTCCTCGTCGCTCGTCCGCTTCTTTCCCGCAATCACCAGATTCTCGAACACCACGCCGTCGATCAGGTGCTCGTCGTCGAAGCCCTGCAGCATCGCGTCGTTCGGGCTGAATCGCTCGAAGGTGTTGTCGACGATCAGCAGATTCCTGATTTGCCCCGCCCCGTCGCCGTTCACATTGCGAATCGTCAGCCGGAGGTTCGTCTCCTTCTTGTGCGGGCTGTCTTTCGGCACCACCCCGATCGCTTCGAAATGATTGTTGCGCCACGTCGCGCCCTCCACGGTGCCGCCGCGCCAGCACCAGACCGCAATCCCCACGTCCGCATTCACCACGTCGTTCTCCTCGAACACGACGTTCCGCAGGGTGCGCTCGTGGATCTCCGTGCCGATCTTCAACGCCGAGCACATCGTCCAGACCACGTTCCCGCGAAACACGATGTCCTCCATGTCGCGCCGCGTTCCGTTGCGCAGCTTCACCGCGATCGCATCGTCGTCGCAGCTGATGAAACAGTTCTCGATCGACACGCGCGACGAGTTGTCGGGATCGAACCCGTCCGTATTCGAGCCGATCCAGCCGCCGGCCGTATCCCCGTCGAACTCGGCGCGCGTCAGCGAAACGATCTTCACGTTCGAAAATCGCAGGTCGCTCGATTCGATCGCATGCACGCACCAGACCGCCGCCTCGCGCAGGATCACGCCGTCGATCGAAAAATTCCGGCTCTGGAACGTCGTGATCAACTTCGCACGACTCGCCATCGTGTTTCCCGCATCGCGCCGCAGGGTCATGCCCTGCCCGTCGATCACGCCGCGCCCGAAGATCCGCACGTTCTCCGCCGCGCCGACGTGAAGCTGCTGCGTGTTGCGATCGGTGCGCGGATAATCCTCCAGTTTTCCCGTGCCCTTGATCACCGCGCCCGGCGCGAGATAAAGCGACAGCCCGCTCCTCAGCAGCAGCCGTCCGCTGCGGTAGATTCCCGGCGGCACGATCAACACGCCGCGTCGCTGCGCCACCGCGTCGATCGCCGCCTGCAGCGTCGCCGTTTGCGTTCGCTCCGGATCGCTCACCCCGCCGAACTCCGCCAGCGAAAACACCCCGGGCTGCCCGACCGCCGGCGCATTGTCCTCCGGCGCTTCGGCAAACAGGAAAAAGCGGCTCAGTCCGTTGACCCGCAGGTGCAGCTTGCGCGGTGCGCTCAATTCGAACGACAGCACGTTGCCCTGCGCCGTCGCCGCCAGTCCAAGCCGGTGGGGGCTCAGGTCGAATTTCTCGATCGGCTCGCGCGTCTCGATCTCCACTTGCGCGCGGCCGGTGAACGCGAAATGCGCGTAACCCACCTTCATCGCCGTCCCCACCGTCGGCACCTCGACGCCGTTCACCCGCACCGAAATATAGTCCGGATTCACCTCATCGCCCGGCACGCGCGGATACGGTGTGACCTCACCCCGAACGCCCGCCATCGCTCCCACCAGCCACACGCACACCCAAAACCCGAGGCTCCGCCTGCGCGCCGGCGACCCGGAGCGCCCGCCGCGTCGGCTAAAAAAAGACCTCGGTCGCTCCATCATCGCGATGCCTCCGGCGGTTTCCGCAACGCCAGCGCCGCGAGATCGACCCTGCTCCATTTCGCCGTCGTCCAGCGCACTTCGTCGATGCCGCCGCGAAACGCGCCGCCGCCAAACGCCCCCTTCGCCGGCACGTCCACCGCCGCCAGCGTCCCGTTCACCCGTGCGATTTCCACACTGTCGACATAACCTCGCAGTTCGCGCGCCACGCCATCGAACGCGAGCGCCAGATGCTGCCAAAGCCCGGGCGTCGCCGCGCCGAGATCGAGCCACTCGCCCTCGCCTCCCTGCCGCAGCACCGCGCGCCACCGTCCCGCGTTCAAGGCAACCGCCACTCCATCCGTCTCGTCCCCCGCAATCAAAACCGCGCCCGCTCCGTCGCCTGCTCCCTCCAGCCGAATCCACCCCGCCAGCCCGAATGCCTCCAGCGCCTTTCCGCCCCATCCTTCCACGCGCTCCAGCGTCGCCGGCGCGCCCCCCGCAAAAAACACGCCGCCGCCCAACCGTCCGGCGCGGTGCTTCCCGCCGCCCAGCCTCACATTTCCCTTCGTCTCGCCGCCCGGTCCGCGCGCCACACTCGTGTCGCCAAACCACTCGTCAAACGACAGCGCGACACCCTCCTTCGCGCCATGCGCCAACACCGCGTTGTCCGACTCGGTCAACCCCGCCACGTCGCGATCGCTGACCAGTCCGCGGTCACCGGCCGCGAGCCCGTGAAACCGATTTCCGGATACACGCGCCCCGCCGACGCTATCGAGGTAGATCGCCGCATACGTGCCGCGACCGTCGACGTTCAGTGCCGGATCATCCGCGAGCGTCCGGCGCATGACGTCGTCGTTCACCGGCGGCAAAAACACGTTGTCCTCGATCCGCGCGTTGCGGGAGTTGCGCACCGCGATGCCCATGCCGCGCCAGTCGTGAAACACATTTCCGATCAGTTTCATGTGGCTGTTCGCATACTGGTCGCGCGTCAGGTTCGCGCGAAAATCGTCCGCCTCGTCCGCCTGGCGAAACCGTCGCGTGTAGATGCTGATGTCCGCCGGATCGACGACCATGAAGTCGCGATGCCGCGCCATGTAGCCGTGGTTGTTTTGACTGAACGTGCAGCCTTGCACCCACAGGTGCGTCGCCGGCGGGCCTTCGGGCCACTCCGGTTCGTTCGTCGCGAAGATCGCCGGCGCCGACAACCCCTCGAACTGGCTCCCGAACACCACCCCGCCACGCGCCTTGATGTAAACGCCGAAGCGCATGCTATCCATCATGCGCGTGTCGCGGACGAAAAACCGCCCCGCCGCGCGCGTGTTGTAAACCATCGTCGCGTGTTTGCCGTCCCCTTCGTCCCACGGATCGATGCCGGGCACCGTGTTCGTCAGCGTGTAACGTCCGTTCGCGATCGCGACCACGCCCGCGTAGCCCTGCACCCGCCCGGTCCGCGGATCGAAAAACACGAGTTGGTCGCCCACCGCCACACTCTCTTCCGTCGGCACCCGCGCCGCGCCGTCGTCGAACGACTCGCTGCTGCGCGTGAACATCCGGATGCTCATCGTCGTGTCGTCCGGCTCGTCGTCCGCGATCACGATCATGTTCTGCCCATACGTGTTCATGATGTCCTCGCAGATGCCGCGAATCAGCGTGTTCTCGATCCACACGCCTTCGCGCCCCCGGCCGTGCACGCCGTCCGCACTCGAGCTGATCCAGTTGTCGCCATCCGGCTCGAACCGACAGTCCAGGATGTTGACCCCCGATGTCTGCCAGAATCGCAGGTGTCCGCCGCCCGCCGCCCGTCCGTCGATCCCCGACAGCGTGACGTTCTCCGTCCCCGCCCGCGTCGTCAGATAGACGACGCCGCCGCGCTTGTTTTTGATCAGCCATTTTCCGCCCGGCTCGATCGAGTCGTTCGTGCGCGTGACGCGATGCGTGAAAACTCCAGGCGTGTTCGTCGCGCGAATCGAGGGATTCCCGCTGCCCGGATAATGCGTCCACGTGCCCAGCGCGAGTCGGCCGGGAATCGCCGGATCGTAAGCGTAGGCGTTGTTGCGTCCATCGCGGCTGATGTCCTGCAACGGGTCCAGCGCCCCCGCGTCCACGCGAAATGTCACCGTCTGCGTGGTCTCGCCCCGCGGACTGACGTCGACGATTTCCCCGGTCGTAAACGGAATCGTCGTCGCCTCCACCACCAGGTCCGCCAGCACGATGTCGCGGCTGCGCGCGAGCACGAACAGGTCGACTTCCTTGCGCGTCAATTCCGGCGAAGCCACGCGCAAGGTCGCGCCGTTGCCGTCGAGCACCACGCGGCGCGTGTTGTCGATCGCGAACACCGTGCCGCCCACCTGCGTCGAAGCGACGACATACGTCGTCCCCGCCTCCAGCCGCACGCCCACGTATTCTTCACCACGTTGCATCGCTCGCGCTTGCGCCAGCGCCTCGCGGAGCGCCGTCGTGGCATCGCGCCCACCCTCAGGCGCGCGCACCGAAATCCAGCGCGCGGCCGGGATGTCGACCGCGCGCCGCGGCGCCTCCGGCTCGTAAACATCCAGATAACCGTCTGCGCCACGGCGCACGCGCAGCGGCGCGCGCCGCGGCGCCCACTCGACGATCGTCCCACCAAACTCCACCTCGGCCCTCACCCCGCCGTCCGCGGGCGCGAACGCCAGATAGACCACATCGCCTTTGCTCACGTAGCCGATCTCCGTATTCAAATTTTCATGACCGGCACCCGCTTCCGCCCGCAGCGTGCGTTGCGCCGCCGATTCGTCGCCCACGAAGACCCGCGTCTCCACCGCGGCCCCCTGCGCCGCGAACCACGCCTCGTGCAGCGCGTAGAACCCGCTCTGCGGCACGCGAAACGCCACGAGTGTCGCCCCACCGTCCGCCGCGTTTAGCGCAAGCCTGCCGGCGCCGCCGGGCGCAGGCGCGTCGGCATCGCCCGACCAGGCGAGCCGGCGCGCTGCCGCCGAACCGGCCGACACACCCCGCGCAACCGACCAGCCGCCGGGCGCATCGACCGTTTCTCCGTTCGACAAATCCTCCGGAAACACCGTCACCGGAATCGACGGCGCTCGCTCCAGCCGAAAGTCGATTTCCGTGCGGTCCCCCGCCGCGTCTCCCGCGGCCCCGATCGCCACCTGCACCACGTCACCCGCATCGAGATAGCCGAGGAACGCATCGAAATCGAACAGTTCCCCCGCCTCCAACCGGGTGGCCACCACGGGCACTTGCGTCGTGGACGCGTGCTGACGGCCGACCTGCACGCGCAACTCGATCTGCCCGGGCTGCGCCGCATCGCGCCGCAGGAAGCTGTCCGCGATCGCATAGAATCCCGCCCCGCCCGCCGGCACGGTATAGGATGCGACCGCGAAACCGTCGGCTGGCGGCTCGACGATCGCGTGCTCCCTGTCGCGTTGCCACCGCGCTGCTCCCGCCACTCCTGTCGTCGGCTCGCCTCCCGCGCGGCGGTGCAAACTCCACGACGACCCGCCGCCCCCGAACGCCTCGGTCAATCGCGCCGCCTCCGCAGAGACCGGCGCGCTCGTGATCAGCGCCATCAACGCGACCGGGGCGATCCACCCGACGCGCGACCGGCGCGTGTCGGAGTGCTTCCACGCCCGGGATGTGATTCGGCGTGCGACCGCGCCGGAAACGGGGATGGGGCAAGTTTCCATGTCACAGCATAACGCAGCGCGGCCGGAAAGTTCTTGCAGGAATTTGGGCAAGACTTGCGTTTTTTTGACCTCCTCCCGAACCGCCAGCCTCCGAAACCCTCCATTTAGGGAGCCTGTTTTACCAGGCTGGCGTGCGAACCTCAGCGCGCCGTTTCGCCGAACGACACGTCCCGCACGAACTCGTTCACCGTGATGTCTGCCAGACTCTGCACCGGTTTCCCGCCGATGACGCAGTTCTCGAACGTCACTCCGGCAATGTCGTGTTCGTCGTCGTAGCCGCGCAGGACAATATCGCCGCCCGGTGAGGTTACGTTCACGAAATGCAGCCCGCGAAACCGGCCACGCGCGTCGCGATAACCGTTGTCGTTGCTGTAGCGCGTGCGTCCGATCACCACCTCGATCACGCGCCCCGGCGCCTCGTCGACGAAGTTCTCGAAACGGATGTTCTCGCAGAGCGCCCAGTCGGAGTGATCGCTGCGAATCGCGGCGTTCGCGTGCTCGAGCACGTCGATGTTCCGAAACACGATGTTGCGGAAAAGCTGCGTCTCCATCGACGCGCCGATCCTCAGTCCATTGCCCCACCGGGTGTTCCAGATGACACAATCCTCGGCCACGCAGTTCTCGGTCGGTGGCTCGCCATTGCGCCGCGCGTCGAGCGCGTGCCAGCCGAAACCGTCGTCCTCGCACCGGATGAAACAGTGTCGCGCGACGAAGTTCCGCACGCCGTCGAGGTCGATGCCATCAGTATTCACCGACACGCCCATGATGTTCAGATGCGAGACCTCCACGTCGTCGGTGAGCAGGAACAGCACCTGCCACCAGCTCCCGCCGCGCAGCCCGATGCCTTCCACGCGGATGTCGCGACACCGCTCGAAAAGAATCCCCGGCGTCTTGTCCTCGCGAACCGAATACGCGCTCGCATCGAGCACCCCGCGTCCGCGCACCCGCACGCCCGTGACATCCAGCGCCTCGATGCGCCCCTTCACCAGCGCGCCTTCGGCGAGGTAGATGGTCTGCCCGCTGCGCGGACGAATGATGCCGGGCTCGTGCAACCCCGGCCCGAAATACCAAACGTTCGAGTCCTCTGCGGACGGCCGCTCCGTTTCCGGCGGCGTGGCGAACAAAGCCAATGGCATCAGCCCGTCGGCCTGGACCACCAGATTCAGCGGCTCCGTCAGCGTGAAACTCGCCTTGCCGTCCCGCACCACCGGCTTCAACCCGTGCCGCAACGGACGGATCACCGGCTCGTTCGCGCCTTCCGGCAAAGTGACCTCGACCGTCACGGGTTTCCCGAGGGTGAACGCCGCCGTGTGAAAATCGAAGCGACCCTCGTCGTTCACGTGAACCTCGCGGCCGTCGACGCGCAGCTCATACAACGAACTCGGCGGGCCGGGCCACGCCGACTCGGCCGTCCTGGCCATCGCTGATTCGAGCAACGCCGACCCGCAAAGGAGTCCGGCAAGAGATGCGGCAAAACGTGTGTTCATTTGAATCGATTCGAGTGCAGTCGTGGTTGAATTGAATTTCCCCTCAATGGGCGGCACGCCGTCGCAACGTCCAGATCAGCGCGATCGCGAGCGGATGCACAAGGGCCAGCGCGAGAAACGCCGGCGTGTAGCTGCCTTGCGCGGCGAGTTCTCCCACCGCCGAGTTCATCGCCATCCCGCCGAGCGCACTGCCGGTGGCAATCACACCGAAGCAGGTCGCGAGCGAACGTTGCGGCACGAGGTCCACCACCAGCGAGCTGAGATTGATCAGCCACGCCATGTGCGCGAACGCGATGACCATGCCCGCGGCGAGCGAGAGCCAGAGCCAGCCCGCAAACGGCACCGTCGCCGACAGTGGCATCGCACACGCGGCGAGCAGCATGATGCGCAGGCGCGCGTCGGGCGGTGCGTGTCCGCGTTTCACGAGCAAACCCGAAAACCAGCCGCCGCCCACTGCGCCGAGATCCGCCGCGAGAAAAATCACGAAGGTGATCGAGAGGCCGAGCTGGCTGACGCCGCGTTCGTCGTGGAGATACTTCGCGAACCAGAACTGGTAAAAATACCACACCGGATCCGTCAGCAGCCGCGCCAGCATCAGCCGCCAGACCTCGGGGCGGCGCAGCACCGCGCCCCACCCTTCCGGCTTCTCGTCCGTCTTCGCCTCCTCCGCCGGCAGGAGCGCGCGCTCGCCGTCGCGCAGCAGGCGGTGCTCCCGCGGCGGCCGGTAAAGCCACAGCCACGGCAGCAGCCACGCGAAGCCCAGCATGCCCGTGATGACGAACACGCTTTGCCACCCATGCCGCACCGCCAGCGCGGTGATCAACAGCGGCGCAATCGTCGCGCCCACCGTCGCGCCCAGCGTGTAAAAGCCGATCGCGACGCCACGCTCGCGGGCGTTGAACCAGGTCGCCACCGCCTTGGGCGCCGCCATCCAATTGCCCGCTTCTCCGAGTCCGAGCAGGAACCGGAAAAAACCCAGCGATCCCATCGACCGAGCAAAGCCGGTGAGAATGTTCGCCGTCGACCACCACCCGACAAACAACGCCAGCGAAAACCGCACGCCCAGCCGGTCGACAATCCGTCCGGAAAACAGCGTCGCGGCCGTGTAGGCCACCAGGAAGCAATTCACCACCCGCGCGTAGTCTCCGTCGGAAAGTCCCAGGTCCCGCTGGATCGTCGGCGCGAGAATCGAGAGCGTCTGCCGGTCGAGGTAATTGAGGATCGACGCGAGGAACAACAGGCCGGCGATCCACCAGCGCAGGTGCGGCAGTTTCACCGCGGCTCCTCCGGCGTCGCGTAGCAGCGGATCTCGAACAACGCCGCCGGAACGCCCGGCGACGGATGCGCGAGTTCCAGGCGAAGCCCGCGCGTGCGCACCGGCGCGGCGAGCACGAGCACGTTGCGCGTCGCGTGATTCTCCTCGCCCGCAGCAAGCACGCGGCCGGTGTCGGCGTCCACCAGCCGGTAGCGACGCACGCAGCACGGCATTTCGCGCTCGGGATGTCCCCACAGCACGGACTCCATCGGGTGGTCGAAATCGGTGTCGAAGCTCAACTCCACGCGCGCGATCGTCTGCGTTTCGCTCCACGTGAGCGAGAGCGCCGGTGCCGGATCCGCCGGATCGGCCACCCACGCATTCGGCTGCGACGTCGGGCGCGCCACGCCGTTGACGACCTGGCGCGCGGAGAAAACGTCGAGCGGCTCAGGCAGTTCCAACGCGAGATTCTGCCCGCCCGGCCGGCGCCGCGGCACCCAGAATTCGAAACGCTCGACACCGATGTCCTCCGGCGGAGTCTGCGTCGCGGACTTCGCCACCGCGGCATTCGCTTCGTGGCACAGCGCGAGCACTCCGGTCACGCGACGCTCACTGCAGCGCAGTCCAACCGATGCGTCGCCGAAGAAACAGACGAAGGCATAACGCGCATCGCCGAACACGTGCGCGAAGGGCAGCACGAGCGGCCGGTCCTCGCCCACCTCCACCGCCACCTCGATCCGCTCGAGCACGATATCCGGCGTGTGATTATCCGCCCGGCTGCTTTGGCGCAGCTCGACCCGCAACGTCGTCGCGGCCGCGGCGTGCGTGAACACCGTCGGCTGCAAACGCGTGCCGGCCGTCACCGGCAGCAGCATCGCCCACTGCGCATCGAGGTGGCGCACCGGTCCGTCCGGCGGCAGCGATCGCAGCGCGAGTTCGCTGCTCGCCGAGATCTGCGCGCCTCGCGCCAGATCCGCGGGATCATCCAGCACGCGCCGGGGAATGAAATGGCCGACGCGGAGCAGCGCCCGCTGGAGGTCCGCGATGTGCCGCTGGCCGAGTTCGCGCGGTTCGACGGCGTGCCGGCGGCACAGCGCCGCCGCCATGCCGACCGCCTGCCCGATCGCCGCGCACGTGCCCATCACGCGGCTCGAGCCAAATGCCACATGCGACGCGCTGACGATGCGGCCGGCGAGAAATAGATTGGGCACGTTTTTGCTGTAGGTGCAGCGATACGGGATCTCGTAAACGCCCTTCGCATGCCACTGGTTGCAGCCGGGCTTTTCCGAGAAAACCCCGTCCGCCGGATGCAGATCGATCGACCAGCCACCGAACGCGATCGCGTCGGCGTGAGGCCGCTGCTCGACGACATCCTGCTGGATCAGCCAGGTATCGCCTTCGAAGCGCCGGCTCTCGCGCTTGCCGGGAATCGTGCCGACCCATTCGAGCGTGAGATTCGCCGCGTCCGGGAACGCGCCGGAGTTCTTGATGTAATCCCACACGCCATACACGACGCGCCACAGCTCCCACTTGATCCGTTCCGTGTCGTGCACCGTGTCGAGCCGCCCCCCGTATTCCAGCCACCACAACCGGCAGCCGTGCTCGCGGGTGTTGAAACTGCGGTAGCGCGGGATCTCCGCGATGTCGCGGAGCGCGAAAGCCGGAGGCACGAACGCGACCGGCCGGCCGGCGTCCTTGGAGTAAAAATACAGCGAGTGGCCGAGGAGTTCCCCGTATTCCTGCGACGGCGCGAACTTCTCGCCGAACTCGTCGCGCGATTCCGCGCCCATCCGGAACGCCGCCCCGGAAAGAAAGCCGAGCACGCCATCGCCGGACGCGTCGCAGAACAGCGGCGCGCGCAATTCATAACGCGTGGAATTCTGCGCACAGAAACCAATCGCCGCCGCGATGCGCTCGCCGCCGTTCTCCTTCTCGACTTCGTAAACGGCGGTGTTGAGCAGCAGCGTGAGATTGGGCTCGGCGACCGCCTTTTCGAGCAGCAGCGCGTCGACCAGATGGGGATTACCCTCGGGATTGCGAAACGTGTTTTCGACCAGCAACTCGTCGACGATGCCGCCTTCGCGCGCCCAGCGGTTGTTGTTTCCCATGTGCGAGGTCGCCCCGAGAATCCAGAGCCGCACTTCGCTCGACGCATTGCCCCCGAGCACCGGCCGATCCTGCACCAGCACGACCTTGATCCCGGCGCGTGCCGCGGCGATGGCGGCGCACGTGCCCGCCAGGCCGCCGCCCACGATCACGAGATCGGCCTCGATCCGCTCGGTGTGGAATTCGCGATGGGAGACAGCAGGGGCGACGATCATGAGGGGGTGCCGCCAAGGCATTTTAAGTTGAAGGAAACGCCAACCCCACGCTTGGTGAAAGCGTTCACCTCCGCCACGCGATGACGCTCAAGAAAATCGCCGAACGAGCCGGCGTTTCGCTCGCCACGGTCTCCTATGCGTTGCGCCATCACCCGAAAATTCCCCTGGCAACGCGCGAGCGCGTGCAGGCGGCGGCGCGCGCTCTCGGCTACCGGCCGAATCCGCGCGTCGCGGGTCTGATGGCGCACATCCGCCGCGGACGCACACGGCTTGCCGGCGACCGGCTCGCGTTCGTCTGGGTGCACACCAGCCGCACGGACGCGGTGCGACAGCCGCTGCTCCGCGCTGTGTTTCAAGGCGCTCAGGCCCGCGCGCAACAGGCGGGCTTCGGCCTCGAGGAATTCTGGACCGCCGACGCGGGGATGACCGACCGGCGTCTGCAAAAGATCATTCGCGCGCGCGGCATCGTCGGCGTCGTTCTTTCGCCTGTCACCACCCCCGAGACACACGTCACGCTGGATTGGGACTGGTCGCTCTTCGCCGCGGCGGTGGTCGGCAACGTCACCTGGACGCCCGACCTGCACCACGCCGGTCACCATCATTTTCTCGGCATGCGCCGCTGCCTCGAGGAACTCGCGAAACTCGGCTGCGTGCGACCGGCGGCCTTGCTCGACGAGGAGACACACGAGCGGGCGAAACGGGCGTGGGAAGGCGCGTTCCTCGCGCATCACCCGCAGCCGCGGGACGCTCGTGCGCTGCTGCGCATCTGGCCGCGCGATCAGCGGGCCGATCATGGTGCGTGGCTGCGGGGCACCGGCGCGGACGCGTTGATCGTCCACCCCACATCGGCGCTCGACGAACTCGGCCTGCGCACGCTCGCCGGGAGGCGGCGGCTGCCGACCGTGACGTTGAACTGGCAGGAAGAACGCGCAGGAATCGGGGGAATCGATCAGGGACATGATCGCGTGGCCGCGCATGCGGTCGACCTGGTGACCTCGCAATTGCAGCTCAACGAACTCGGCCCGCCGGCGTTTCCGCGTATCATGTTGTTCGGCGGCTCGTGGATTCCGCCACAGGTCAACCCGCGTATCAGTAAATCAAGCACGAAGCCCGGCAGGTAGGAGCCTGCTGGCAGGCGCGGAAGAGCCCGACCGTCACGTCGGGCTCCACCTCGCGTAGCCTCACAAGTCCGTGTTCGGCTCGTGGACCACGTTCGAATTCACGTTCAACTGCGTGGTGACCTTGCGCAGATACGTCGGCCCACCGACCGGTGCCTCCACCATGTTATAGCGATAGTAAACGACGTTGGCCGTGTCCGGGTCGCCGACGAATCCGGTGATGCGGGTCACATGGAACGGCGGCGCGAGGAAGAGATTGTGCTCCATCCGGCCGGACATCGGGAAATCCTGCGCGGCATAGATCGCGGCGGAGCCGGTGACCGGATTGCTGATCTGGTCGCCGCAGCGCACGATCACATTCCGCTCCACGACCCAGTTCGTGTTGAACTGCGTCTGCTGGTTGCTGAAGTTCTCGATCATGCTCGCGACGCCCGCGCGGATGCAGTTGTTCGCGAGATTGAAGCGGAGAATGTTGCCGTCGCCGCCGATGTTCGTGAAGCAACGGCCCCACCAGCCGCACTCGCCGACGTTGTATTGCACGATGTTGTTCGCCATCCCGAGATTCTGATACGAAACCAGCGCGACGTTGTCGTCGCCGGCATTCCGGATCGCGTTTTTCTCGATGAGGTTGTTCGCCGCGTCGCGCGCAAAGTGGATCGCGTCCTTGAACGTGTTGCGCACGCGGTTCTCGCGCACGATGCAGTTCGTGCCGCTGAAGCTCAGGCACAGCGAAACGTATTCCGCCCACACGCGTTCGACCACGTGCCCGGATTGATTGTCCATGCGGAACACCACGTTCTGCCCGTTGTTCGACAGCGTGGTGAGCGTGCCGATCACCTTGAAGTCGGACACGGTGACGCCGGGCCCGGTGAACGTGAACACGCGACGATTGTTGCCCGCGTAATTCTTCACGATGGTCGTGTGCCACATCCCCGCGCCCCGAATCGTCAGCCCCGCGGGCACGTTCATGCCGCCGTCGCCGCCCGCGTTCTGGATCACGTAATGGCCGGCGGGAATCCACACCTTCTTGCTCCCCGCGTTCGCCGCGGCGATCGCGGCATTGAACGCCGCGCGATCGTTGCCGGTGTTCGGCACGACTTCGACCCAGGTGTCGTCCGGCTTCACGAGCGGCTCGGGCGCCGTTTCGACCTCGAGGAAATCGACGGTCACCGGCACGCCGTCCTCGATGTCCTTCTGCACGCGCACGGTCGCACCGGCGGGAATGCCGCCGGGGATCGCCGCAAGCACGTCGTCGTAGAGTTTGACGATGCCACCGTTGGGCGGAGCGACGCCGGTCTTCGTCTCGCGCATCATCACCGACGACAGCGGGAGATCCGCCGCCTTCACGCCGTTGACGTAGAGTGCGAGCGTGCCCGCGGCGAGATCGGGGATGCTGTAGCGAATCGTCGCGTGGGTCGCGGCCTTCACGTTGGTCCACTCGAGATATTCCCCGGCGGCGTCGAGGGTGACGGCCTGCTTGCCGCGCGCCTCGAACGCGAGATCGCCCCAGAGCACGCCGGTTTCGAGGGCGGCGCCGGCGCTCCACGTGCCGGTCTCCGCCTCGTGATACGTCCACGGAAACGCCTGCTCGATCACGAGCTCCGGCTTGTTCGCGAAATGCTCGCGCGCGTGAAAGAGATTCAACCCGAGGCCCGTCGGCACGGAGTTTTTCAACACGAGCGTGACGACGTTTCGTCCCATCGTTTTTTCACCCATGAGATACTGGCCGACGTCCCATTCGTGCCAGGCCGGCTGGTCCTGCAACGCCGTCGTGGACCAAAGCACGGGACCGGTCGCGGGCCGGTTGACCCACTTGATGCCGGTTTCGGTCCAGGCCACATCGGAGGACGCCAGCACGTCGGTGGTGACGACCTGCGCGCCGATCGATGCGCCGTAGAGCCGGAGCTTGGCAGTGCGCACGCTGGTGACGTCCGAGAGGTCGAACTTCAGGTAAATCTCGCGCTCGAACCAGGGCAGCGAGAGCGAGCTGTGATTGACCTCGAGCAGCGGCGATTGGCCGACGTTGAGCTGCTCGAGGAACGGGCCGGAGAGCACGTGGGCGTCGGCGGTCGGTTGGAGCGTGACGGTCTGAGCCCACAGCGGGGCGACGGACAGGGCGGCGGCACAGGCGAGGCCGCGGAGGAGGGAGAACGCTTTCATGTTTGAGGAAGTGAACCGGCTCGGAGAACCGCGGCTCACAGATCGGTGTTGGGGGTGTGGACTAGGTTGGTGTTCGCTTGAAGGCTGACGACCTTCCGCGAGAAAGAGCCGCCGGCGACCGGCGCCTCGATGCCGTTGTAACGGAAATGGACGACATAGCTCGTGCCCGCGTCGCCGACGTGGCCCTGCAGACGCGACGCATGATATGGCGGGCGAAGGACGAGATTCGTTTCCATCCGCCCCGAGATCGGTTTGTCGATGGCGGTGTAAACGCCGATGCTCGCCGTGAGCGGATGGCTGATCTGGTTGCCGCAACCGACGGCGACGTTTTTCTCGACGACCCAATTGGTGCAGAACGGCGTTTCCTGGCCGCTGAACGACTCGACGATCACCGCCACGCCAGCCTTCGCGCAATCGACGGCGACATTGGCGCGGAGGATGTTGCCCGTGCCACCGATGTTGGTGAAGCCGCGGCCCCACCAGCCGCACTCGCCCACGTTGTATTGGGCGGTGTTGTTCGCCATGCCGGTGTTCTGGTAGGAGACGAACGCGACGTTGTCGTCGCCCGCGTTCCGGATGGTGTTCTTCTCGACGAGATTGTTCGACGAATCGCGCGCGAAATGGATCGCGTCCTTGTAGGTGTTGCGCACGCGATTGCCGCGCACGGTGGTGGTCGAGACGTTGAACCCGAGGAAGAGCGAGGTGTATTCCGACCAGATCCGCTCGATGAGGTGTCCGGTCGTGAGATCCGCCGCGCGAAACACCACGTTCTGACCGTTGCCGGAAAGCGTGGTGAGCGAGCCGATCACCTTGAAGTCCCGCATCGTGACGCCATTGCCGTTCAGCGTGAACAACCGGGCGTTGGCGCCGGCGTAATTCTTGCGGAGCGTCGTATGCCACATGCCGGCGCCGCGAATCTGGATGCCCGCCGGCACGACGATGCCGTTGCTCGGCGTGGCGCCGCCATTCGACATCACGTCGAACGTGCCGGCGGGAATCCACACCTTCTTGCTGCCGCTGTTCGCCGCGGCGATCGCGGCCACGATGGCCGCACGGTCGTCGGCCCCGTCGCCACTGATCGCATTGTAAGGCGCGGCGGTGATGTCGATCCACGACGAGTCCGGTTTCGTGCCGGCGGCGGGAGCGTTCTCGAGTTCGAGGAAATCGATCACGTAGGCCGTCGAACCCGTGACGTCCTTCTGGAGCTTGACGGTCGCGCCCGACGGAATGCCGCCGGGAACCGCAACCGTCACGTCGTCGAAGTAGCGCACGATGCCGTCCGCCGGCGCGACACCGGACTGCGTCTCGCGCATCTTCACGGAGGTGAGTGGGAGATCCGCTTTCTTGGCGCCGTTGACGTAGAGCGCGAGCGTGCCCGTCGCGCCGTCGGCCATGCTGTAGCGCATCGTCGCGTGCGTCGCGGCGGCCGTGGTCGTCCACTGCACGTATTCGTTTTGCGCGTCGAGCGTCACGGTCTTTTTCCCGCGCGCCTCAAACGCCGCCTGGCCCCAACTCGTGCCGGTGTTGAGCGTCGCGTTCGCGTGTTTCGTGCCGGCCTCCGCCTCGTAATAAGTCCACGGATACGCCTGCACGATCACGAGCTGCGGCCGGTTGCTCGCGTGCTGGCGGGAGTTGAACGCGATCGTGCCGGTCGTCGACGCGACGGAGTTTCTCAACACGAGCGTGACGACGTTGCGACCGAGCGTCTTCTCGCCCTGCAGGAACTGCGAGACGTCCCACTCGTGCCACGCCGGCGAATTCTGGAGCGCACGCGTGTCCCACATGATCGGGCCGGTCGCGGGCTTGTTCGCCCAGGTGATCCCGGACTCGGTCCACGACGTGTTCGCAGCGGAATACAGATCGGTGCTGACGACCTCCGGCGAGCCGGCCGAGCCGTAGAGCCGCAGCTTCGCCGTCTGCACGCTGGTCACGTTCGTGAGATCGAACTTAAGGTAGATCTCGCGGTTGAAGTCGTCGGCCGGGTTCGCGCTCTTCTTGATGTCGAGGGTCGTGCCGTTGCCGTAGTTCGTGTTCTGATGCGTGCCGGACCGCACGTGTGCGTCGGCGGTTGGGTTGAGGGTCACGGTCTGCGCCGAGGCGGCGGACCAGCAGGCGAGCGAGGCGATGCTCGCAACGAGGAGCTTCAGTCTTGGGGTGATCATGGGGTTTCACTTCAGCGTGGGGTGGAACGGCTGGAGCAAATCGCAGCGGCCAGGCGCCGCCGTGCCGGGCGCGTCGTGACACGCGCCCGGAGGAAACGAAGGGGCGGCGCGCACGGCGTTGAGCCGCGCCGCCGGGGAACGAACAAGGCGGCCTAGAACCGGATCGAGTTCGTCAATTGAACCGTGAGCGGTTCGGGAAGGAACGTCCGCGCGATGAGCGGATTGCCCGTGCCATCGTCGACCGCCTGGTAGGCCCGGATGCGGGTGTCATCGAGGACGTTGTAAACGTTGAGCTGAACGTCCCACGTGTATTTGTCGCGGGCGAACTTCCGGGTGTAGCCGACGCTGAGGTCGGTCGCGATCTGCGCCTTGCCGCGGAACGGGCGCTCGCGGTCGAGATTGCCGGAGGCATCGCGCGCATAGCCGAGGATGTTCTCCGACGACCAGCGGTAGCCGCCGCCCACGCGGAATCCCTTGAGGAAGCCGGACGAGAAACGGTAGGAGGTGGAGAGCGTCGAGTTGCGGGTGCGCTGGCTGCCCGGCTGCTGGCCGATCACCGACCGATAATCGATCAGGCGCTGCTGGGCGCGGGCGATCGCGTGGGCGACCGTGTTGTAGTTGGCGTCGTTCTGGTTGACCAGGCCGTTGGCGGCGAACTTCTGCCAGAACGGCAGATACTGCTCGTGGTAGGGCTGCCATTCGTCGGCGGCCGACGCGACCGTCGTCTTCTGGATGCCGAAGGTCATCCGCGCGTTCCAGTTCGACGTGAGGCTCGCGGTAAGCGCGAATTCGTAACCCTCGGTGCTGTCGTCGCGGTAGGCGAACGGACGCACGAGATTGTCCTGCAGCAGCGTGATTTCCTGCAGCTCCGCCGGAGTCGCCACCGCTCCGGTCTGCTCGTTGGCCGGCAACCCGGCGTTGCGCACGATGCCCGCCAGCAACTGCTGGATCGGTTCGCGAATCGAGCCGGTGTTGTCGACGCTCGAGTCGCGCTGGGCCGTCTCGTAGCGCGTCGCCGAGAGGAAGATGCGCTCGTCGAAGAGATCGAGCTTCACGCCGTAGTCCTCGGTTTCGCCGTAGGCGGGACGCAGCGGATTGCCGTGGATGTCGAAGAAGTTGGCGGCCGCCGCGCGGAAAATGTCCGAGTAGTTGTAGAAGAGCCGGACCTGCCGGATCGGACGGAACATGACATTGTAGCTCTTCGTGTTCGCGTCCACTTCGCTCGGCGTGCCCCACGTGCCGTTCTCCTCGATCAGGTGATACGCGCGGTGCGGGGTGACCGGCACCGTGAACTCGCCCTGCGCGTTGCGAGCGAAGCTCTGGGCATGGTTGCGTTGCGAGTCCTTGCGCCAGCCGTAGAGGCCGGTGAGACGATGAAAGCTGCGATCGCCCGACTCCCACCAGGAGCCCTGAAGCGCGGCGACGAAGCTCTTTGTATCCTGCCGGTTGTTACGCGGATTCTCGTCGGACATCCGCTCCTCCAGCCGGATCGCCCCCGTGGGATTCGCCCCGGAGCCGAGGAGATTCGTCGGCAGACCGGCGATCGTCGGCTGGGACTCGGTCGGGGAAGACAGGAGCTTGAACGTGTTGCCGCCGCCGGGCGTGAGATAGTAGCGGTGGCTCACGCGATTGGCGTTCTGGTTCAGCGCATTCGTCGCGGCGTTGCCGTTGATCGGGGTGACGTTGACGATGCGCGTCGACAGCAGTTTCTGCGTGTAGTTGGCGTCCTGCGCCAGGCCGCCGAAGCGGTAGTTGCCCAGGCCGAAATTGCGGAAGAGCTTCCGGTCGTCCAGGTTGAGCTGATACGAGAGCGTCGCGCGCTTGGTGATGTATTTCTCCAACGAGCCGGTCTGGCGCATGCCGTTGCCGCTGTTGCCCGTGTCGATGAACGGCATGCCGGCGTAGGGATTCGGCCGGCCGTCCGGCAGGTAAACGTTCGGATCGACGAAGATCTTGGCGTTGTTCGAATACGCATGGATCTTGAACAGGTAGTCCGACGTGAACTCGTTCCAGGCGAGTTCGAGATCGAGGTCGGGCAGCAGCTGCTGCTCGATGATGACCGACGACCGCTGGTAATCCTGGTCGTTGCGATTGTTGTCGCCGAAAACATTCAGATTGAGCGGCACGATCGCCGTCGACGGATAGAAGCTGATGTTGTCGAGGACGGCGCGGTCGCTGTTGAGCATCACGCCGGGCGTGTAGGTCGCGCTGCCGTTATACATGTTGCTCCACTGCGAGCCGCGGGCCATCCCGCGCCAGTCCATGATCGGCAGCGTCGGATCGTTTTCGATTTTCACGAGGTAGGAACCGCTGCTCGTGGTCTGCAGGCCGCTGCCGACCGCCGTGCTGTAGCGCGGCCCTTCGTGCGGGAAATATGGATACAGCGTGGTGTGATTCGTGGTGTTGGTGCCGTGCCGCGTGGTCACCATCGGCTTGCCGGCGAGCACCCAGGGCGTGTAGGCGTCGATCGCAATGTGGTTCTGCACATGCAGGCGGTGCCGGATGCCATCCTCGTAGTTGGCCGTGATGGTCGTTTTCGACCAGGGCTTGTAACTCACCGTGCCGTAGATCGCGTTGCGCCGATCCAGCGACGGCTCCTGGTCGGTGTGCTTGTCGGAGAAGACCGCCGCGAGCCGGACCGCCAGCTTGTTCTTGATCAGCGCGCGGCTGAAATCGAGTTCCGTGCGCATCGACTCGTTCGAGTCCACGAGGAACCGCACCGAGTTGATGTCGCGACTGAGCGAGGCGCGCTTCGTGCTCGCCCCGATGATGCCGGACGGATTGCCGATGCCGAAGAGGATGGCATTCGCCCCGCGCATCAGCGTCAGGTTCTCGGTGTTGTAGCGATCGATCGGCACCGAGCCGGTCGGAAAGAAGTCGAGCAGCACCGTGCTGCCGGCGATGCCGCGCGAGAGATACGGCGAGGAGAACCACTGCGACGCGTTGCTCTGGTCGCTCGATTGATACGACGCATACTCCATGTTCGCGACATACTTCAGCGCATCGAACATGTCGGTCGCACCCACGTCATCGAGGAAGGCATCCGTCAACACGTCGATGGCTGCAGCCGTGTCCTTGAGGTCGGTCTTGATGCGCATGCCGGCGAGCGTCTCGGTCGCCTGGTAGCCGCGCTCCGTCTGGCTGGAGACGACGAAGGGTGAAAGCGTGACGACATCGTCGTCCGCCGGAGGAGCAAGAGGGCCGGCCGCGGTCTGGCCGAGGATCGCCGGCGGACCGGCGAGCGCGGCGAGCAAGGCGCCGGTGATGAACTGAAGTCGTGTTTCGCGTTTCATGTTTGGTTGGGTGTTTGGCTCGTGTCTGCGTGGGTCGGTGCCACTCCCGCGTTCGTCGGCCGAGCGAGCTCCGGTGGTCTGTCTCCACCCGGGCGCAGCACTGCCGGCGCGGCCGTCCTGGATCGTGGGGGTTGCATCTTTCGGGGTCTGCGAGCCGCCGCGGTAGAATCGCCGCACTGCGCCTCACGATGCCAAGATACCGGAGCGCCCCGCGGATTTTCTTGTCCGTTTTTGGGCAACACTTGTGTTTTTTTATCCAACGCGATTTCCCGCGTTTACCGCCGGACCGCGGCCGCGCCACCCTCGCCCTCGGCGCGTTCCGGGAGCGCCGTCGCATCGTCCGCTCCGCCCGCCGCCGGCAGCCGTCGCCACCAGAACCAATACATGCCCGCAGCTCCGATCAGGAAGCAGGGCAGCGTCGCGAAGAACGCATCGTAGGCATGCACCACGATCTGCATCGAAAGCATGAACAGCGCGATCTGCGCGAGCAGCACGAACGGCAGCGCCGCCACGTCGCCGCGATGCTCGCGCCGCACCGCCACCTGCTCCGCCGCGCTCAGCTCGTTCCAAAACGGCTTCCACCAGCCGAAGGGCCGCGTCTGCCGGTAGAACCGCCGCACCGTCGCCGCATCGGTCGGCGCACTGCACCACGAGCCGACGACCACGCCCGCGAAACCGATGCCGCCCGTCAGCAGAAATTGTTTCCACTCCACCATCCCGGGCCACCACAGCCGCTGCACGATCGCGCTCGCGCCGCCGAGCGCAAGACCCGTCGCGCAGCCCCACGCCGTGCAGCGCCACCAATACAATCGCAGAAACTTCGGCGCCAGCGCCCCCACCCCGAACCCCATCATGATCCAACCCCACAGGTCGTTGATACTGCGCGCCGACACCCCCATCGCGAAACCCAGCCCGACGATGCCCCCCGTCGCCGCATACGAAGCGACGATCAACTCGCGATTGCCCGCCCGCGGTCGCAGCAGATTTTGGTAGATGTCGCGCACGAACATCGCCGAGCCGACGCCGTTCACCTGGCCCGCCAGCGTCGACATCATCGCCGCCAGCATCGCCACCAGCACGAAACCGCGCAGGCCCGGCGGCAGGCTGTTGCGCATCACCGCGGGCAGCACCTGCTCCGGATTCACCGTGCCGTGATAACCGACCAGCGGCAGCGCCTCCTTCCACCGTGCGCCCAGCGTCGCCTCGAGTTCACCGGCCAGCGCGGCATGCTCCTCCGGATAATTCGCGACCGCGCTCGTGTAATGATGCCACGCGCCTTCGCCCACCAGCGGCCCGTGCGCCTTGATCGCCGCCGTCGCCGCCGCCGTGCGCGCGCGATCGGGCAGCACGTCGTCGACCAAAAACAACCCGAACACCGCAAACCCCATCATCATCGGCCAGCGAAACGCCACCGTCACCCCCTGCATCAGCGAGAGCAGCCCGCAGTCCCGGTCGCTCTTCGCCGCAAAATAGCGCGAGTCGTCGCCCGAACCCGCCCCATCGAACATGCTCTTCAACAGGTAGAATCCGGCGAACAGCAGCAGCGACTCATACGCCTCGTAACCTGCCGGCATGGTCGTGTGCACCGCCGGCAGCGCATTCATCCACTCCGCATTGCCCGTCACCCGCTCCGCCAGCACGCCGAGCGCCGCCGCATCCGGCACGAGTTGGAACGCCAGCATCGCCACCACCACGCAGGCCACGACGATGATGACGCCCTGCACCAGATCGTTCACCACCACGCCGTAAAATCCGGAGAGCATCGTGTAGAACGTCGAAAACGCGATCACCACCACCGTCGCCGCCAACGGCGACAACGGCAGGAACACCCCCAGGAAAAGCGACGTGCCCCGCACCAGATACGCGAGCATGCCGATCGTGAACACGATGCCGAACAGCGCGCTCACCACGCGCAAGGTCTCCGCCCCCCGTCCCGTGCCAAAACGAAAGACATACCACTCCGGTCCCGTCATGCACTTCGAGCGCCGATACCATTTGCCCGTCCACAACAGCATGAACGCCAGCACCAGCACCGCCCCGCCCCGAAACTCGATGAACAGCCCGCGCGGCCCGAGCATGAAGAGGAATGACGTGATGATCATCGTGCCCGTCAGATCGAACCAGTTCGCCATCCCCGACACCCCGAGCAGCGGCCACGGCATCCGCCGGCCCCCGAGAAAATAATGCTCGAGGCTCTGGGTCGCGCGCTTGCGCAGCCAGAACCCCAGGAAAAGCGTGGCGACGAGATAGACGCCGATGATGGCGATGTCGCCGTGACTGAGAGCGGGCATGGATGAGGCGGGGTTGGAGCAGACGTTGAACGGCGTTCGCCGCGCGAGGCTCGCGCACGGTCGCCAGGGTCAGACTACCAGACGCAGCAGCCCCGCTACTTGTTTTAATTTGGGCACTAATTGCGCTTTTTTATCCGCGCATGCTCGCAGCGGGAACCCGGCGTCCCCGTCGGGTCGGTTCGCATAACGCCGCCTGCCCTGCGCCGCGCAACTCGCCCGGCTATCCACCGCCCCGCGCCGCCGCCGCCGCTGGCACCCCATTCCCCGCCATCTCCGCGTCGAGCAACCCCGCCGCGATCCGCCGCCGGAACTCCCGTGGCGACATGTGCCGCACTTCGTGAAACCGATGGATGAAGTGCGAGACCGAGTTGAACCCGCAGTCGAACGCGATCTCCGTCACCGATTTTCCCGTCTCCGTCAGCGCGAGATACGCGTGCGCCAGCCGCACATCCGTCAGGAATTGGATGAACGGCTTGCCCGTCGCCGCCGAGAACCACCGGCTGAACGACGTCGGACTGAGCGCGACGAGCTTCGCCACTTCGTTCAGCGAAATCTCCTGATGATACGCCGCCTCCACATGCGCCAGCACGCGGCTGATTCGCACCAGATCCTGCGGCTTGATCTGCTGCTTGAACGCACTCGACGCGAGCGGCCGCGACGGCGCCTCCGCCAGCCGCGCGAGGATGTCGACCAGCAACGCCACCCGCCGCGCCCCCTGCAAACCGAGCAGCTTGTGCAATTGCGGCGACGCCCACGCCACCGTCTGCCGACCGAAATGCAGGCCGTGATTCGCCGCCGCCAGCAACTGCTGCACCTCGCGCATCTCCGGCCGTTCGAAAAATCCCTCCCCGAGCGACGTCGGCAGAAACTGCAGCACCAGCGACGACGCCACGCTCTCCCCCGCGCGCCGGCCCGTGTCGCGCACAAACACATGCGGCACGTTCGCCCCGATCAACACCAGATCGCCCGGCTCATACGGCTCCACCGAATCCGCCACGTAGCGCGTCCCCGAACTCGACTCCATCAACAGCAGCTCGATCTCCGGGTGAAAATGATACGGCGCATCGAAGGCCTCCTCCGGCGCCAGATAACCCCGGTCGACGCAACGCCGGCAGACGAACGACTCCGCCTGACGTTTGACCGTGAGCTGCAGGCGCGGAGCGCGGATCGGAGCGGCGGGGCGCAGGGTTCGCGTTCTGGCGTTCATGCTTCGCATGAGAAAAAAACACAACAACTGCCCAAAATCGAACAAGAACCCGCGACACCGTCCGCGCTATGATCCTCCCGCTTGCTTCGTTCAATCATGCGCCCCTTTTTTAACGTCGGCCCACTGACCGGCGCACTCGTCCTCGCCGCCGCGCACGCCGCCCCGCCGCCGGCCGAGTTTTTTGTCCGGCCCGCCTCACCGGATTCCGCCCGCCTCTATCGCGACGGCTGGATCGATTTCAACAAGAACGGCCGGCTCGACCCCTACGAGAATCCCTCCCTCCCGGTCGACGCCCGCATCGACGATCTTCTCGCGCAAATGTCGCTCGAGGAAAAAACCGCGCAGCTAGCCACGCTCTACGGCTTCCCGCGCGTCCTCCTCGACGAGTTGCCCACCGAAGCCTGGAAAACCGCCCTTTGGCGCGACGGCATCGGCAACATCGACGAGCATCTCAACGGCAACACCGGCGAGGGCGGCCGTCTCCCCATCCCCGCGCACGCGTATCCATGGTCCAAGCACGTGCAGGCCCTCCACGAGGTCCAGCGCTGGTTCGTCGAGGAGACCCGCCTCGGCATCCCCGTCGATTTCACCAACGAGGGCATCCGCGGCCTCCTCCACACGAAAGCCACCAGCTTCCCCGCCGCCATCGGCGTCGGCAGCACCTGGAACGCCCCGCTCGTCCGCGAAATCGGCCGCATCACCGGCCGCGAAGCGCGCGCCCTCGGCTATACCAACGTGTATTCGCCGGTCCTCGATCTCCCGCGCGACCCGCGCTGGGGCCGCATCGTCGAATGCTATTCGGAAGACCCCTTCCTCACCGCCACCCTCGGCGTGCAACAGGTCCGCGGCATCCAGGAACAGCGCGTCGTCTCCACCGTGAAACATTTCGCCG
The DNA here is from genome assembly GCA_023430825.1 of Verrucomicrobiota bacterium. Classification (GTDB taxonomy): domain Bacteria; phylum Verrucomicrobiota; class Verrucomicrobiia; order Opitutales; family Opitutaceae; genus Opitutus. The sequence continues at coordinate 1,567 of JAEYYL010000179.1, read as the reverse complement.
TTTACAGCGTGCCCAAGGGCGGCCGCGATGGCGAAGCGCGCACCGATCCCCAGGCAACGTGGCGCGACGTGCAGACGATCTTCCTCGAGCCGTTTCGCCGCGCGATCCGCGACGCCGGCGCCCTCGGCGTCATGGCCTCCTACAACGACTACGACGGCATCCCGATCGAAAGCAGCCGACTCTTCCTCACCGAGATCCTCCGCGAACAATGGGGCTTCCGCGGCTACGTCGTTTCCGACAGCGGCGCCGTCGAATGGGTGCACACCAAGCACCGCGTCGCGACCTCGCCGACCGACGCCGTCCGCCAATCCGTCGAAGCCGGGCTCAACATCCGCACGCACTTCACCCTGCCCGACGACCACGTCCTCCCGCTGCGCGATCTCGTGCAACGCGGCCAGCTCTCGCTCGCCACGATTGATGCCCGCGTGCGCGACATCCTCCGCGTCAAGTTCTGGCTCGGCCTCTTCGACCAGCCCTATCGGGTCGCGCCCGCCGATGCCGCCCGCGTCGTCCGCCATCCCGACCATCTCGCTGCCGCCCAGCGCGCCGCCCACGAATCCATCGTGCTGCTGAAAAACGAATCCGCCGCGCTCCCGCTCCGCCGCGATCTCCGCCGCATCCTCGTCGCCGGCCCGCTCGCCGACGATCCGCACGCCTGGTGGTCGCGCTACGGTCCGCAGAATCTCGATGTCGTCACGCCCCTCGCCGGCCTCCGCGCAAAACTCGGCCCCGCCGTCGAAGTCCGTTACGCCCAGGGTGTCGCCGTCAAAGACGACCGTTTCCCCGAAAGCGATCTCTGGAAGGAACCGCCCGGCGAATCCGTCCGCGCCGGCATCGCCGCCGCCGTCGAAGCCGCCCGCGACGTCGACGTCGTCATCGCGGTTCTCGGCGAAACCGACGCGCTCTGCCGCGAGTCCGCCGGTCGCACCAACCTCGATCTTCCCGGCCACCAGGAAGACCTCCTCCGCGCCCTGCACGCCACCGGCAAGCCGCTCGTGCTCGTTCTCTCCAACGGCCGGCCGCTCAGCATCAACTGGGCCGCGCGTCACGTGCCCGCGATCGTCGAACTCTGGATGCCCGGCGAAAACGGCGGCTCCGCCCTCGCCGACGTTCTCTTCGGCGATTACAATCCCGCCGGCCGCCTGCCCGTCACCTTCCCGCGCGGGGTCGGCCAGATTCCGCTCAACTTCCCCGCGCATCCCGGTTCGCAGGGCCGCGATCCCGGCATGGTCACCGGCCCGCTCTACCCGTTCGGCCACGGCCTGAGCTACACCACCTTCGCCTATGCCGATCTGCAGATCTCGCCGGACCGCCCCGGCCCGCAGGCGACGGTGGAGATTTCCTGCACCGTCACCAACACCGGCGAACGCGACGGCGACGAGGTCGTGCAGCTGTATTTGCGGGACGACTACAGCAGCGCGATCACCTTCGAGAAAGTGCTCCGCGGTTTCGCACGCGTGCCGCTCCGCGCCGGCGAGTCCCGCCGCCTGACCTTCACGCTCACGCCCGAAGATCTCGCCGTGTTTGACCGCAACCAGCAATGGACGGTCGAGCCCGGCCGCTTCAC
>JAEYYL010000421.1 GCA_023430825.1 Verrucomicrobiota bacterium | reverse complement strand
GCGCGATATCGCCTGCAAGCAGGCTCCTACCTTCAGGACGTCGTGTTCGCGAGGGCGTGGACGTCGGCGAGGAAGGCGTCGATCTCGGCGTCGGTGGTCGCCCACGAGCACATGAGCCGGTAGCCGTGTTCGCCGATGAACGGATGGAAACACCAGCCGCGGGCGGTGAGTGCGGCGTGGAGTGCGGGCGGCATTTCGACGAAGACACCGTTGACCTCCGGCGCGGCGAGGAGGCGGAGCGAGGGCACGGCGCGCAACGCGGTGGCGAGGCGGCGGGCCTGCGCGTTGGCGTGGGCGGCGTGGCGCAGCCAGGCGCCGTCGTGCAACAGCGCGAGCCACTGGGCGGCGGCGTAACGCATTTTCGAGCAGAGTTGTCCGCCCTGTTTCACGCGGTAATCGAAATCGCGCGCGAGATCGCGGTTGAAAAACACCACGGCCTCGGCGTTGAGCAGGCCATTTTTCGTGCCGCCGAAACAGAGCACGTCGATGCCGGCGCGCCAAGTGGCGTCGGCGGGAGACACGGCGGTTCCGTGTTCCGGGTTCAGAGTTCCGGGTGGTTGGAGGGCGGCCATCGCGTTGGCGAAACGGGCGCCGTCCAGGTGGACGGCGAGACCGTGGGCGTGCGCGAGGGAGGTGAGTGCGCGAAGTTCGGCGGGGGTGTAAACCGTGCCGTGCTCGGTCGATTGCGTGAGCGAGAGCGCGGCGGGCTTCGGGTAGTGCACGCCGTGGCCGCGGTGGAATGCGCGCTCGAGGGCGAGCGGTTCGAGTTTGGCGTGCGCGCCGGGGAGCGGATTGAGTTTGGCGCCGCCGGAGAAAAATTCGGGTGCGCCGCATTCGTCGGTGTCGATGTGCGCCGCTTCGTGGCAGAGGATGCGCGTGTGCGGTGCGCGGCAGCAGGCGGCGAGCGCGAGCGAGTTGGCGGCGGTGCCGTTGAAGACGAAGAAGACGTCGCAGTCGGTTTCGAAGAGTTCGCGGAAACGGTCTTTCGCTCGCGCCGTCCACGGGTCGTCGCCGTAACTCGGCGCGGCGCCGGCGTTGGCCTCCTGCAAGGCAGCGCAGGCCTCGGGGCAGAGGCCGGCGGTGTTGTCGCTGGCGAATGCGTGGCGGAGAGCGGTCATGCGATGAAGTGAAACACGAGCGTGCGGGCGCGGCTAATTTTTTCGCGATTGGCAAGGCGGAGGGGAGGGCGATGCTTCTCGGCGTCGATGCACGCGACGGACGTCAATCTTTACCTGGTCGGATTCATGGGCACGGGCAAAACCACGATCGGTCGCGCCGTGGCCCAACGGCTGGAGTTTGCGCTGCTGGACAGCGACCAGGAGATCGAGCGGATGCAGGGGCGGACGATTGCGGACATTTTCGCGACGGAGGGAGAAGCGGCGTTTCGCGCGATGGAGCGCGCGTATATCGAAGGCGGCCATCAGGCGACGCGCGCGGTGGTGTCGTGCGGCGGCGGGCTTGTCGTGCAATCCGGGATGCTAGCGGCGCTGCAGGCCCGCGGCGTGGTGATTTGTTTGCATGCGTCGATCGAGACGATCCTGGCGCGGACGGCGCGGCACCGGCACCGGCCGCTGTTGAACGTGGAGGATCCGGATGCGCAGGTGCGCGCGCTGTATGCGGTGCGCGAACCGATCTACAAGCGGGCGGGCACGGTGATCCTGACGGATGCGCGGCCGTTGAACGACATCGTGTCGCACGTGATTCGCGCGTGGCGGCGGGAAGCGGCGGATTTCGTGCGGACCCAGCGATGAGCGACGCGCGGCAGGAGGCGTTGCGCGGGCGGTTGTTCGGGCTGGGGTTCGACGACGTGCGGTTCGCGGCGACGGGTGGCGAACTGACGGGGGAAAACTTGCGCGCGTGGCTGGCGGCGGGGATGCACGGCGAGATGGCATGGATGGAGCGGACGGTGGACAAGCGGCTCGATCCGGAGCGCGTGCTGCCGGGCGTGCGATCGATCATTTTGCTCGGCGTGAGTTACTCGGCGGATCGTCCGGTCGCGGCGGAGGAAGCGGCGGCGAAGCCGCGCTGGGCGCGCTACGCGCTGTATCAGGATTATCATGACACGATGAAGCCCGCGCTCGTGGCGGGCGGGAAGGTGCTGGAGGAGCTCTACGGGATCACGAGCGAGGATTATCGTTACTATGTGGATACGGGGCCGGTGCTGGAGCGGAGCTGGGCGGCGCGGGCGGGCGTGGGTTTCATCGGGAAGAACGCGATGCTGATTTCGCGGACGCAGGGGAACTGGCTGTTTTTGTCGGCGATCTTGAGTCGGGTGCCGCTCGCGCCGGACGAGCCGGTGAAGAACCGGTTTGCGGAGGCAGGCGCGGGCGCGGTGGGACTGTTGTGCGGGAAATGCACGCGGTGCATCGAGGCGTGTCCGACGGACGCGATCGTGAGCCCGGGCGTGGTGGATGCGCGGCGGTGCGTGTCGTATCAAACGATTGAGAACAAGGGCGCGATCCCGCGCGAGCTGCGGGCGGGCGTGGGCTCGCGGATTTACGGGTGCGACGTGTGCCTCGAGGTGTGTCCGTGGAATCGGTTTGCGCGGCAGGGGCGCGCGATGCTGCTGGTGGGGCGGGGCGAGCTGGCGGGGTTGACGCTGGCGGAGGTGCTCGCGCTGACGCCGGAGAGCTTCGCGGAGACATTTCGAAAGACGCCGATCAAGCGGGTGAAGCTGGCGGGGTTGTTGCGCAACGCGTGCGTGGTGGCGGGCAATGCGCGCGACGAGGGCGTGTTGCCGCGGCTGGTGGGGCTCGCGCGACACGCGCACGCGCTGGTGCGGGCGCATGCGGTGTGGGCGGTGTTTCGCGTGGCGGGCGCGACGCGGGCGGCGGCGCTGCTGGCGGACGCGCGCGCGGCGGAGGACGCGCCGGAGGTGCTGGCGGAGTATGCGGCGGAGGAGGGCGGTCAATCCGACTGCGGCTCTACGGCAGTCCAAACACGGTCAGGTTGACCGGGCTACGTGCAGGCGTCCGGCGAGGTTCCTAAACAAACAGCTCGTTCATCCGCGCGGCGAAGGCGGCGGGCGGACGCGTCGGCTGGCCGCGCAGATCGCAGAACGCGTGTGCGGACTGGCCGGTGGCGAGCAGGTCCTCGCCGCGATAAACTTCGTAATCGATGCGGATGCGCAGAAGGGGTTTTTCGCGGATCGTGGCGACGATGGTGAGCGTGTCGTCGTAGAGTGCGGGACGGCGGTATTTTGCGGAGACCTCCAGCACGGGAATGCGATAGCCGTCGGCTTCGAGCTGGCGGTAGGGAAAGCCCTGTTCGCGGAGCAACTGCGTGCGGGCGACTTCGAACCACGGGAGGTAATTCGCGTGGTAAACGATGCCCATCATGTCGGTTTCGGCGTAGCGGACCGTGACGGTGGCGCGGGATTGGATCATGCGAGAGTTTCGGCGGGGCGGAAAAGCGCTTCGGCGGATTCGCGCCAGGAATTTTGCGTGGACCAAGTGCGGCCGGCCTGACCGAGCCGCTGGCGGAGCGCGGCGTCGAACACGAGCTGTTCGAAGGCGGCGGCGAGCTGCGCGGGGCGGTCGGGGGGAATGAGCAAGCCGGTGACGTCGTGAATCACCGCTTCGGATACGCCGCCGACGTCGTGGGCGACGATCGGCAGGCCGTGGGCGGAGGCTTCGAGGTAAACCAGTCCGAAGCCCTCGATGCTGTTGCCGTGGTTGACGCTCGTCATCGCGAAGATGTCGGCACGTTCGTAAACGTCGGAAAGTTCGTCGTCGGGCAGGTTGCCCAGAAAGCGCACGACGAGATCGGGGCGGCGGGCGGCGACGGTGCGGAGGCTGGCCTCGTAGTTGTTTTTGCTTTGTCCGCCCACGATCCAGTATTCGATGCGGGCGCGGGCTTCGGGCGAAAGCGATTGCAGCGCCTTCAGCGTGAGGAGCTGGCCTTTGCGCGGGTGCAGCCGACCTACGGTGAGCACGATGATTTTGTCGGACGGCGCCGTGTGGCGGGGTGGCACGAGGGCGAAGTCGGTGCGGAGCGCGCCGGGGGTCAGGGAGATTTTGGGCGCAGCTTCGGGGAAGTGCTCGAGCAACAGCTGTCGGGTGTAACGGGTGAGCGTGGTGACGCGCGTCGCATGGCGGATCAACCGGCGGGCGAGGGCGCGGCGCCACGGGCTGCGGGCGAAATTGAGGATTTCGGAACCGTGAAAGGTGAGAATCAGCCGGCCCGGGCGGAAAGCGTGAAAAAACTGGAGCAGCATCATCGTCAGCATCGGCCCGGGTTCGGGGAGATAAACGATGGCGTGGCGGAGCTTGCGGCGGGCGCGGACAACCTGGATGGCGAGACGCAGCTGGCACCAGAAGTCGTGGGTGCCTTTGAGCGGCAGACGCTTGAGGCGGAAGGGCCAGGGCTTCTCGGCAGCGCCGGTGGCGGCGGACTGCGCCCAGACCTCGAGGTTGTAGCCGAGTTCACTGGTGGCGCGGGCAATCTCCTCGGCAAACGTCGCGATGCCGCCGCGCCGCGGATAAAATTCGTGCGTGATGAGATAGACGGGAGGCGGAGCGGCGTCGGAGGGCGAAGCGCACATGTGCGTGAGCGTGAACGTGGTCGGCGAGCGCCACGGATCGGCCAAGGAACAAGCGATTTGGAGGACGGTCAACTCGCAAGCGGCTCGCGCCTCGCTGGCCCGACACCTGCTTTTCTTCCAGGCGCTGCCCGATTCCGTAACTGATCCGAGAGGAAATAGGGGTTTACATTTCAGCCTCCCAGAACAACCCTCCGCCGTTTCAAATGTCCGAAGCACACTCTCAAAGCCCGGGAACAAATAAGCCGTTTCCAGTTCTCGCAAAGCCCTTTGCGCCGGAGGACGAAGCCGCTCTTCGCGAGGCGTTGAAACGCTGTTCGCCCTCCACGTTCGAGGCGGCGGTGCAGTTCCGGAAGACCGGAAATCCCGAGCATGTCCCGGCCGTGGTGATCGGCGTGATCGAGCGATTCGTCGAACCGGATCTGCGCGTGAAATTGAAGGATGCGGACGACGATCTGCGGCTTATCGAGGATCTCGGCATCGATTCGCTGACGATGATGGAGATCGTGATCCTGGTGGAGGACGTCCTTCAGTTGTCGATCAACAACGACGAGCTGCGCAACTTGCGCACGGTGGGCGACGTGAAGACCTTCATCGATTGCAAGATTCGCGATCTGCCGTTGCCGAAGCCGACCAAGTTTCTCCCGATCGAGCACATCGGGGCGGTGATGCCGATCCAGCCGCCATTCCTTTTCCTGAATGAGGCGTCGGTGAGTTCGAGCGGCGCGAATGGCAAGTATCGGATCAGCGGGCAGGAGTTCTTCCTGCAAGGTCATTTCAAGGACAACCCGGTATTGCCCGCTTCGATCATGCTCGAGGCGCTCGGTCAGCTGGCGGTGCTTTTCCTGATCGAAGGGATGGCGGTGGAGCCGGGCAAGGTCGTGAATCCGCAGACGATTTTCTTCACGGGTTGCGAAGGCGTGCGGGCGCATCGCGTCTGCAAACCCGGCGATACCCTGACGCTGTCGATCAAGCCGAAGCGGATGAAAATGCCGCTCGCGACGTTCGAGGGCGCGATTCGGGTCGGTCAGGAAAAAGCGGCGATTGCCGAGGAAATCACGCTGACCTTCGGCTATGCCGACGTGGTGGCGGCGCCGACCCCGGTGAGCGCGCCGGCCAGCGTCTTGACCGCGAAACCGTCGTCCTCGCCCGACTCGCCTCCGCCACTCCAGGCGGCGGTGAGCGCCTGAGAAGCCGAGCAGGCAAACCGACGGGGCGAGCCGCGCCGGGATCGCGAGAACCGACGCCGGGCAAAACTCCGTGCCTCGCGCGTTGACCCACGCGGAGTTGCGGGCTTGATATTTCCGTCTGCGCGCGGGCTGGCTGACGCCATCCCGCTTGTTTTCGTGCCGCCTCCTTATGCCTCGGATTTTCATCACTGGACTGGGTTTTATCACAAGCATCGGCAACGACGCCGCTTCGGTTACGAAGAACCTGCGCGAACTGCGCCACGGATTGGAGTTGTTTCCCCCGTTCCAGAAGCCGGACATCCCGTGCAAGGTCGTCGGGACGGTGAAGGAGTTCACGACAGACTCGACGGATCAGGAGGACTGGACGTTTCCGTCGCGCTACAAGATCAAGCGCGAGCTGCTGCGCACGATGGCGCCGAACGGCTTGTTCGCGCATTGCGCGATGGTGCAGGCGATCGAGGATGCGCGGCTGACGGATGCGGATATCTCCAATCCGGACACGGGACTCTACGCGGCGTCGGGCGGTTCGCCGTTTCTGACCAATTACCATCACGACCGGCTGGTGAAACACGGCGTGATGCGGTGTTCGCCGCTCGGCATCGTCGCGTCGATCGTCGGCACGTTGAATTTCAACCTGGTCGCCGCGTTCAAGATTCTCGGTTCGTCGTGCGGCTTCTCGTCGGCCTGCGCGTCGTCGGCGCATGCGCTCGGCTACGCCTTCGACGATCTCGCACTTGGACGGCAAAAACGCATGTTCGTCGTCGGCGCGGAGGACGGTAACACGGACGCGATCCTGCCGTTTGCGGGCATGCGCACGCTTTCGCTGCAGGCCGATCCGAATCTCGCGTCGCGCCCATTCGACGCCGCGCGCGACGGCTTTGTGGGCACGGGAGGTGGCGTGGTGCTGGTGCTGGAAACCGAGGACGAAGTGACGCGTCGCGGTGTGACGCCGTATTGCGAAGTGCTGGGGTGGGGGCAGGCGTCGGACGGCTACAACGTCGCCATTTCGCATCCCGAAGGCAATGGCTCGGCGGCGGCGATGACGCGGGCGTTGCAGGCGAGCGGCGTGCAGCCGGAGCAGGTCGACTACGTCAATGCGCACGCGACCTCGACGATCATCGGCGACGTGTCGGAAGCGCGGGCGTTGCGCGCGGTGTTCAAGGAGCACGCGCCGCGCGTCGCGGTGAGCAGCACGAAGGCGCTGACCGGGCATGGGCTCTCGCTCGCGGGCGCGATGGAGAGCGCGTTTTGCGCGCTGGCGATGCGCGAAGGTTTCACGCCGGGATCGGCGAACATCTCGCGCATCGATCCGGAGTGCGAAGGCCTGCGCATCCTGCGGCAAACGGAGAACACGGCGCCGCGGATCGTCATGAAAAACAGCAGCGGCTTCGGCGGTGCGAACGTCGCGCTGCTGTTCAAGCAACCGTGAACGCAGCTCCCGCCGCTTCGTTTTTCGCGCTCCGCTTCCGCGATGCCCGCCCGACTCGCTGAACGTTATCCGACGGCCTTCGTCACTGGTGCGAGCGCGGGGCTCGGGCGGGCGTTCGCCGAAATGCTGCTCGCCGAAGGCGTGCGCGTGTGGGGGACGGCGCGGGATGCGGCGCGGCTGACGGACCTGGCGACGCGTTATCCGGCGCTGTTCACGCCGGTGGTGCTCGATCTCGGCGACCCGGTGGCGGCGGAGACGGCGCTGATGCGGGCGGCGCGGGCGGCGGGCGGGGCGTTCGATCTCGTGATCAACAACGCGGGCTACGGTGTGTTCGGCGAATTCGCGGCCACGGATTTCGCGGTGTGGCAGCGTCAGCTCGACGCGATGATCGCGGCGACGCTGCGGGTCGCGCACGGTGCGCTGCGCGGCATGCGCGAGCGCGGACGAGGGTGTCTGGTCAACGTCGCCTCGCTGGCGGTCGAATTCCCGCTGCCGTTCATGAGCGGCTACAATGTCGCGAAGGCGGCGCTGAGCGCGTTCAGCGAAAGTTTAATCGTTGAAACGGCGGGCACGGGAATCACCGTGATCGACTTCCGCCCGGGCGATTTCCGCACGGACTTCAACCAAGCCATGCAAACCGTTTCTCCCGCTGCGACCGCGCCGGATGCCCGCGTGACCCGGGCGTGGCGCGCGCTCGAGGCGCACCTGCGCGCGGCGCCGCCGGCGACGCACGCGGCGGTGGATTTGCGT
>JAEYYL010000409.1 GCA_023430825.1 Verrucomicrobiota bacterium | reverse complement strand
GCGCTCACGTCGAAGTTCATCGACTCGTAAGGCTGCAGATCCGGATTCCCCTGGCTCACGCTGCCCGTGTAAACGTTTCCACCCGCGACATCCGGCGCGAAGCTGAACGAGCGCGACGCCGCGATGTCCGGATAGTTCGGCCGGCCCAGCGTGTTCGTCCACGCCGCGCGCAGCACCCAGTTCTTCGCCGGCGCGAACCGCAGGTGAAGTCCTGGCAACACGTTCGTGTAGCTGTTCGAACCATGAAAGCGACGCGGCCCGAGAAACACGCCGTTCTCGAACGGCAGCTCGACGCCCGTCACGTCGCCTTCGCTGCGCTCGACGCGCACGCCCGCCAGCGCCGTCCAGCGGCCGAACTTCACCTGCGTCATCGCGTAGGCCGCAGCCACCTGCTCGTCCATCTGGAAATCAGTCACGTTCGAGTCCTGAATTTCCGCCGCGGAGTTCGGCACGAAATACTGCGGATTCTGCCGGAAGAACGCCTGCGCCGCCGCGAGGTCGATCTGCGGCGACATCCGCCGCTCGCCGTCGAACATCTCGTGCGCTGGCGAGGACAGGTTGAACTGCCCGAGGTTGAACAAATTCGCTCCCGTGCCGGCGAGATAGTTGGTGTTCGTGCGATCCCAACCCTTGTCGCGCGAGAAGAACTTGCCGCCCACCTGCCAGAAACCGTCGCGGCCGAAGAGCTGCCGCTCGCGTCGCAGATTCGCGGATACGCTCAGGTTGTCCTCGTTCTCGTCGTCGCTGCGAAACCGCACGCGGCGGAAAGGATAGCTCGTCGCGTCGTAGTAGTTGGCGCTCGGCGTGAGCGTCCAATACTCCGGCCCGACATCGACCGTGCTCGCGATGTTCGTCCCCGAGCGAAATTCCCAGTCCTGCCGGTCGGGCGTCTTCTTCTCCGCATTGCCCGCCGCCACCGTGTAGTCGAGGTGCGTGCCGCCGTCGCCGAGCCGATGCTTCCCCCCGAACGACGCGTTCGTGATGTTATGCTTCTGGAGATAGTAGCGATACTCGACCGTCGCGCGCCCCCCGGTGAACGTCGCGGTCGTCGGCGTGAACGTCGCCGGATACGTCGTGCGCCAGAATTCGAAATTGTTCTGCTCGCGGCCTTCCTCGTCCTTGAAGCGGTTGTCCGCAACGCGGAAAACAAACTGGTGATCGTCGTTCGGCCGGAACTCGAGCGCCGCATTCAAACCCTGCCGCCAGCGCTGCACGTCGTAGTGAAACAGCGCCTCGTTCGCCGGAAAGAAAACGTCCTCCCCCGCCGAACCTTCCGGCCCGGCCGCGAACCACGGATTTCCACCCGAGCGGCGATTGGAAATGTAGTGCCGGTAGTTGTAGCTGCCGCCGAGCACCACGCCCCATTTCCCGTCCGCGAACGTCGTGCCATAGGTCGCACTGCCGCTGTAAGGCATGTCGTTGCCCGGTCCATTGTAGTAGCCGCCCGCCAGCGTGCCGTAGGCGAAGGGCTCCGCGCGATCGAACGCGCTCGGCGTCACGATGTTCACCGACGCGCCGATCGCCTGATGATCCATGTCGGGCGTAACCGCCTTGATCACTTCGATGCGGTTGATCAGGTCCGCCGGCACGGAGTCCATTGCCGCACCCCGGCTGCCCGCCTCGGGCGAACCGACCGTGATGCCGTTGATCGTGACGTTGTTCAACGACGCATCGATCCCGCGCACCACGATGTAGCGGCCCTCGTTCTGGTCGATCTCGGCAAACACGCCGGGCAGCCGACGCACCGCCTCCGCCGCATTGCCATCCGGCAGCTTGCCCGTGCTGTCCGCGGAAACGACGTCGAGAATATTGTCCGCCGTGCGCTTCTGCTGCAACGCCCGCGCCTGCCCTTCGCGATTCCCCTGCACCACGAACTTTCCGAGCGTGACCACCTCCGACCCGAGCGAGAAATCCTGCCGCGCCGTCGTCTCCTCGCTCACGTCGATCCTCTGCGTTGCAGGGCTATAGCCGAGATAATCCGCCGCCACCGTGTAGGTGCCCGCGGGCAGATCGGGAAACTGATACGAACCGTCGCTATCCGTGACCGCCTGGCGGCCGAGTTCGCGCACCGTGACCGTCGCGCCGAACAGGAAGCTGCTCGTGTTCGCATCGCGCACCCGCCCCGCGAGCGTGGCCGCAGAGGCATCGGCCAGCAGCGAGAGCCCGCACAACAGGGCGCAGACGATACGCCCGGGAATTTTCGTCGATCGAGTCGGAAGGAAGGGAAGGTTCATGTGTGTCCCACCGCAGGCGGCGCCCCGGTGTGGACCCGCAATTATGCGGACCCGCGTGACAAACCCGCGGAGCGCGGTCGACGTTCGCGTGACATTTTTGTCTCCGCAAAATCATGGCCCGATCCACCAGGCCATTACCCCCGCCTTTTCGTATCCAATTTTTACCTACTACCCCGCCGCACCTCGCGCAGCACCGCGATCAGCTCCGCCACCGCCACGTCGGCGATCGTTTCCTGCGCCTCGCCGCGCGTTGCGCCCGGACACTCCACCCGCCCGCGCTTCAGCGCGAACATCCCGCCGCCGCGCACCAGCACCGCCCACCACGCAAACGGCACCGCAACGCCCTCGGCCGGCGACGGCTCGGCATAACCGGTCGTCGCCACGCCCACGTCCGCGCCGAACAGCCCGCACACCCCATGCACCATCTGCTCGGCCACCTCCGCGGACACGCAATTCACCCGCGCCGCCGCCACACGGTCGACGCCGAGCTGTTTCACCTTCTGCTCGAGCGTGTAGGCGGTCAGCCCACCAAGGAAAAATTTCGAAGCTCCCGACACCGCCGTCACCCGCGCCTGCACCCGCCCACCCGTCAAACTCTCCGCCACCGCCAGCGTCAGCGCCGGCTCGAGCAACATCAGTTCCTTCAGTTCCTCGAGTTTCACGTCGTTCCTTTCCGACCGTTCAACCGATCTCCAGCCCCACCGGGCAGTGATCGCTGCCCATCACCTCGGGCGAGATCCACGCGCGCTTCAGCTTCGGCTTCAGTTTCTCGCTCGCGACGAAGTAATCGACGCGCCACCCGATGTTCCGCGCGCGGCAGTTCATCATCTGGCTCCACCACGTGTAGTGGCCCGGCCCCTTCTCGAACTCGCGAAACGTATCCACAAATCCACTCTCCAGGAGTTTCGTGAAATTCGCCCGCTCCTCGTCCGTGAAGCCCGCGTTGCGGCGGTTCGTCTTCGGATTCGTCAAATCGATCTCTGTGTGCGCCACGTTGAGGTCGCCGCAGAACACCACCGGCTTCTTCTTCTCGAGCTTCTTGAGAAACGCCAGAAACGCCGGGTCCCATTCCTTCGTGCGATAGTCGAGCCGCGTCAGACCGCGCTGCGAATTCGGCTGATACACGTTCACCAGAGAGAAGTCCTTGAACTCCGCCGTGATCACGCGCCCCTCGTCGTCGTGTCCGGGCAAGCCGATGCCGCACGTCACCTTCAGCGGCGCCACGCGCGTGAAAATCACCGTGCCGGAGTAGCCCTTCTTCACCGCCGAATACCAATGCGGCGTGTAACCCGCCACCCACGCCACGTGCTGCACGTCGCCCGGATGCGCCTTCGTCTCCTGCAGGCAGATCACGTCCGCATCCACTTTCGCCATGTAGTCGAGAAACCCCTTCTTCAACACGGCGCGCACGCCATTCACGTTCCACGAGACGAGTTTCATGCCCAGCCGATCATGCACCGCACCCCGCCGGTGCAACCGGTTTCTCGCCCCAAACCGCCCGCGCCGCCTCACCCGCCCTTCAAAAACAGCGTCTCCTGCGCCCCGCCCGTGACACAGCTTCCATTTGCCAACCCGAACTCCCATCTCCGAACTCCCATCTCCGAACTCCCATCTCCGATTCCCATGTCCGCCTTCTCGCCCATTCCTCTCGGTCAGCCCATCCCGGCCCACTCGCCGCACGCCGTCTCCGCGAGCCTGCCCACGATGCGCGCCGTCCGCGGCTACGAGGAGAAAGATCCGGCCATCACCCGCGAGATGACGTCCGGCTACCCGCGCTTCGTCATCCATCCCTTTCTTCAACAACTCGCCGCTCACCTCGCGCGCGCTCACGGACTCGTCGATCACACCGTCTGGCTCGCGTCCTCCGCCCACATGGCCGACCGACTCGCCGCTCATCTCGGCGCCGCCCATGTCGTGCGGTTGACCGACGGCGACGTCCACGCCGTCGCCCACCCCGCCGCGTCCGAACTCGCCGCCCGCGCCAAAAGCTTCCTGCAACACACCGGCGGCTTCCTGTCCTCGCGGGCCGCCGAGGATCGCCTCGCGCACCACGGCCTCTTGCCCACGCCCGCCGGCGAAACGCTTTTCACCGGAGACGCCGTCGCCGAAATCCGCCGCCATCTCGCCCCCGCGTTCCCCGGCGTCCCCGCCACCGATCTGCTCCTCGCCAACACCGGCATGAGCGCGGTCGACGCCGCCTTCCGCGCCGTCGCCGAACTCCAGGCCGCGCGCGGCCGCACCCTCTGGATTCAACTCGGCTGGCTCTACCTCGACACCATCGCGCTGCTGAAAAAATTCACCGCCGCCCCCGACGACTACGTTTACGTCCGTGACGTTTTCGACTTCGCCGCCATCGAAAAACTCTTCGCCGAAAAAGGCGACCGCATCGCCGGCCTCGTCGCCGAGATCCCGACGAATCCGCTCATCCAGACGCCCGATCTCCCCGCGCTGTCCGCTCTCGCCCGCCGCCACGGCGCCGCGCTCGTCCTCGATCCGTCCGTCACCTCCGCCTTCAACCTCGACATCCTCCCTTACGCCGACGTCGTCGCCTGCAGCCTCACCAAATACGCCGCCAACGAGGGCGACCTCCTCGCCGGTCTCGTCGTCGTCAACCCCGCCTCTCCCGACGCTCCGCTCCTGCGCCGCCAGCTTACCTCCAAGGTCGAACCACTCTACACCCGCGACGCTGCGCGACTCGCTGTCGAAATCGCCGGCACCACCGAAGTCCTCGCCCAAATCCACGCAAACGTCCCGCGCGTCGTCGAGTTCCTCTCCACCCATCCCGCCGTCAAGGATATCCACTGGGCGCTCCACGCCGCCTCGCGCGAAAACTACCTCCGCCTCGCTCGCACGCCCCAGGCCGTCGGCGGCATGATCACGTTCACGCTCCACGGCTCGCTCGAGCGTTTCTACGATCGCCTCCGCCTCCCGAAAGGCCCGAGCTTCGGCATCAAGACCACGCTGATTTGTCCGTTCATGTATCTCGCGCACTACGATCTCGTGACCACTCCCGAAGGCCGCGCCGAACTCGCCGCCAGCCAGCTCGATTTCAACCTCCTCCGCCTCGCCGTCGGCATCGAGCCCGTCGAAGAAATCATCGCGGCCTTGCGCGAAGCGTTGGAATAAAACCTCTCCCGCGAATCACGCGAATGGCCGCGAAACCTGATCCTTCTGAATCCATGCGCGGCGTTTCGCGTAATTCGCGGGCGGCTTCCTCCACGCTTTCCTGCACCGTCGCGATCAAGGCGATCCCCAACGCCCCGCGCAGCGAGATCGTCGGCTGGCTCGGCGACGCGTTGAAGGTGAAAGTCCACGCCCCACCCGTCGAAGGCCGCGCCAACGAGGTCCTCTGCGAATTCCTCGCCGACCGCTTCGGCCTGCCTCGCCGCGCGGTCACCGTCCTCCGCGGCGACACGTCCCGCCAAAAACTCGTCCGCCTCGAAGGCCTGACCCTCGCCGACCTGAACGCAAAGCTCTCCGCCACCAACAGGTAGGAGCCTGCTTGCAGGCGATGGCTTGCGTCCCGTGGCTCGCTGCGTGAGCAACGGGATTCGGTTCGCCTCACCGCGTCAGCCGCCGAAACCGCAGCGCCAGAAACACCGCCGCGAACGCCAGCCCACCCGCCAGCGCATACCAGATTCCCTTCGCGCCCCACGCCCCGCGCACGCCCAGCCAGTAACCGCCGACCATCGCGATCCCCCAATACGCGACGAACGTGATCGCGACCGGCACCTTCACGTCCTTCAACCCGCGCAACAGCGCCGCCCCGATCACCTGCCCGCCGTCGAAACACTGGAAAATCCCCGCGATCACCAACAACTGCGCCGCCAGCGCGATCACCGCCGCGTCGCGCACGAACCACCCGCTGATCGTTTCCCCGCCGACGAAAAACACCAGCATGCACGCCCCCGCGATCGCCACGCCGACACCCAGCGCCGAGTAACCGATCGGCCGCAACCGGTCGTGCTCACCCGCACCCACCGCCGCGCTGATGCGCATGCCCGCCGCCATCGAGAGCCCGAGCAACACCATGAACGTCGTCGACGCACACGTGATTGCGATCTGATGCGCCGCCAGCGGCACCGCCCCCAGCCAGCCCATCATCACCGCCGCACCGCTGAATGCCCCGCTCTCGAACAACAACATCCCCGACGCCGGAAAACCCAGCCGCATCATCTCGCGCAGCCGCTCGCCCGCGAGCGGCGCGAACCACCGCCGCGGCAACGCCGCGCTGAGCTGCGCATCGCGCCTCACCCATTCGAAAATCGCCCACGCGCCCGCCACCCGGGAGACGAGCGTCGCGATGCCCGCCCCCGTCAGCCCCAGCGCCGGCGCGCCCCAGTGACCGTAAATGAGTATCCAGTTCAAAAATACGTTGAGCGCCACCGTCGCCAGCATCGCGATCATCGGCACCCACGGCCGGCCCATCGCTTCCGCGTATTGCCGCAGCGCGAGATACAGCAACACCGGCACCATCGACGCGCTGATCAACAGGAAAAACGGATTCACCGCCGCCAGCACCTCCGGCGGCTGGCCAAACCAGTCCAGCCGCCACCCGAGCCCGACCGCCACCACCGTCTCGATCGCGCCGAAACCCACCGCCAGTGCGACACCGTGCCGCAAATACTCGCCGCTCTCCTCCGCCCGCCCCGCCCCTTGTGCGTGCGCCACGAACACCGCCACCGGCATCATCAGCCCGATCCCGAGCACATAAAACACATTGAAAACACTCGTGCCGAACGACGCCGCCGCGAGCGGCACCGTCCCCGTGTGCCCGATCATCACGCTGTCCGTGATGCCGATCAGCATCTGGCTGAGCTGCCCGATCGCGATCGGCAGTGCCAGCGCCAGCGTCGGACGGATTTCTCGCAGGAAGCGTTGCATCGAAGCCCGGGAACCTGCCCGTGAAATCCGCGCAGCACACGAACGAAAATTATCGCGGCGGCGTCCCTGCATTCCGGTGGCTCTGCGCGTGAGCGCAGGGACTAAAAACTCCCGCCTTCCTTCCCCGCCCCGCTCACGGTTTGCTGTCGTGCCCTCATGACCTCCTTCGCGCTGCTGCTCGTGCTCATCGCCGCCGCGTTGCACGCCACGTGGAACTACTGCGCGAAACGCGCCGGCGGCGGCCTGCCCTTCGTCTGGCTGGTCGGCGCCGTCATCTGCACCGGCTACGTGCCCGTGCTGGGGGTTTACGTTTACCTGAAATCACCCGACCTGCCCCTCGCCGCGCTGCTCTGGATCTTCGGCAGCGGCGTGCTGAAAACCAGTTATTCGCTTTTTCTCCAGCGCGGCTATCGCAGCGGCGACTTTTCGCTCATCTATCCGCTCGCCCGCGGCACCGGTCCGCTGCTCTCGACGATCGCCGCGATCGTTCTCCTCGGCGAGCGCCCCACGCCGCTCGCGCTCGCCGGCGGCCTCGTCATCGTCGTCAGCATCTTCTGGCTCACCGGCGGATTCGACAAAGTAGGGCGGGTGTTCCACCCGCCCTCAGC
>JAEYYL010000324.1 GCA_023430825.1 Verrucomicrobiota bacterium | reverse complement strand
ACACGATCGTGATCAACTCGGTGAGCCAGTATCTGCCGAGTATCCAATATTTGGATCAGGTGATGGAGAAGGCGTGGGAGCTCCTGGCGCCGGGCGGAGCGATCTTGGTGGGCGATGTGTTGGATGCACGCCTGCTCGAGAGTTATCACGCGGCGGTTTGCGTGCACCAGGCGTCGCCGGAGAGCGCGGCGGTGGAGCTTAGGCAGCGGGTGCAGGAGGCGATTTTGGCGGAGACGGAGCTGTTCATCTCGCCGGAGTATTTTAGGGCGTTCGCGGCGACGCATGGCGGGTGGGCGTTTGCGCAGCCGAAGCAGACGCATGCGCCGACGGAGATGAGCCGGTATCGTTATGAAGTGGTGCTGCGTCGCACGGAGGCACCGCTGGCGCGCAAGTTGCCGGAAATCCCGTGGGCGGAAGTGGGCTCGGTGGAGGCGTTGAGTGCGCTGCTGGCGAGCGAGAGCGCGGTGCGGGTGCGGGCGATTCCGAACGGGTTGACGCAGCCGTCGGTGCAGTTGTGGCAATATCTGGCGCACGTGCGCAAAGCGGCGCGAGCGGCGGAACTGAAGAAGACGCTCGGGGCGATGCTGGAGCGGGCGAAAGGGCCGACGCCGGCGACGCTGCTAGAAGGGGCGCGCGCGCAGGGCTTGTCGGCCGTGGCGCTGCTCGGTGACGAGTTGGGGTGCTTCGATCTCGTGATCGGGCGCGGCGAGTTGGACGAGGCGGGCTACGCGGCGCGCGGGGAGGCGTTGGGGAAGATCGATTACGAATGGAAACGGTGGGCGAACGACCCGGCGCGGGCGCATGGGATGGCGAACTACGTGCAGGGGTTGCACACGAAACTGGAGCAGGCGCTGCCGGCCTACATGGTGCCGGCGCATGTGCTGGTGCTCGATTCGCTGCCGTTGACGGCGAACGGGAAGGTGAACCGGCGCGCGCTGCCGGAGCCGCGGCAGAATCGTCGCGGCGGTTACACGGCGCCGCGCGACGAGGTCGAGGCGGAGTTGGCGAAAATCTTTGCCGAGGTGCTCGGCGTGGCGGAGGTCGGCGTCGACGAAAACTTTTTCTCGCTCGGCGGACACTCGTTGAAGGCCGTGCGGTTGCTCAACGCGATCAATCGCCGGTTCAAGATGAACTTCGGCACGAAGGCGGTTTTCGAGTTCGAGACGGTCGAGCTCCTGGCGATGCCGATTCGCGAAAAGCTCCTGGCTGCGACGCGCAAGAGCGCGGGCCCGGCCGCGGACGAAGGGAGCATCGAGCTCTAGTCACCGGCGCACGGCGTCACGTTCCTTCACTGAACTGAAACACACCTTATCATCATGAAAGAAGCACATCGAATTTACGCGGAGTTGAGCGAGTTGGGCGTCCATCTTCACGCGGAGCGCGGACAACTCAGGATCTCCGGAGAAATCGTTCAGATCTCGTCGGCGATGCTGGCGCGGATCAAGCGTCACCGTTACCGGCTGGTGGAGCTGTTGAGCGCGACGCAGGAGCCGGCACGGCTGGTCGCGGCGGGAGCGTCGTATCGGATGGCGCTTGCGGCGGGTGAGACGGGTGCGCGGCGAAGCGACCCGATCGGCGGCGATGCCTCCGACGACGATCTTCAGGATTTCGACACCTTCGGCGTCACCGGCGCGGACCGTCAACTGACGCACGCGAGCATCAACTAACGATCAACTTCAGGACCTTCCTATGAAAGAGGCATTCGGTGTTTACAAAAAGCTGAGCTCGCTCGGCGTCATGGTGTGTGCGAACGCGGGCAAGCTGAAGCTGTCCGGTCAGGTCGCGCGCATTTCTCCCGGGCTGCTCGAGCAGGTGAAGCGGCACAAGGCTGACCTGGTCGATCTGCTCGGCACAATGCGCGAGCGCTCGCGGATTCAGGCGGCGGGAGAGCGGCCGCATTATCCGGTTTCGTCGCCGCAGCGGCGGTTGTTTGCGATCCAGCAGACGGACGACACGGGCGTGGCCTACAACATGCCGTCGGCGTTCGCGCTGTCCGGCGACCTCGATGTCGCGAAAGTGAAGGCGTGCCTGCACGCGCTGATGCAGCGGCACTCGATTCTGCGTTCGTGCTATGGGGTGATCGACGGCGAGATCCGGCAGCGGATTCTCGACACGTGCGAGGTGCCGCTGGTGGTTGAGAGCTGCCTGGGGATGTCGGCCGAGAGCGCGGTGGAGGGGTTCGTGCGGGCGTTCGATCTGGAGCGCGAGCTGCCGTTTCGCGCACGGCTGCGGCAGATTGCGGCGGTGGAGTGGGTGCTGCAGTTCGACATTCATCACATCGCGGCGGATGGGGGTTGTTATGCGCAGATCGTCGGCGAGTTTTTTCAACTATTCCGCGGAGAAACGCTTCCGGCGGAGACGATCCGCTACGCGGATTTCGCGGTGTGGCAGACGGAAGGCGACGGCGAGGCGGAGTTCGCCGAGCACCGCCGGTATTGGGAGGACATTTACCGGGAGCCGCTGCCGATGGCGGAGCTGCCGCTCGACCGCCGGCGTCCGGCGCATCGCGATTTCAAGGGCAGTAACTTTCATTTCTCGCTGCCGGCGCCGCTGACCGCGCGGCTCGTGGCGGTCGCGGAGGAGGAAGTGGTGAGCCTGAATGTGGTGTTGCTCGCGATTTGGAAGACGATGCTGGCGCGGCTGAGCCACACGACGGATGTGAGCGTGGGAATCGCGGCGTCCGGGCGCAATCGCGAGGAGCTCGAAGGAATCGCGGGCATGTTCGTGAACACGTTGGCGCTGCGTTCGCAGCCGCGGGCGGAGAAGACGTTTCGCGGGTATCTCGCGGAGGTCGGGCAAGTCGTGCTCGATGGGTTGGAGCACCAGGGATATCCGTTCGAGGAACTCGTCGACCACCTGGGGTTGATGCACGCGACGAGCCGTCACCCGATTTTCGATACGATGTTCGCATTCCAGGAGCGCGACGTGTTTTCGTTTGGGCGTCAGGGTCAGATTTGGGAGACGCAGGAACTCGGTGAGGTGACGGTGCGGGGGATTTCGTCGCCGCTGCGGACGGCGAAGTTCGATCTGACCCTGTATGTGCGACCGGTCGGAGAGGAGCTGTCGTGCCGGCTTGAATACGCCGAGGAGTTGTTCAGTCGCGGGACAGCGGAATCGCTGGCGCGGCGGTATGCGTGGGTGGCGGAGCAGGTGGTGGGCAATCCGGACGCTAAGCTCGGGGAAGTCGAACTCGTCGAAGCGGCGGAGAAGGAGCGGCTTCTGGTGGAATTTAACCGCGGGGGCGTGATGGCGACAGAGGCCGGAGGTGTGGCCGCGAAAGAGGAATGGTTGCACGCGCTGTTCGAGGAGCAGGCGGAGCGGCGGCCGGAGGCGGTGGCGCTGGTGAGCGGGGAGCGCGAGATGAGTTACGGGGAACTGAATGCGCGGGCGAACCGGCTGGCGCGGCGGTTGCGCGCGCTTGGGGTGAAGCCGGAGGAGCGGGTGGGATTGGTGCTGGGGCGTTCGATGGAGATGGTGACGGCGCTGCTGGCGGTGTTGAACAGCGGGGGGGCTTACGTGCCGATCGATCCGGAGTATCCGTGCGAGAGAATTGGATACATGCTGGCGGACAGCGGGTGCCGGTT
>JAEYYL010000123.1 GCA_023430825.1 Verrucomicrobiota bacterium | reverse complement strand
CCGCCGCCCGCCACCCCGCCCACCCGCCCGGTCCGGCCGAAATCATCGCCGAACTCGCCCGCGCCTATCGCCTTCGCGGCTTCCGCGTCGCCGACGATTTTCCCGCCGCGCTCTTCGTCAAACTTCGCAATCTCGGCCTCACGCTCGAACTCGCCCACGGCCCGCTCTTCCCCGAACGCGAAATCAAATCCGCCGCTGAGGCCGCCGCCATCCGCGAGGGCAACCGCCTCTCTTCCGTTGGTTTCGCCACCGCCGAAAAGATTCTCCGCGCCGCCCGCGTGCGCGGCCGCACCCTCATCCACGACCGCCGTCCGCTCACCTCCGAGCGCCTGCGTTTCGCGATCGAATCCGCCATCATGGCCGAGGGCGGCCAGGCCAACGGCACCACGATTGTCGTCGGCGGCGACCAGGCCTGCGACCCGCACGAACGCGGCTCCGGACCGCTCCGTCCGCACGAACTCATCATCCTCGATATTTTTCCGCGCGTTACGAAAACCGGCTATTTCGGCGACATGACGCGCACTTACCTGCGCGGCCGCGCCAGCGACGCGCAACGCAAGCTCGTCGCCACCGTCCGCGAAGCCCAGCTCGCCGCGTTGAAAAAAATTCGCACCGGAGTCGACGGCCGCGACGTTCACCAAAGCGTCGTCGACACTTTCGCCGCCGCCGGCTACGAAACGCGCCGCACCGCGTCCGGCTCCGTCGGCTTCTTCCACGGCACCGGCCACGGTCTCGGCCTCGCCGTTCACGAGATGCCGCGCCTCGGCGGTTCGGTGTCCATGCCGTTGAAGAAAGGCGCCGTCGTCACCGTCGAACCCGGCCTCTATTATCCCGGCCTCGGCGGCTGTCGCATCGAGGACGTCGTGCAGGTCACCGACCGCACACCGAAGCTGCTCTCGCGCCATTCCTACGACTGGGAGCTGCGCTGATCTGCCGCCATGCCCGAACTCGCCGAGGTCGAATTCTTCCGCAAGCGCTGGCACCTCGCCGCCAAAGGCCAGCGCCTCGACACCGTGCACGTGCACGCCTCCGCGAAAATTTTCCGCGGCACCGATCCCGCCGCGATCGTCCACGCGCTCACCGGCGCGCGCTTCCTCGATTCGTCCGCCGCCGCGAAACAGATGCTCTTTCGCTTCACCGGCGACGCGTGGCTCGGCGTGCACCTGGGCATGACCGGCGACCTCTACGCGCGCGAGCCGGACTATACGCCGCAAAAACACGACCACCTCGTGCTCGTCACGCCGAAGCACGCGCTCGTGTTCACCGATCCGCGGATGTTCGGCCGCGTGCAATTTCACCAAGGCCCGACGCCGCCCCAGTGGTGGACCAAAATCGCTCCCGCGATCCTCTCGCGCGACTTCACCGCCACCGCCGTATCCGATTTCCTGCGACGCCGTGCCCGCGCGCCGATCAAGGCCGTCCTGCTCATGCAGGAGCGTTTCCCCGGCATCGGCAACTGGATGGCGGACGAAATCCTCTGGCGCGCCGCGATTCATCCCAAGCGCCTCGCCGGATCGCTCACGCCTGCGGAAACCAAAACCCTCTGGCGTGAATGTCGCCACGTGTCCCGGCTCGCGCTCGACAAGATCGCCGGCCGCGGCGGCAAACTTCCGCCCGATCTCAACGTCAACATTCCGGATTCGTGGCTTTTTCACCACCGCTGGCGCGCCGGCGGCCGCTGCCCGCTCACCGGCGCGAAACTCCTCCGCGAAGAAATCGGCGG
Source organism: Verrucomicrobiota bacterium (assembly GCA_023430825.1). Taxonomy (GTDB): domain Bacteria; phylum Verrucomicrobiota; class Verrucomicrobiia; order Opitutales; family Opitutaceae; genus Opitutus. The sequence continues at coordinate 15,069 of JAEYYL010000123.1, read as the reverse complement.
CCGCACCACCTGCTGGTCCCCCGCCCGCCAGAAACTCAAGGTAGGGCGGGCTTCAGCCCGCCCTTCGTCCCCATGAAACAGCGCCTCGACGAACTCCTCGTCGCCCGCGGCCTCGCCGAATCGCGCACCCAGGCGAAGGCGCTCATCATGAGCGGACGCGTCCTGCGCGGCACCGAACGCCTCGACAAACCCGGCAAGGAACTTCCCACCGACGTCGAACTCACCGTCGAACAGCCGCCGCGTTTCGTCTCCCGCGGCGGCGAAAAACTCGCCGGCGCGATCGAACGTTTCGCCCTCGATCTCCGCGGCGCGCACGTGCTCGACGTCGGCGCGTCGACTGGCGGTTTCACCGATTGCGCGCTCCAGGCCGGCGCCGCCGATGTCGTGTGCGTCGATGTCGGTCGCGCTCAGCTACACGCCAAACTCCGCGCCGATCCACGCGTCACCAATCTCGAAAAAGTCAACGCCCGCCACCTCACCGCCGCCGCTCTGCCGCGCGCCGACTTCGATTTCGTCGTGATGGACCTCTCCTTCATCTCGCTGAAATCCGTTTTGCCCGCCGTCTGGCCGCTCCTTCGCGCCGGCGGCACGCTCGTCGCGCTGGTGAAACCGCAGTTCGAAGCCGGCAAGGCCGAGGTCGACAAGGGCCGCGGCGTCATCCGCGACACCGCCGTGCAGGACGCCGCCCTCGCCGGCGTCCGCGACTTCGCCCTCGCCGAACTCGCCGCCGCCGAACTCGTCGGCACGATGGACTCCCCCATCTCCGGCGCCGACGGCAACCGCGAGTTCCTGCTCTGCCTGCGGAAAAAACCGTAGCCCGGTCAACCTGACCGGGCTCCACGCGATATTCCTGTCGATTCGCGCGCATTCGTGGTTTCACTTGCCGCCTCCATGAAGCCCATCCGCAAACTCGCGTTCGTCATCAACGGCGACAAGGCCGGCGCCCCCGAACTCGCCCGCGAGTTGATCGCCGCCACGACCGCGGCGGGCGTTTCGATCGAGCACACTTCGCGCTTCCCGCTTCCCGCCGGCTACCTGCGCGGTTTCGACGCCTGTTGCGTCATCGGCGGCGATGGCACGCTCCTCGGCGTCGCCCGCGAAGCGGCGCACCAACAGGTCCCCATCATCGGCGTAAACCGCGGCAGCCTCGGGTTTCTCACCACCCTCTCCGCCGACGAGGCCCGCGCTCATTTCATCGAACTGCTGCAGGGCAACTACCTCATCGCCCAACGCTCCCTCCTCGAGTGCTGCACCGGCCCCGATTCGCACGACCTCGCGCTCAACGACGTCCTCGTGAAAAGCGACGTCAACTCGCGTCTCGTCCAGCTCGAGGTCCACGCCGACGGCGAACTCGTCACCAACTACACCTGCGACGGCCTGATCTTTTCCACCCCCACCGGCTCCACCGCCTACAACCTCTCCGCCGGCGGCCCGCTGATCCATCCCGACGCCGCCGTGATCGCGATGACCCCGATCTGCCCGCACACCCTCAGCAACCGCTCGATCATCTTCCGCGACCAGGTTTGCCTGCGAGTCTTCAACCGCTCCGAGGACGCCCGGCTCCTCGTGGCGATGGACGGCCAGCGCGACCTCAAGGTCGGGGTCGACTCGCCCATCGAGATCACCATCTCGAAACTCCGCCTTCCCCTCGTGCAGCGGAGCGATTACTCCCACTTCTCTGTCGTCCGCGAAAAACTCAAATGGAGCGGCGCCCTCCACGCCGACACCAAGCGCACATAAAAAAGCCCCGACACCGGTCGGGGCGAAATCACCACGGTCTCGACGATCCGGAGAACGCCTATTCTTCCGCGGCTCCGTCCGCCGCCGCTTCCTTGGCCTTCTTTTTCTCCGCGCGCTTTTCCTTCGCCTTCTGTTTGTCCGCCTCCCACTTCGCCTCTTCCTCGGCGTTCAGCGTGCCGTCCTTGTCCTTATCATAACGCTTGAGGGTCGTTTTGCTGACCTTCTTTTCTTTGGCGCCGCTCTCATCGGCCCAAACCGCCGGAACTGCCAACGCGCTGGAAAACGCGAACACCACCGTAGCGATAACAAGTTTTGATTTCATATAACGCCGCCAACTTGCATCGACCGAACGCAAACTTCGAGCCCGTTTTTGCAGGCGCCTAACAAAAACGTGTCATCAAAGCTGCCGCCGCAGCTCGTCCCGAATCACATCAAGTCGCTTGTAGGCCGCCATCTCGGCCGACATCGACCCCAGCGCCCGCTTCAGACCCGCCGCCACACCCGGCTCCGCGCTCGCCCGATCGAGCCGGTGCAGCGCAATCCGAATCCCAAACGCCACGCCGCCCGTCTCCGGCAGCGCCACCAGCGCCTGATGCTCCACCCGCAGCCAAAGTCGCTCCAATGCGACCGGCAAAGCCGGCGCCGGCCCCCGCCGCGCCGGATGCAGATTCAGCTCCGCCGTCGCCGCGATTCCCCAGTTGTCGCGCAAGAACGCGCCGCCGGGCTTCAGCCGCGCCATGAATTGATGAATCTGCGCGCCAATCGCCGGATTCAACCCCGGCACGACGCCGTGAATCGCCTCCATCGTCTCACCGAGTTTTTCCTCCAACGCCCAACCTGTCGGAAAACACAGCGCGCCGCCGCGCAACCGAAAGCGCCCCTCCGCATCCGGCGCCATCAACAAAAAATCCGGCTCGAGCGCACCGCCGAGTCCCACGAGGTCGCGCACCTCCGCCACGCCCCATGTCGCGCAGAGCCCGGCAAACTCGCGCAACAGCGGCTCGCCCTCCGGCTGCAACGCCGCATAGCGCGCCGGCTCGCTCGCGAGCCAGCGTCTCCGCTCCGCCAAAACCGCACCACTCGCATCCTGCGCCCGAAAAAACGCCGCCGGCTCGCCGCGCCGCAGCGTCAGCCGCAGCCGAAAATCCTCGTCCGGAAAAAGGTCCACTAGCGCCATCGCATTCAAAAGGCAGGAGCCTGCCCGCCGAAGGCGGGTAAACTGGCAGGCGGGTTAGCGCTCCCTCCGCATTTCACTTCTCCTCGCGCTGCCTCGTCACGGCCGCACCACCAACTGCGTCCGCCGCTCGCGCCGGAAATACTTTTTCGCAAACGCCGCCAGCGCATCGATGGTCACCGCGTCGACTTTTGCGTCGTAGTTTTTCCAGTCGTTGACGGGCTGGCCCTGCAGGACGTTCAACGCCGCCTGCATCGCCCGCGCACTGTTGGTTTGCAGGCTCTGCCTCCGGCCCGCCTTCAATCGCGTCTGGCAGCGCGCGAGCTCCACCGCTTCGACCTCGCCCGCCTGCACGCGCGCGATCTCCGCATCGATCTCCGCCAGCACCTCGCCTTCCTTGCCCGGCTGCGTGCCCGCGAAGAAATAAAACATCCCCGCGTCGAGCCCGGTCACGCGCGCCGACCGCACGAAATACGCGAGGCCCTTCTCCTCCCGCACGCGCTCGAACAGCCGCGACGCCATCCCGCTGAACAACTCGTCCGCGACTTCGCCGACGTAAAAATCGTCCGCGTTCACGCGCGGCCCGGGAAACGCCTGCGCGACCACCGCCTGCTCGCGCGGCTGCGGTTCGACGAAATCGCCCCGCTTCGCCGGCAACGTCTCCGCCGACACCTTCGTGTGCACCGACGGCGCGGCGCTGCGCGGGAATTTGGCGAGAAACGCCTTCAACTTCGGCCCGAGTTCGCGCGGATTGAAATCGCCCGCCACCGCCAGCACCACGTTCGGCCCGACCGCGAGTTCGCGATGCAGCCGCGCGAGGTCCGCCGGCGTCAGCGCTTTCACGCCTTCCTGATTGCCCTGCGCATCGAACGCCAGCGGATGCCCGCCGAAGAATTTTCCCCGCAGCCGCTTTCGCGCGAGCGTCACGACATCGTCGTCGTCCTGCTGCAGCCCCGCGACCTGCGCATCGCGCTCCAGCGCGAACGTCGTCCGCTTGAACGCCGGCGCTCGCATCGCCTGCTCGAGCAACGACAGCGCGCGGCCCACGTCGGGCGGCAGCACTTCGAGCGCGAGCCCGATGCTGTTGTTGCCCGACACCGGATTGAAGGAACCGCCAACCGACTCGATGAACTCCGCGACCTGTGCCGCGCTGCGCGTCTTCGTGTCCTTCGTCAGCATCGTCGCCAGCAAGGCCGTCGACCCGCGCTTCGCCGGCTCCTCGAACAGCGGCCCGCCGCACATCATCAATCGCAGGTGCAAATTCGGCAGCCGGCGATCCGGCTGCAGCAAGAGCCGCGCGCCGTTCGGCAGCTTCATTTCCGTGAAATCCGGCGGCGCACCCTCCTCGCTCGCTCCGACCTTCGCCGCCGGCGCCGAAGCCGCCGGATTCAGCGAGATCGACGTCAGCCGCCCCGGCACGAGATATTGCCGCAACGCGCGTTTCAGATCCGCCGGCGTGACGTTGCTCAATTGCTCGAAATACGCGCGGCTGTGATCGAGGTCGCCGACGACGACTTCCGCCACCCCGAGCCGCGACGCTTGTCCACTCATCGTTTTGCGCGTGTTGATTTCGCTCACCACGATCTGCCGCACCGCCTTCTTCAACTGCGCCGGCGTGAAGCCGCGCGCCGCACAGCGCGCCAGCGAGCGCTCGATCGCCGCGTTCGCCGCCTCGCGCTTGTCCGCGTCAGCCGTGAAGGAAATGCAGAACAGCCCGCTCGATCCCGGATTCCAGCTGGACGTATCGATCGCGTGAACCACGCCCGCCTTCTCGCGCACGTCCTGCCACAGCACCGAGCTGTCGCCGCCGCCGAGGACGCCCGACAGCAAATCGAGCACCGGCGCATCGTCGTGCGTCAGGCCCGGAATCGGCCACGCCAGCACCGCGCGCGAAATCTCGACATCCTCGAAGCGATGCTCCGCCCGCGCCCCGAGTTGCAGCGGCTCCGCCGGCACGAGCACCGGCGCAAGCCTCGCCCGCGGCGCCGAGCCGAAATGCTGCTCCACCGCCGCACGCGTCGCCGCCACGTCGATGTCACCGACGATCACGACCACGAGATTGTTCGGCACATACCGCGCCCGATAATAGCCGAGCAGATCCTCGCGCGTCACCGCCGAGAACACGTCGCGATGGCCGATGATCGGCTGGCGATACGGATGCTCGCGAAACGCCGTTCCGAACAGCGCGTCCCAAATCCGATTGTCCGGGTCGTCCTTCGTCATCGCGATCTCGCGCAGGATGACGTCCTTCTCCTTCACGCACTCGTCGGCCGGCAGCGTCGAGTGCAGCACCGCATCCGCGAGCAGATCGACCGCGACCGCCGTGTGTTCGCTGGGCAGGTCGATGTAATAGACCGTGCGATCGAAGGTCGTGTAGGCGTTGATGTAGCCGCCGTGCGCCTGGACCGTCGCCGAGATGTCGCGTCCCGCGCGCCGCTCGGTGCCCTTGAACAGCATGTGCTCGAGGTAATGCGAGAGCCCGGCGCCGAGGTGGCCGCCTTCGTGCGTGCTCCCGGTTTTCACCCACACCTGCACCGACGCGAGCGCGGCGGAGCGATCGGGTTTCAAAATCAACGTGAGGCCGTTCGCGAGAACGGAGCGCTGGATCGGCTCGCGCCAGAAAGCGTCGAGCAAGCGGAGATCCGCCGCGGCGGGAGACAGTTTGGCCATGAAAAGGAAAGGGGCGCGCGGGCCACTCAGGCGGCCTCGACGCTGGACGAACCGCGACCGGACTTCGCCGGCAGGAAGGGTTTCACGAACGCGTCTTCGAAGCTGTAGAGGTCGGCGAAGTCCTCGCGCCGGTCGTTCTCGGTTTTGCTGAAGACATTATACTCGATCAGATTGAAAACGATGTCGCCGAAGTCCGCGCAGCGCGTCACCCCCCACGAATTGAGCACCGTCTTCGCCAGCGGTCCGAACTGGTCGAGCGCATAAACCCGCAACCCCTCCAACAACTCCGGACCCGACACATGCCGCGACTTCGCCGTCTTCGCGTTCTCACGCTTCTTCAACTCCTTGACGGTGTGGTCGAGGCCGAGGCGGATGAAGTCGTAAGCCTTCCGATCGAAGCGGGAATCCTCCTTGCAGATCAGGCCGACGATCTCGGCAAAGTCCGGGTCTTGCATGTTGTCGGCCCGATTTAGCACAGCGCCGACAGTCGCGCAACTCGCAACCCGGCGCCCCATCTCAACGCCGATCGCTTCAGGGAAAGACCTGATGCAAACTCATGATTATAGACTCGAAGACCGGCGCACACGCCTCACCTTTAGCGGTGAAATGATTGCATCGACTCAAACGAACAACCCGCTCGCCGACGCGAACGCCGCCGGTGACAAGGCCCAATCGCCACTCAACCTCGCGTGCGCCCGCCTCAAAGCCGCCGGTCTGCGTATCACGCAGCCGCGGATCGCGATCCTCGCCGCCCTGATCAAGCGCGGCCAGCCCACGACGATCGAGCAGATCCATGCCGATCTCGAGGCCGGCTCCTGCGATCTGGTCACCGTCTATCGCTGCCTCAGCGCCTTCGAGGACATCGGTCTCGTCCGTCGCTCGTTCTACCACAACGGCACGAGCCTCTACGCCCTCAGCCTGGGTGAAACGCACCCGTATCACGTCATCTGCAAGGAGACGAATCGCGTGCAGGAAATCGATCCGGCCACGACCGCCGAGCTGCGCCGCAACGTGCAGCAAATCGAAGAGCTCCTGAAGTCGCGCGGCTACAACAACGTCACGCACGTCGTCGAATTCTTCGGCCTCGCCCCGCAGGAAACCGCGGAAGCGAAAAGCTAAGGAAGTCGTTCGCAGCTTCTCTCACCAAAGGGCGGGTCCCAGACCCGCCCTTCTTGCTGCCCAAAAATCACGCGTCGTGTGATCCGCAGCCCACCCTCCGGATCGAGGTGGGAGCCTGCATGCACGCGATTCCGATGTGGCTCGCTGCGTGAGCAGCGGGACCGCTCACACCATCGCCTGCCAGCAGGCTCCTACCTGGATGCGCCGCACGCTTGTCTCAAGCGCGCGCCACCCTCACCCCGCCCGCGCCGACTGGTAATTCAAACCGGCCTGCTCCCAGTTCACCACGTTCCAGAACGCCTTCACGTAATCCGCGCGGCGGTTCTGATAATGCAGGTAGTAAGCGTGCTCCCAAACATCGAGGCCGAGCACCGGCGTCGCGCCTTCGCTCAAGGGCGAATCCTGGTTCGGCGTCGAATGCACCACCAGCGCGCCCCCCTTCACACTCAACCAGGCCCAGCCACTGCCAAAGCGCTTCATCGCCGCATCCGCAAACTGCGTCTTGAACACGTCCAACGAACCAAACGTCTTCACGATCTCGTTCCCCAACCGGCCCCCCGGTTCGCCGCCCTGCCCCGGTCCGATCACTTTCCAAAAGAAGCTGTGATTGACGTGCCCACCCACATTGTTGCGCACCGCCGTCCGAATCTTTTCCGGCACGCCCGAAAGATCCGCGAGGATCGCCTCCGCCGAGCGCCGCTGCAGCTCCGGCTGATCCGCGAGCGCCTTGTTCGCATTGTCGATGTAGGACTGATGATGCTTCGTGTGATGAATCTTCATCGTGTCCGCATCGATGTGCGGCTCGAGCGCCGCATACGGATAACCGAGGTCGGGCAGCTTGAAGGGCTGCAAGGTCGGCGCCGTTATGGCCGCCGCCGTCGGCGCCACCGGTCTGACCATCGTCTCAGCCGCGAGCGAGCGCAGCGACAGCGCTCCCGCGCCAATGAGCGCCGCTCCGGCGCCGAGGGTTTTTAACGCGTCGCGTCGCGACAGTGAACCAAAGTTGGGGGGCGTCATGGCCTGAGGGTAGCGGCCAGGCACCGGGTTGCAAGTGGACCTTGCCAACTTCCGCTCCGCTTCCAAACGTCGCGCTCCCCTCATGAATCACCCCATCACCCGCCGTCAGGCCATCGCGTCCCTCGCCGGCGCCGCCGCCCTCGCCACGCTCCCCCGCCTCGGCGCCGCCGATTCCTCCGCCGCCCCATCGACCGCCATGCCGACCTCCAGCTCCTTCCGCCACTCCGTCTGCAAATGGTGCTACAACAGCATCCCGCTCGACGACTTCGCCCGCGCTGCCGCCACCATGGGCCTCCATTCGATCGAACTGCTCAACCCGAACGAATGGGACGTCGTTAAAAAACACGGCCTCACCTGCGGCCTCGCCAACGGCACCACCACCATTCCCCAGGGCTTCAATCGCCTTGAAAATCACGTGAAACAGGTGCCTTCGATGATCGAGCGCATCCGCCAGTGCGCCGACGCCGGCATCGAAAACGTCATCGTCTTCTCCGGTAATCGCGACGGCATGTCCGACGAGCAGGGCCTGGAAAACTGCGTCGTCGGCGTCAAACAGATCGTCGGCGAAGCCGAGAAGCGCGGCGTCACCGTCATCATGGAACTCCTCAACTCGCGCGTGAACCACCCCGATTACATGTGCGACCGCACACCCTGGGGCGTCGAACTCGTGAAACGCGTCGGCTCCGAGCGCTTCAAGCTCCTCTACGACATCTACCACATGCAGATCATGGAGGGAGACGTCATCCGCACGATCAAGGAGAACGCCCAGTATATCGGCCACTACCACACCGCCGGCAACCCCGGCCGCAACGAATTCGAACTGCACGACGAGCAGGAGCTGTATTACCCGCCGATCATGCGCGCCATCGCCGCGACCGGCTTCAAGGGCTTCGTCGCGCAGGAATTCGTTCCGAAACGCGACCCGCTCACCTCCCTCCGCGCCGCCGTCAAACTCTGCACGGTCTGATCCTCGGGAATGGCGCGACCGCGCCGGTGCGGCCCGCTCTCCGAAGCGGGCCTTTGTTCTGCCCGCGTATGAACCCTGATCCGCTGAACCGGTCGATTCTCGCGTGCAGCGCGTTTTTCTCCTCTCCCCCGCCAAGGCAAGCGGCGTCCGCGCCGGCCAGCTCCTCAACCCCAGCGCACCCTTCGCCCTCGCCCGCCAGTTTCACCGCAAGGGCCTGACCCTCGCCGAGGTCTTCACCTTCGCCAGCGGCCTCTATTTCCGGGGCAAGATCGCCTACGCGCGCCGCTTCGCCCGCGAAACCGCGGGCGAACGTATCCGCATTATCACGACAAACGCCGGCCTGCTCGATCCGCTCACCTCCGTCACGCCCGCTGCCTTGCGCGCTTTCGGCGAGACCGATATCCACGAAGACGATCCGCGCTACGCAAAACCTCTCCGCCGCGACGCCGAAAACCTCGCGCGCCAGCTCGCCCCCGACGGCCTCGCCATCCTGCTCGGCAGCATCGCCACCGCCAAATACCGCGACGTCCTGCTCGACGCCTTCGGCGACCGTCTCGTCTTTCCGCGCGACTTCGTCGGCCGAGGCGACATGAGCCGCGGCGGCCTCCTGCTCCGCGCCGCCCGCGACGGCACCGAACTCGCCTACGCGAGCGTCCGCGGCGCCGTCTTCAAAGGCAAACGTGCCCCCCGCATCGCCGACATGTAGCCCCTCTCCCCCATCCTCCGCCCTCCGTTCTCCGTTCTCCGTCCTCCGTCCTCCGTTCTCTGTTCTCCGTCCTCCGTCCTCCGTCCTCCGTCCCTCACTCGCGCCACGTGAACGCGTGACACAACGCCACACCCGCCGCATCCGCCTCGTCCGGCGCCAACACGCGGCCATGGCCGAGCAGCGCCATCACCGCCCGCGCCATCTGCTCCTTGCTCGCGCGGCCCGCGCCGACCACCGCCTGCTTCACGCGCAACGGCGCGTATTCAAAAACTGGACGCGCCTGCAGCGCCGCCACCGCCATCGCCGCGCCACGCGCCGCACCGAGGATCTGCGCCGTCTGGAAATTCTGCACGAAGATCGTTTGCTCGAGCGCCACATGCTTCACGTCGGTCCCGTCGAGAAACCCCGCCACCGCCCGGTGGATCTCGCCGAGCGCAAACGCCATCGTCTCGCGCGCCGGCACCCTCACCGTCGCGCACCGCAACAGCACCGGCTGCCGCCCCGCCGCGAATTCGATCAGCGCCAGCCCCGTCCCGCGCAGCGAGGGATCGATTCCCAACACCCGCCCCACGAACGCCGTCCGCGGCCGCAGTCCCAGCGCTTCGGCCGCCGTCGCCGCCGCATTCGCCGGCACGCGCAACGCCGCCGGCACGGGTTTCCCCGCCAGCTTCGCCGCCCACATCTGTCGCACATTCAATCGCGCCATACCAAGAGTTGTTCACCGAATACACGGAACACCTGGAAAGAAAATCCCGGAATCCTTCACCATCCGCCATTCGCGATCACGCGTAATTCGCGGGAGGCCTTCACTCACCACAGCAACTTCACCCCCGCCGCCGCGCTCAGGATCAACGCCAGGTTCTCGAACAGCCGCTGGTCGATCTTCCCCAGTAGCTTCCGCCCCACCCACGCGCCGAGCAGCACCGCTGGCGCCAGCCACAGATTGATCGCAAAACTCTCCGCATTGATCAGGTCCAGGTTCACCATGAACGGCACCTTGAACAAATTCAGCAGCATGAAGAACACCGCCGCTGTCCCGACGAATTCCATCTTCGGCAGCCGCATCGCCAGCAGGTAAATCGCCATCAACGGCCCCGCCGCGTTTGCCACGAGCGTCGTGAACCCCGCCAGCACCCCGATCGTCGGCGCGAACCACGCGCCGTGCTCGCCTTCGCCCACGTGCTTCTTGCGCCGCGCCAGATGCAGCCCGAGCAGCGCCAGCACGATCACGCCGATCATCACCTGCGCCTGGCGGTCGTCGATCCGCCCCAAAGCAAAATATCCGATCACCACGCCCGCCGCCGTCCACGGAAACAACTTCCATAAAAACCGCCACTGCGTGTGCTGCCGATACGACGCCACCGCGATCAAATCGCCAAAACAAAGCAGCGGCAGCACGACCCCCGTCGCCTGCTTCGCCGGCATGATCTGCGCAAAGATCACCACGAAAAGCATGCCGAGTCCCGCAATCCCCGTCTTCGAAACACCGACCAGCAGCGCCCCGATCACGAGCAACACCCACTGCCACGGCTCGAAGGTCATCATGTGCGAGAAGGTGTTGAACCACGAATGGACACGAACGGACACGAATATGAGAAAATCCAAATAATACTCCGCTGCATAACTCTTATCCCTTTTTCAACGGTGAGCTCACCCCGCAGTGTGCGGCGTTTTCATTCGTGTCCATTCGTGGTTCAACCGCTTGGTCCGATTCTGCCGGCTCGAACGTCCCGTCTTTCACCGCAAACACCTGCCACTCGCCCAGCTCCGCGTCCGGCAAACTCGTCCCCGTCGCGATCACCTGCGACTCCGCATCGACCGCGCCCCAGAATTTGCGGCGCCGCACCGGATCGAGTTCGCCCAGCACGTCGTCGCACAACAGCACCGGCCGCACCCCGCTCCGCTCGTGAGACCACTCCGCCTGCGCCAACCGCAGCGCCAGCACCAGTGATCGTTGCTGCCCCTCGGATGCGAAATCCTTCGCCGCCGCGCCACGCACCGAGAACGAAAAATCGTCGCGATGCGGCCCGACCAGCGTCGTGCGAAACTGCGCGTCGCGCGCCCGCCCCGCTTCGAGCCGCGCCAGCAGCGCGTCCGCCCGCGGCTCGTCGAAGTTCGGCAGGTATTTCAGCCCGCCCTTCTCGCCGGCCCCGGCGTCACATAATTTCGAATACGCCGCCGCCACCTTGCCCGCGAGCAACGCCATGCCCGCCGTCCGCGTCTCGATCAGCGCCGCGGCCGCCGGCGCCAGCACCTGCTCGAACGCCCCCAGCTCCGCGCCGCTCGCGTTGCCGCGTTTCAACAACGCATTCCGCTCCGCGAGCGCCTTCGAATACGCCTGCAACGCCGCGAAATACCCTGCGTCCATCGACGCCAGCGTCAGGTCGAGCCACCGCCGCCGCAGCGCCGGCGCGCCGCGGACCAGCAACATGTCCTGCGACGAAAACACGACCGTCGGAAAACGCCCGAGATACTCGCCGAGTTTCGTGATGCGCGTGTGATCGCACCACAGCTCCTTGCCGTCGCGGCGCACCTTGATCGTCACCTTGGATTCGCCCAGCCGCTCGTGTTCGATCTCGGCCGCAATCACCGCGACCTGTTCGCCGTGACCGACGAGCAGCTTGTTGTCCGTCGTGCGAAACGACCGCAGCGCCGTCAGAAAGCCGGCCGCTTCGAGCAGATTCGTTTTCCCCTGCCCGTTCGCCCCGACGAGAAACTGCTGCCGTCCACTCAACTCCAGCGCAGCAAACCCCACGTTGCGAAAATGCCGGACAGTGAGTTTGCGCAGACGCATGGGAGAAAGCTCCAAGCTCCAAGCACCAAGCTCCAGAGAATTTTCAATTTCCAACCTGCAATCGACTAAACCAGGGCCGAGGCTTGCGGACTGCGCGCTCTGCCATTCCGCCTCTGGCCCTTGAGGTTTGGAGTTTCCCTGGTGCTTGGAGCTTGGCGCTTGGAGCTTCCGCGCGCGCGGCGTTCGTCTTCCGTTCTCTTTTGCAGCTTGCGCACGCGCGCGCGGCGGCCTTCTTTGCGCGACTCATGAGCACCACTGCACCCGCGAAAGAAAACGCCCTCATCAAGACGAACTACGGCGAAATGACCCTGGCCTTCTGGCCCGACGTCGCGCCGAAGACCGTCGAAAATTTCAAGAAGCTCGCCAACGAGAAGTTCTACGACGGCACCGCCTTTCACCGCATCATCAAGGGCTTCATGATCCAAGGCGGCTGTCCCAACACCCGCAAAGGCGAGTCCGGCATGCCCGGCACCGGCGGCCCCGGCTACAAGATCAAGGCCGAGTTCAACGCCAAGTCGCACACCCGCGGCGTCATCTCCATGGCCCGCTCCGCCCACCCTGATTCCGCCGGCAGCCAGTTCTTCATCTGCCACGGCGACGCCAAATTCCTCGACCGGCAATACACCGCGTTCGGCGAACTGATCAAGGGCGACGACGTCCTCGAGCGCATCGCAACCGTCCCCACCCAGGGCGGCGGCGGCGGCGAGAAAAGCACGCCGATCGATCGCATCGAGATCGAGAGCATCACGATCGTCCCCGCCTGATTTCTGCCAACATCAGGACCGGATCACCCGGCCCCACTCCGCGCCGCGACGACTCGTCGCGGCGTTTTTGTTTTCCCCTTCGCCGAGCCGAAACCATGCGGAAGCCCTCCTGCGAATGGCGCGAATGGGCGCGATTCTCCACCTTCAAGGCCAAGGTCACTGCCTGTGAAGAATCATCTTCCACATTCGTATTCGCGGTCATCGGCGTGATTCGCGGGCCACTGAATGTTCGCGATCGCGGCTGAGCGAACGCATGCCTTCCCGCCTTCGGGACGCCGCGTTCGCATCTCACCCTGGCCTCGCCGAGACGGCGCCTACGGATTCACCACGATCGAGTCGGTGACATCCACCCCGTCGTCGACATAAACCGCAGCGTTCGCCTGCGCCGGCAACCGGTCACCGTGCGAGGTCTCACCATCGACAAACTGGATCTCCCCGATCCCGCTCGCCTTCACCGCAACGCCGTTGTCCTGCGCCATGTTGCCCCCGGCGATCCGCACGGCCTCCGCCGCACCCACCACCAGCAACGGCGTGGCGGATTCAAATGCCGTGATATCGCCCACATTCACCGGGCCGACAAATTCCACGCCCGGCGCATAAATGCCGGTGAAACCGCGATACGCATAATAGTGCACGTTGCCCGTGCGGATGCCGCCGAACTTTCCGTTCACACTCTGAATCGCGATGAACGACAGATTCGCCACGCCGTCGTAAGCCACCTCTTCCTTGAACAGGGTTTGGTCGATCGCCGTGCGCCGGCCCACGCTGAACACCGTCACGTTGCTCGTCTCATCGGCGCCCGCGATGACCAACCCCGCATGTCCGACCACATAAGCGACCCCGGGCTGGTTGTAATTGGCCGCCGGCTTCGGCGTCGACGCGCCATCCAACACGAGCGAAAGCGTGCCCGCGCCGGTGAACTCGACCTGCACGATGTCGCCGGAAAAATCCACGAACGAAACGCGCGTGACCTGCGACGGGTTCGCCGTGATCGCCGCCGCCGCGCCGTTCAACAGCACCTGATCGTAGATGTTGCCATTCGGATGAAGGATGTCCGCCGCGACTTCCGCGCCCGCACCCACGACCTTTTCGTTCGCACTCAATCCGACGATCACCGGGTCGCTCGTCCCGCCAGCCCCACCCGACGCCGTCGCCGTGTAAGTGTATAAGCCGGCAAACGTCGGCTGCAGATTGTCGAGCGTCAGCGACGAACCGTTCGCGTTCAACAGGACGCTGCCGTTGCGCTGCCACTGATAATTCGCGTTCGGACTCCGGTGAGGCACCGTGAGTTCGACGCTGCCGCCCGGCGCGGTCGCAGGCACTTCCGACGGCGTCGTGACATCGATCCCCGCGACCGAAAGTTCATTGAAGGTGAAATTCAACCCGGCTCCCGCGCCGCCGAACGAGATCGTCACATACCGCACCTGGGCCGCGTCGAAATCAGCGGGCGGCGTCTCGGTCAGGAATAGCGTCACCGCCGTTTCCGCGCCGACCGGAAACGCGCTCCAGTTTCCCGCATAGGTGACGTGACGGGAATTCGCATCGTGGAGCGAAATCGTGAAATCCGTCGCCGGATTCGATTCCCATAGCGTCCCCGTCAGCACCAGCGCGTCGGTCTTCTCGCGAATGTCGATCGCAGGAAACTCCGCCAAAACCGGAGAATCGTTGTCCACCGAGATGAGCCGGCTGCTCGCAGCCCCGACGGTGAAATTCGGATTCGCCGCCAAATCGACCAAGCCCGTGTCGGTCCCGAACCGGGTGACAACGCTATTGGCCGACAACGCGTGGCACGCGAGAGCACCGAGGAAAAAAAAGGAAGCGAGTTTCACGGCAGATAAAAAAGGAAAACGGATCAGAGGGAATACGGTGGATCTTGGTCGATGGGCTGAGCGCCCCCGGCGCTCCCCAAACGGTTGATCATGACACCCGCGCCCGCAGGGATGACCGCGGTGTCCTTGATCGGAAAGCCGATGGCGATCTGCCGCCAATGCGCGCCGTCGTAATAATACGATTTCCAAATGCCCGCATCGAGCAGTTGCACCTTGTCCGCCGTCGCCGCCGACGCCGCGGACACCCAGCCCGGAAGCGTTTGAATGCCCGACTCCAGCAGCGTCGTGG
>JAEYYL010000117.1 GCA_023430825.1 Verrucomicrobiota bacterium | reverse complement strand
CCCTTCCCACCCCGGCTTCACGCCAACGCACCCCGCCTTCCGTTTCGCCACTCTTTCTCATGCCCGCCCAACCGCCCGTCATCCGCAATCCCATCCTGCCCGGCTTCAACCCCGACCCTTCGATCCTGCGCGTCGGCGACGATTACTACATCGCCACGTCCACCTTCGAATGGTTTCCGGGCGTGCAGATTTATCACTCGCGCGACCTCGTGCACTGGCGCCTCCTCACGCGCCCGCTCAACCGCCCGAGCCAGCTCAACATGCTCGGCGATCCCGACTCCTGCGGCATCTGGGCCCCGTGCCTCACCCACGCCGACGGCCTTTTCTGGCTCATCTACACCGACGTGAAACGCTACGGCCGCACCAGCGTCGGCGGCGCCTCCGGCGCCTCGCTCCGCGATTTTCACAACTACCTCGTCACCTGCCCGACGATCGACGGCGACTGGTCCGACCCGGTCTATCTCAACAGCAGCGGCTTCGATCCTTCGTTGTTTCACGACGACGACGGCCGCAAATACCTCGTCAACCAGCTCTGGGACCATCGCCCCGGCCACAACCGCTTCGCCGGCATCGTCCTCCAGGAATACTCCGTCGCGGAACGCCGGCTCGTCGGCCCGCGCACCAACATTTTCAAGGGCACCCCGCTCGGCCTCACCGAGGCGCCGCACCTCTACAAACGCGGCGGCTATTACTACCTCATCGTCGCCGAGGGCGGCACCGCCTGGAACCACGCCGTGACGATGGCACGCGCGAAATCGCTCGCCGGCCCCTACGAACTCCATCCCGACACCTACATCATGAGCGCGCGCCACCGCCCCGACGCGCCGCTCCAGCGCGCCGGCCACGCCGATTTCGTCGAAACGAAAACCGGCGAGACCTACCTCGCCTACCTCTGCGGCCGCCCGCTGCCCAACCGCGGACGCTGCACGCTCGGCCGCGAGACCGCGATTCAGCAGATGACCTGGGGCGCCGATGGCTGGCTGCGCACGCTCGACGGCCAGGGTATCCCCACCCTGGATACGCCCGCGCCCGCCGCGCTCGCGCCGCAGCCGTGGCCCGCCGCGCCCGCGCGCGCCGCCTTCGATTCGCCCGTGCTTCCCATCGATTTCCAATGGCTGCGCACGCCCTGGCCCGACGAACTCTTCAGCCTCACCGCCCGCCCCGGCCACCTGCGCCTCTTCGGCCGCGAGACGATCGGCAGCCTCTTCAAGCAATCGCTCATCGCCCGCCGTCAGCAGGCCCACTGCTACCGCGCCGAAACCGTCGTCGACTTCGAACCCGAACACTTCCAGCAACTCGCCGGCCTCGTCTGCTACTACAACAGTTTCAAGTTTCACTACCTCTACGTTTCCCACGACGAAACGCACGGGAAACACCTGCGGGTGATGTCCGCGCTCCCCGACAGCCCGCAGGCCGACGCCTTCACGCCGCCCATCCCGCTCCCATCCGGGAAAGCCGTGCAGTTGCGCGTCGAGGTCGACTACGAGCGCCTCCACTTCGCGTATCGGATCGCTGGAGACAACGGCGACTGGCAATGGCTCCCGCAACAATTCGACGCCAGCATCCTCTCCGACGAGGCGAGCGCGCCCGGCCTGCCGAATTTCACCGGAACGTTCGTCGGAGTCGCGTGCCAGGACATGTCCGGCGCCGCCCGCCCCGCGGATTTCGACTATTTCGATTACCGTGAGCGCCCCTATCGCCCCAATCCGTTCGCAGAGTAGTCCGCTCACCCCAAAGCGAACGGCAGGCCGCCGCCCTCCGACCTCCGCCCTCCGCTACGCCGACATCAAACTCTTCAGCTCCGACACCACGCCTTGAAGCGAGGCCTTCGCATCGCCGTAAAGCATGCGCGTGTTCGGCAGCAAAAAGAGCTGGTTCTCCAATCCCGAAAATCCCGCGCCCTTGCCGCGTTTCAGGCAAATCACCGTGCGCGCCTCGTGCGCATTGATGATCGGCATCCCGTAGATCGGCGAACTCTGGTCCCGCGCCGCGGCCGGATTCACCACGTCGTTCGCTCCCACCACGATCGCCACATCCATCGTCGGCATCAGCGGGTTGATCTTGTCCATCTCGACGAGTTGTTCGTAAGGCACGTTCGCCTCCGCCAGCAGCACGTTCATGTGCCCGGGCATGCGGCCTGCCACCGGATGGATCGCGAAACGCACCTCCGCGCCGTTGCGCCCCAGCAGGTCCGCGAGCTCGTGCACCACGTGCTGCGCCTGGGACACCGCCATGCCGTATCCGGGGATAATTACGACCTGGTTCGCCGCCTCCAGCACCGCGAACGCATCCTCGGCCGAGATCGGCTTCAACTCGCCCTGCACCGCGCCCGCCGCGGCCCCGCCCGCGCCGGCCGCCGGCGCCGCGCCGAAACCCGAAAACAACACGTTCGCCAGCGAGCGGTTCATCGCCTTGCACATGATGATCGTCAGGATCACCCCGCTCGTGCCCACCAGGCAGCCCGCCACCACCAGCACGTTGTTGTGAATCACGAACCCGGCCGCGCACGCCGCCACGCCCGACAGGCTGTTCAACATCGAGATCACCACCGGCATGTCCCCGCCGCCGATCGGCATCACCAGCGTCCAGCCCAGCGCCAGTCCCACCAAAGTGAATACACCGAACGCCGCCAGTGTCGCCGCGGCATCGCCGCTGGCCACAAACACCACGCCGCCCGCCAGCGCCGCGACAACCAGCACGCCGTTCACCAGATGCTGTCCGCGAAACAGCACCGGCCGCCCCCCGAGCCACTCCGCCAGCTTGCAGAACGCATAAACCGACCCCGTGAACGTCACCCCGCCGATCAGGATCGTCAGGAAAATCACCGCCGCCGTGAACGTCGCATCCGCCGGCGTCACCTCCCCGCTGCGAATTCGCAAAAATTCCGCCGCGCCCACCAGCAACGACGCCAGCCCACCGAACCCGTTCAACAACGCCACCATCTCCGGCATCGCCGTCATCTTCACCAGCCGCGCACACGCCAGCCCGATCGCCGTGCCCGCCGCCAGGCCCACCACGATCCACGTATAATGAATCACGCTCCGATCGAGCAGCGTCACCACGATCGCCAGCAGCATGCCCACGCCCGACAATAGATTGCCCCGCCGCGCCGTCGCCTGCCGGCCGAGCATCTTCAGCCCGACAATGAACAAAATCGACGCGACGATATAGGCCGCGTTGACGACGATTTCGCTGCTCATGGCGCGCGCTCCTCCGGCTTCGACGCGGCCGGCCCGCGCTTCTTGAACATCCCCAGCATCCGGTCGGTCACGAAATAGCCGCCCACCACGTTGATCATCGCGAGCGTCACCGCCGCCGTGCCGAGCACCGTCGTCACCCACGAACCGTCGTCCGCTCCCGCCGCGACGATGGCGCCGACGATCGTGATGCCCGAAATCGCATTCGAGCCCGACATCAGTGGCGTGTGCAGCTGAGACGGCACCTTGGCGATGAGCTCGAAGCCGAGGAACCCGGCGAGCGTGAAGATGAAAAACAGCAGGATAAGATCCATGGGTGGGAAAGTGAGGGAGCGTTTGATGTTGGCGGCGGAAAAAATCGATGTCGGGGGGCGGGCTTCCTCCACTAGAGACGGCCGCGCGCAGTCGCGGCCCACCTCCAAAGGTAGGGCAGGTCTTCGACCCGCCCTCGACCGCCGGTTGCGCCACAGAGCGGGTCAAAAACCCGCCCAACTGTAGAATGCTGCAGGGCGAAAGAGTTCATGGCGGCCTCCGCGTTCATCCGGCGGCGAATTGCGGATGCACGATCTTCCCTCCGTGCGTGATCAGACACCCGCGCAAGATCTCATCGGCCGGCTCGAACCGCCACGCGCGCGCTTTCTCGTCCCAGAAATGCGTCAGCCACGCCGCGAAATTCGCGGCCAGCACCTGCGTGGCGTGATGCGCCACCGTCGCCTCGAAACACGTATGCCCGAGCAGGATCACGCCGTTCGGCGTCACCACGTTCTCGCCCGCCTGCGAACCCTCGACGTTCCCGCCACTGTCGATCGCCAGATCGACGACCACGCTGCCGGGCTTCATCCCCGCCAGCATCGCCGCCGTGATCAACCGCGGCGCACGCCGGCCAAACACGCGCGCCGTCGTGATCACGATGTCCGACTGAGCACAAAGCTTCGCCATCCCCGCCTGCTGCCGCTCGATCTGCTCCGGCGTCAGCGCCTGCGCATAACCGCCCGCCGTCTGTCCGGTCGCGCCGAGGTCGATCTTCACGAACTTCGCCCCGAGCGAACGCACCTGCTCCTCCACCGCCGGCCGCGTGTCGAATGCCTCCACCCGCGCGCCGAGCCGCTTCGCCGTCGCGATCGCCTGCAACCCCGCGACGCCCGCGCCGATCACGAAGACTCGCGCCGGCATGATCGTGCCCGCCGGCGTCATCATCATCGGCAACGCCATCGGCAGCGCCCGCGCCGCCTCGATCACCGCCGCGTAACCCGCCAGACTCGCCTGCGAACTGAGCGCGTCCATTTTCTGCGCCAGCGTCGTGCGCGGAATCATCTCCAGGCTCACCGCGCTCACCCCCGCCTTCGCGAACTCCGCCAGCAATCCCGCCTCGTTGAACGGATCGAGAAAACTCAGGTGCAGCGCGCCGCGCTTCATCGCCCGCACCTCCTCTGCGGCCGGCTTGCGCACCCGCAGCACGACGTCTGCCGCCGCCAGCGCCCCCGCGCCGTCGTCGACCAGCACCGCCCCCGCCTTCGCGTAGTGCTCGTCCAAATACAGGCTTGCGCGCCCGAGACCGCGCTGCACCTGCACCGCGAGCCCCTGTCGCACCAGCGTTTCCGTCGTCGCCGGCGTCAGCGCCGCCCGGGTCTCGGCGTGCGCCGTTTCGGCAGGAACGTAACAAATCATGTCAGATAAGGGTAGATCTCTCGACTCGACTCCACCCCCACTCAGGTTGGATTCCCCGCCGGCCTCAACGCCCGAATTCGCCCCCCACCCGCGCAAAGCGCATTTCCCGGGCCGGACAGTCAGGGCGCCGTCTCCCGGTCGCCACCCGTCTGCGGCGAAAGTTGAGAAATTCTCCTTTTGTCGCACCCCTCCTCCATGAGCATCGAACCCCGCGCCCAGTTCTCCGCCGAGCAGGTCGACGGCGATTTCCAACGCCAGGACGACGCGTTTCGCGACTGGATCTCCGCCGACGGCTCCACACCCTACCCGCCGACGCCCGGCCGCTATCACCTCTACGTCTCGCTCGCCTGCCCCTGGGCCACCCGCGTCGCCATCGTGCGCCACCTGCTCGGCCTCGACGCCGTCATCGGCCTCACCGTCGTTGACCCCGTGCGCGACGAGCGCGGCTGGGCCTTCCGCGACGGTCCCGGCTTCAGCCGCGATCCCGTCAAGGGCTTCGCGTTTCTCTCCGAAGCCTATCGCGCCACCGCGCCGGACTTTCGCGGGCGCTACACCGTGCCGGTGCTCTGGGACACCGTTTCCCGCAAAATTCTGAACAACTCCGAGGACGACATCTGCCGGATGCTGAACGACGCTTTTCGCGCCCACGCCCGCACCGGCCTCGATCTTTTTCCGGCCGACCTGCGCCGCGAACAGGAGGAGCTTTCCACGTTCATCTACGAACGCATCAACAACGGCGTTTACCGCGCCGGTTTCGCCACGCGCCAGCCCGCCTACGAACGCGCCTGCGGCACCCTCTTCGCCGCCCTCGACGAACTCGAAGCGCGCCTCGCCGCGTCCCGCTACCTCTTCGGCAATCGCATCGTCGAAACCGACTGGCGGCTCTTCAACACGCTCGTCCGTTTCGACGCCGTGTATCACGGCCATTTCAAGTGCAACCTCCGCCGCATCGTCGATTATCCCAACCTCCAAGGTTATCTTCAGGATCTCTACCAACAGCCCGGCGTGCGCGACCTCGTGAACTTCGATCACATCAAGCGCCACTACTACATCACGCACACCGAGATTAACCCGACGCAAATCGTGCCGCTCGGCCCAGTCCTCGACCTCTCCGCCCCGCACCGCCGCGACACACGCCCTCCCCGGTAACGTCTCCACCGCTCCAGTCCGTGAGGTGGGGCGAACCGTCCCGGTGAGCCGCGGCGCAGCGAGGACGCCTCGCTTTCTCCAACGCATTCTTTTAGCCGCTTGCTCGCGTCCTGATTTCACCGTTAGCGTCCGATCGTCGACCTCCAGCCCCATGAAAAACCTCCCCAGCCTCCTCCGCACGCTCTCCGCCGTTGCGACGCTCGCCTTGGCGTTCGGCACCGCTGCTTCGCTTTCGGCAGCCCGTCCCGCGGGCCTCGAGCGCCTCGCCGACAAACCCGCGCCCGCGCTTCCCGTCGCCGTCTCCTTCGAGAAAGGCCCCCCCTCCGAAAAAGGCGGGCCCTATATCTTGAAGGTGAGAAACACGTCGTCCGCGTCGCTGACGCTTCACGCGGTCGTCCGTTGGAGCGTGATCTCGCATGGCAGCGCCAAGACCATCGAGCTGCCTCCACAGACTCTCGCAGCAAACGAGGTCTGGGCGATTGACGCACTCGCGGTCGAAGACCGCATCACCCTCGACGCCGAAGGCTTCGCGACCCTCGAGTTGAAGGTCCCGCCGGGCAAGACCGAGAACTGACCAAGTGGCCGGGCGGGTCTTCGACCCGCCCTTTTTTTTGGCCGGCCCACGCGCGCGTCTCCACTGCGCCCCTGTCCATTTGAGAAGCTCGACAGCGCCCTGCGCCGTGGTCGAGCCCGTGAGAGCCTCCCCTGGGAGCGCCGGCGTCCCCGCCGGCACGGATCGAACAGCCGACGAGGACGTCGGCGTTCCCCTATCCCCCGCCGCACCTCCGGCCAAATCCGCGGTCGATGGCTCCGCCGCTTCACGATGCCGCTTCCCCGCCGCTTCAACCTTTCCTCCTCACCGCGCCTCGCCCTCATCGCCGCCGCCCTGCTGCTCGCGGTCGCCACGACCATCTGGCTGGACCGCGAAGGCTTGCTCCCGCTCCGCGAACCCGCCGCCCCCGCCCCTTTCGCGGACGGCGACACCGTCGTGTTCCTCGGCGACAGCATCACCCAGAACGGCCGCTATCTCTCCTACCTCCGCGCGTTCTATCTCACGCGTTTCCCCGACCGCCGTATCCAGTTTATCAATGCAGGCATCGCCGGCGACACCGCCGCCCGCGCCCGGCGACGGCTTGCCTGGGACGTCTTCCCGCACCACCCGACCGCCGTTGCGCTTCTCTTCGGCATGAACGACGTGCAGCGCGGCCTCTACGCACCCGGCGCCGCGCAACCCGATCTCGCCGACGCCCGGTCCGAGGCGCTCGCCGCCTACCGCTGGAACCTGGAAATCCTCGCCCGCCAGCTCGCCGTGCATTCCAACCCCCGCCTGATCTTCGTAACGCCGACACCCTACGATGAAGGCGCCGACTTCGCCTCCGCCAATCACGCCGGCGTCAACGCCGCGCTCGCGGACGGCAGCGCGAGCGTGCGGCGCCTCGCGCGCAAATACGACGGCAGCCTCGTCGAACTGCATCGTCCGATGACGGATCTCAACGAGGAGTTTCAGGCAGTCGAGCCGCAGTTCTCGATCGTCGGCGAGGACCGCATCCATCCCGGCGCGCCCGGCCACCTGCTCGTCGCCTACCATTTCCTGAAAGCCCAGCGCGTCCCGACGCTCGTCTCCGACTTCGTCCTCGACGGTGCCACCGGCGCCGTCGTCCGCGCGCTCAACGGCCGCATCCTCCACGTCGACGCCACGCCCGACCGTCTGGCTTTCGACGTCGAGGAGGCCGCACTGCCTTTTCCCATCGACGACGAAGCGCGCGCCGCCGACGCCTGGCTGCCGATTGGCGCGGACTTGAGTCGCCAGATGCTCGCCGTGCATTTCCCCGGCGATGCCCGCTACCGCTTGCACATCGACGACGAGTTCATCGCCGATTTCTCCGCCGACGAACTTCGCGCCGGCATCAACCTCGCGCTGCTCGAACACACGCCGCAGATGCGACAGGCCCAGGAACTTCTCGCCGCAATCGAGCAATGTCGCCTGCTCGAGGTTCAGGTTCGCCGCTACGCCCAGGCGCACGCCGCGCTGTTGGAAGCGCGGGTGAATCCCGAATCCGACACCGCCGTCCAGGCACACATTGCCGCGCATCTCGCTGCGCTGCCTCCCCAGGACCGCCCTTACCATCGCGCGCTCTTCGATCACTATCGCTCCCGGCGGCTGACGATCGACGTCGATCGCGCCGTCCTCACCGCCCGTCTCGGACGGCTCGGCGAACTCAATCGTCCCCGCGTGCATCGCTACGAACTGGCGCCAATCGCCCCGTTCCGCTCGCCCGCGAAATTCGCCACCGCTACCCCCACCTTTGCCCTCGCCAAGTGATCGAGCGAGACGGCGCGTCCGCCGCATCTCACGCTCCCTGGGCAGGCCGCGGACCGCATCGCGGTTTCAATCGTTGTGCTCGCCCGCTCGTCTGCTCTGCTTTTCGCGATGAAGCCCCTGCTCCTGCCCCTGCTCGCCAGCGTGCTGCTCGCGATCGCCGCCCGCGCCGAACGCGTTTACGTGCTCCACGACCCCAGCGTGCCGCAGGCCGCCTACGCCGCGCGCAAACTCGGCGCGGCCCTCGCCGCCCAGCAACACGAGGTGCTGTCCCAGCGCGCTGGATACGACACCCTCGTCAACCTCACCGTCAACGCCCACCGCCTCGCCCCCGAGGCCTTCGCCCTGGTCCGCGAAGACAAGGTCCTCACCGTCGCCGGCGGCGACCTGCGCGGCCTCATCTACGGCACGCTCGCGCTCGCCGAAACGTTGCGCAACGGCACACCGCTCGCCGACGTGAAACCCGCCGAGGGCAAACCGCACCTCGAATTCCGCGGCATCAAATACAATCTGCCCTGGGACACCTACCGCCCCAGCTCCGCGCTCGATCAGCACATCCCCACCGCGCGCGACCTCAAGTATTGGGAGGCGTTTTTGGACATGATGGTCGAGAACCGCTTCAACGTCGTGAGCCTTTGGAACATGCATCCGTTCACCTACATGGTGCGGCCAAAAAATTTTCCCGAAGCCAGCCCGTGGTCCGAGAAGGAGCAGGCGGAATGGCAGCACCTCTATCGCGAGATCTTCCGCCTGGCGAAGGAGCGCGCGCTCGACACCTACATTGTTCACTGGAGCATCTTCGTCAGCCGAGAGTTCGCCGAAGCCCACGGCGTCGCGAAGACGAATTTCTATCCGCACTACTACGTGCCCGGCGACACCTCCGAAATCGTCCGCCGCTACATCCGCGAAAGCGTCACGCAGATGCTGAACGAATACCCCGACCTCGACGGCATCGGCCTCTCGCACGGCGAGGGCATGGCCGGCATGACGCCCCTCGACCGCCAGCGCTGGATGGACGACGTCATCGTCGCCGGGGCGCTCGAAGCCAATCAGACGCGTCCCGTGAAACTCATTCACCGCGTGCCGTTCTCCTCCGGGCTCTCGTCCGCGCCCGGCGTCAGCGGCGACGTCGAGCAGGTCACGCGCGCCGCGATGGAGAAACTCGGCAACCGCTTCGCCGGCCCGATCTGGGTCGAGATGAAGTTCAACTGGTCCCACGCTCACTCCACCCCGAAGCTCGTGAAAGTTCACGGCGGCAAACTCGGCGACACCTATTTCAAACCCGCCCCGACGAACTACAAAGTCACCTGGATGGCACGCAACGAGGACTTCTTCGCGCTGCGTTGGGGCGTCCCCGATTTCATCCGCCAACACCTCGCGCTCAACGCCGCGCAGGACTACGTCGGCGGCTACTTCATCGGCTCCGAAACCTACATCCCCGCGCTGGACTATTTCACCGCCGTGAAAGACCCCGTCGCCTGGAAATGGGCCTTCGAGCGTCAGTGGTTGTTCTACAAACTCTGGGGCCGACTGCTCTACGACCCCGCGACGCCCGACGCCGTTTTCCAGGCCGAGTTCAACCGCCGCTTCGGCGCCAAAGGCGACAACCTCCTCCATGCCTACACGCTCGCCTCCGCGACCCAGCTCCGGCTGGCCTCACTCTACGATTCGAAATGGGATTTCACGCTCTACAGCGAGGGCTTCCTCGCACTCCAGGGCGACTACACCCGCTACATCTCCGTCGACCAGCTCATCGACCATCCGACCATGGACCCTGCCTACGTCTCCGTCGCCGACTACGTCGAAACCCTCCGCGCCGGCGGCTCCTTCGCCGCCGACCGCGTCACGCCGACCGCGCTGGCCGACCTGCTCGAACGCGACAACCGCGAAGCCCTGCGCCTCGTCGAGTCCATCGACGTGTCCGGCAACGCCTCGCTCATGTATGAAGTCGCCGACGTGAAAACCTGGGCCCACCTCGGTCTTCACCTCGCGGAAAAACTCCGCGGCGCCATCGCGCTCCATCGGTATCGACTTTCCGGTGACGCCACGCTCCAGCAGGCCGCGATCGACCACCTCGGCCGCGCGGTCGGCCACTGGGACCAGGTCGTCGCGATCACGCGCCCGATCTACCGCGACATGCCGCTGACGCACTACAATCACAACTTCTTCGTCGCAAACGACGACAACCGCTTCCACTGGGCGCTCATCCGCGACGACGTCGCCCGCGACGTCGAGATCGCCCGCACCGCCACGGCGCAGGCTCCGTGACGCAACCCCGTAGGGCGGGTCTCCGCCCCGCCTTTTCCTCGCGTCGATCGCCGCCCGCTCAGCTTTCTGTTTCGTTTCCAGCACCGCGCCCGTCGTCTTCCTCCTCCACCTCGCCGAAACGATCCTCCATCGATTCCAGATAACGCAAAAACGTCGCCAGCGCGCGCTCGGCCGCGCGATCCGGCACCGCCGCACCTGCCGCCGCGACAATGATCGCATCCAGTTCCGAGCGCGTGACACGCAAGCTCAACTCGCCCCGGCGCACCGGCGCCCGGTGCAGCGCGTGGCCGAGCCTCTGCGGCAGATTCGCCTGCGCCGTCAGCACGTCACGCTGCGCTGGCGTGAGACGAATCGTGACGCGCCCCGTCGGGGGAATCCGCGGGCGTTGACGTGAATAAGGCATGACGGACAAAAGCCCGTGAGGAGCGGGCGTCCACCCAGCGCCTCCGATCCCGGCACGTGTTCGCGCTTCAGGATCCGCGCGGTTTGTCCACGCCGCGCCCGGTCTTCTGCTGCAGCTCGTCGATCCGTCTCGACGCCTCCGCTTTCGTCAGCGTGTCGTCGAACGGCTCCTTGGCCTCGTCGCTGAGCGTTTTCAAATACGACTTCTGCGCACCGGTCATCGGCTCGTTGCCCGTCGTCCATTCCGCCGGATCTTTTTCCGTGTTCGAAGTCGTTTCCGCAGGGGTTTTCGGTGTTTGCTTCATGCGAC
Organism: Verrucomicrobiota bacterium; assembly: GCA_023430825.1. Classification (GTDB taxonomy): domain Bacteria; phylum Verrucomicrobiota; class Verrucomicrobiia; order Opitutales; family Opitutaceae; genus Opitutus. The sequence continues at coordinate 10,394 of JAEYYL010000117.1, read as the reverse complement.
GAAAAGAACCCGTCGGTCTCGCGAGGTTCCAGCGGGAATCCCCTAAAAGGCCCGCCCTCGCTTTACCAACGCGCCCTCGCCAATCGCCGCTCATTTCGCGATAACGCGACCGTTGAACCCGCTCCCGCAAAAGCCCGCGACCAAACCCGGCCTGCATCCACGCAATCGATACACCGCCGGCTACGATTTCGCGCGGCTGGTCCGCCGTTGTCCGGAACTCGCCGCATTCGTCCGCCCCAACCCCGTCGGCACGCCGACGATCGACTTCGCCGATCCCGCCGCAGTCACGCAGCTCAATCGCGCGCTCCTGCTCGATGCCTATGATCTGGCGCAGTGGGAACTCCCGCCCGGCCAGCTCTGTCCGCCCGTGCCCGGTCGCGCCGACTACGTGCATCACCTCGCCGACCTCCTCCGCGGCGAAACCCGTGCGCCGCTCCCCCGCGGCCCCGCCGTCGTCGTGCTCGATATCGGCGTCGGCGCAAGTTGCATCTACCCGATCCTCGGCGTCGGCGAATACGATTGGCAGTTCGTCGGCACCGACATCGATCCCACCGCGCTTGCTGGGGCGAAAAAGCTCGTCGCCGCCAACTCCCTGCTCGCCGGTCGCATCGACCTTCGTCTTCAACCTTCGCCCGCCGACATTTTCCAATCCATCGTTCGCCCCGGCGAAACCTTCGCGGCGTCGATGTGCAATCCGCCCTTCCACGCGTCGCCGGAGGAAGCCGCGGCCGGCACCCGCCGCAAAGTCCGTAACCTCGGCGGGCCCCGCTCCGCCGCACCCGTGCTCAACTTCGGCGGCCGAGCGCACGAACTCTGGTGCGAGGGCGGCGAGGTCGGTTTCATCTCTCGCATGATCGCCCAAAGCGCCGCGCGGCCTGCCTTGTGCCGGTGGTTCACCACACTCGTCTCGAAACGCGACAGCCTCCCCGCCATCGACCGCGCCCTCCGCCGCGCCCGCCCTGCCGAGGTGCGCACGATCGCACTCGCCCACGGCCAAAAAAAATCCCGCATCCTCGCCTGGCGCTTCGCAACCTGAGATCAGCCCGCGGGCTCGAAGGTAGAAGCCTGCTCGCAGCCGATTCCGGTGGCTCGCTGCGTGAGCAGCGGGATAGCTCATCGCCTGCCAGCAGGCTCCCTTCCCCCCAAGATCACCCCTCACCCGCGCTTCGCCCGCGTCCCCGGCAGATCGAGCTGCGCATCCTTCAGCAGATCGTAGTTTTTCAGGATGCGCATCACCTGCAGCGTGTCGCTCTTCGTGTAGTTCTGGTTCACCTCGATCTTCTCCACCAGATCCAGCAGCATCGCGCGAAACGACACGATCGCGTCCACCCCGCGTGACTTCAGCAGCTCCACGCTCTGCGAGCGAAACGGTTCGGCCGTCGGCAGGCTCGGCAGCACCAGCACCTTCGTCGGCGCCCCGCCCGACTCCTCGTCCGCCGTCTCCGGCGGAAAAAACCGCGCCGCTTCCTTCAACACATTCTGCTCCAGAAAACTGAAAATCTCCGGACTGCTCTTCAACATCGTCGGCGTGAACACGCCCGTGTGCCAGCCCTTCACCGACACGATCGCCTTCTGCACAAACGGCAGCTCGCTGGAGAAGAGAAAGAAGTCCGGCTTCCGCGAGCCGCGCTCCCACGCCGGATTATAGACCACCAGATCGATCTCCTCCTCCGCGTGCTTCCGCCGCGCCGCGACCTGATATTTCCGCGCCTGACGGACCAGAAATCCGTTCTGCTCGAAGTATTCCCGAACGATGCCTTCGTCGATGGCCGACATGGCAGAAGCCTTAACGGTGAAACGCCCGTTTCACACGAAAAATTCGCGGGCGCCCCGCCGCCGCCGCTCGCGGACCACTCCAATTATTCACGAATGGAGACAAATGAACACGAATCAGAAGGAACACGCTGTCCAAACCGGCTCGCCCTATTCGTGTCCGTTCGTGCCCATTCGTGGTTTCAAATCTCACCCGCCCAGCCGCTCCAAAAAATCCTCCACCACCCGCAACGCGACGCCCATGTCCTCCCGCGTCGCGAACTCGTCCGGATGATGGCTCACCCCCTCGCGACACCGGACGAACAACATCGCGATCGGAGCCACCTGAGCCATCACCACCGCATCGTGCCCCGCGCCACTCAGGAGCGAAAGGCATCTGCCCTGCACCGCCCGCACGCTCGCCTCCAAGCCCGCGCCCAAGCTCCGCGAACACCGCGTCGCCGCATGCCGCATCGTCTCCTCCCACGCGCAACTCAACCCACGCCGCCGCGCGATCCGCTGCGCCTCCTGCACCAAACGCGCCACCGCCCGCGCTCCCGCCACCTCGCTCGGATGACGCACGTCCAGCGACACCGTGGCTTCGCCGGGAATCACATTCGTCGCGCCCCGCGGCACTTCGATCACGCCCACCGTCGCGACCAACGGCTCGCGCGCTAGCGCAAAATTCTCCGCGAACAAAACAAACTCCGCCGCCCCCGCCAACGCATCGCGCCGCAACCGCATCGGCGTCGTCCCCGCATGCCCCGCCCTCCCGCGAAACGTCAACCGCCCGCGCACCTGGCTCGCGATCGCCGACACCACGCCGACCGCCAGCCCTTCCGCCTCCAGCACCGGCCCCTGCTCGATGTGCACCTCCACGTAGCCCATCAACTCCGCCCGCGCATGCGCCGGCTTCGGCAGCACAAACGGCCCCTGGTTGAACGTCTCCAGCGCCGCCCGCAGCGAAACACCGTCCGCGTCGCACACCTTAAGATCACTCGCGCGCAGCCGACCCGCGTAACCCTTGCTGCCGATGTAAGCGCACGGAAACCGCACGACCTCCTCCTCCGCAAAACCGACCACCTCGACCGCGAACGGCAACCGCACCCCGCGCCGCCGCAACTCCGTCAGCGCCACAATCGGCAACACCACGCCCAACGCACCGTCGAAACGTCCCGCATTCCGCACCGTGTCGAGATGCGAGCCCAACACCAGCGTCCGCGCGCGCGGCGTCTCCGCTTCCAGCCGCCCAATCAAATTCCCCGTCGCATCGACGCTCACGTCCAGCCCCGCCTCCAGCATCCACCGCCCGACCAACCCATGCGCCCGACCCATCGCCGGCGAAAGAAACGTCCGCGTCAGGCCGTCCTTCTCGTCCGACACCCGGCCGAGTTCCTCGAGCCGCCTCGCGAGCTCTCGCTCGACCGCAGCCATCGCGTCGCGTTTCATCTCGTTCAACTCCCGCGATACGTGCTGTAGCTCCACGGCGTCACGAGCAGCGGCACATGATAACTCGCCTTCGCGTCCGCGATCGAGAAACGCACCGGCACCTCGCCGAGAAATCCGCATTCGATCCCCCGCGCCGCGTAATACGCTTTCACCTCGAAGAGCAGTTCGTAAGGGCCCGCCGCCATCTCGTCCTCCCCGAGCAGCGGCCGGTCCGTCCGTCCGTCCCCATTCGTGGTCACGGCGCACAACCGCTCGGGCCGCTCGCCCAACCGCCAGAGTTGAACGTTCATCCCCACCGCCGGCCGGCCGGTGGTGAGATCGAGGACATGCGTGCTGAGTTTGGCAGGCATTGTTAGGAAAGCTCCAAGCTCCAAGCCCCAAGCTCCAATGAAGCTCCCACTTCCAACTCTCCAATTCGCTGTTTGTTCATTGATGATTCTCTGGAGCTTGGAGCTTGGTCCTTGGAGATTCGGTTGCGACACTTGGTTTCGCGCCCGCCAGTAAATCGTCCAATCGCAACCGCGCGATTTTCTCGATCTCCGTCAGCGCCGCCGCGTGCTCCGCTTCGAGCGAGTTTTTCAACCGCGCGCGCATCGCCGCCAAAATCGCTTCGCGCGCATTGAGTCGCGCGCAAATCACGAACGGAAATCCGAAGCGCTCCCGATATGCGGTGTTCAATGTCTCGAACTCCGCCATCTCCGCGTCCGACAGTCGATCCAACCCCGCACTCGCCTGCTCCCGCGTCGATTCCGCCGTGAGCTTCCTCTCCCGCGCGAGCCGCCCCGCCAGATCGGGATGCGCCCCAATCAACGCCCGCTGCCGCTCCACCGACGCCGCCCTCATCGTCGCACACAACGCCGCATGCAACGCTGCCGCATCGCGAAACGGCCGCTTTGACCACGTCCCTTCCGCGACCCACGGCGAATGCTCGAACAAATGCCCCAACGCGTCAGTGAACGCGGCGCGGTCGAGTTGATTCAGTTGTGCGAGCGTCATCGTCGCGCCGCGTTCAAAGCTCCAAATTCCAAGCACCAAACTCCAATGAAATCTCAACCTCCAACCCTCCAATTCGGTTTTTGTTCATTGTAGCTTCACCGGTGCTTGGAGGTTGGTGCTTGGAGCTTCCGCGCCGTTGCGGCGCGGTCACGGCAAAAGTTCATACGCGGGCAGCGACAAAAACTCGTCGAACGCCTCGCTCTTCACCATCCGCATGAAGAGTTCCGTCGCCGCGGCAAAATGCCCGCCGTCGTAAACCGCCGCGCCATACTCCGCGCGAATTTTCGCCAACTCCTCCGCCAGCAATCGCTCGTAAAGTTCCAGCGTGATCGCGCGCCCATCGTCGAGCTTCGCGCCGAACTTCAGCCACTGCCACAACTGCGAACGCGAGATCTCCGACGTCGCCAGATCCTCCATCAGGTTGTGAATCGGCTCCGCGCCCGACCCGCCCAGCCACGCCTCCAAATAACGGATACCGACATGAATGTTCCACCGCACGCCGGCTTCCGTGATCGGTCCGCTCAACGGCGCGAGCAGGTCCGCCGCAGCGATCGTCACGTCGTGCACACGGTGCAACTGGTTCGGCCCGCGCATGTGCTCGGCAAACGCCTCGAGCGCCGTCTCCACCAGCCCCGGATGCGCCACCCACGTGCCGTCGAATCCGTCCGCCGCCTCGCGTAATTTGTCCGCGCGCACCTTCGCCAGCGCCGCCGCATTCGCCGCCGGATCGTCGCGAATCGGAATCTGCGCCGCCATCCCGCCCATCGCATACGCGCCGTGACGATGACAGACATTGATCACGTGCAGGCAATACGCCCGCAGGAACGGCACCGTCATCGTGATCAGCGTCCGATCGGGAAACATATACCCGCGGTGATTCCGGAATTTTTTCACCATGCTGAACATGTAATCCCAGCGCCCGCAGTTCAGCCCCGATGCATGCTCGCGCAGCTCGTATAAAATCTCCTCCGCCTCGAACGCGCCAAGGATCGTCTCGATCAAGACCGTCGCCCGCACCGTCCCGCGCGGAATCCCCAACGCCGCCTGCGCGTGCACGAACACGTCGTTCCACAACCGCGCCTCGAGATGACTCTCCAGTTTCGGCAGATAAAAATACGGCCCGCTCCCGCGCGCGATCAGCGCCTTCGCGTTGTGAAAAAAATACAGCCCCCAATCGAACAGCGACGCCGACACGCGCTTTCCGTCGAGCAGCACGTGCTTCTCCTCCATGTGCCAGCCGCGCGGCCGCGCGACGATCGTCGCGACCTTTTCGCCCAGCGCATACGCCTTCCCCTCCGGCGACGTGAACGCAATCGTGCGGTTCACCGCGTCGCGCAAATTGATCTGTCCTTCGATCACGTTCGCCCACGTTGGCGAATTCGCATCCTCGAGATCCGCCATCCAGCACTGCGCGCCGGAATTGAGCGCGTTGATCGCCATCTTCCGCTCCGCCGGTCCCGTGATTTCCGTGCGACGGTCGATCAGGTCCGCCGGCACCGGCGCCACCCGCCAGTCGCCACCGCGCACGTGCGCCGTTTCCGGCAAAAAATCGGGCAGCTTCCCCGCATCGATCTCCCGCTGCCGCTCGACCCGCCGCGCCAGCAGCTCCGCCCGCCGCGCGCCGAAGGTCCGCACCAGGTCGGCCACAAACCCACACGCCTCCGGCGTGAGGATCGCCGCGTAACGCGGATTCATCGGCCCGACGATCTCGAGCCAGGCGACGACAACGGCTGACATGGCAGTGAAGAAGAGGGCCGGTTTCGCCGCTGTCAGCAGGATTGTGGCAACAAGCTCGCCAGCCGGCACGAGCCTTGCAGAATCCGCGCCACTCATGAGCGACGAGAAATTCATGCAGGAGGCGATCCGCCTCGCCGACGAAGGCATGCGGACCGATCGCGGCGGCCCGTTCGGCTGCGTCATCGTTCGCCGCGGCGAAATCGTCGCTCGCGGCAACAACCGCGTCACTTCCACCAACGATCCGACGGCGCACGCCGAGGTGACCGCCATCCGCGAAGCCTGCCGTGCGCTCGTCACCTTCGAACTTCGCGACTGCGAACTCTACACCAGTTGCGAGCCGTGCCCGATGTGCCTCGCCGCGATTTACTGGGCGCGCATCCCGACGGTCTTCTACGGCAACACGCGCGCCGACGCCGCCGCGATCGGCTTCGACGACGATTTCATTTACGGCCAAATCCCGCTCCCGCCCGCCGAGCGCACTGTGAAAATGGAGCCTCTCCTCCGCGAAGCAGCCCAAACCACCTTCCGCGCCTGGGCCGAAAAAACCGACAAAGTCCGGTATTAGCTCGTAGCGGCAGGCCTCCGCCCCTGCCCGCTCCGAAGACCACCGACAACGGACCACCGACCACCACCGTCCTCGGTCCTCCGTCCTCCGTTCTCTGCCTTCTGTCCTGCGTCCTCCGTCCTCTGCCTTCCGTCCTCCGTCTTCCGCTCTTCCGCCCTCACGATCCACCCTGCGCACTTGCCAACCCGCAGCCTCCTCCCAACGTTGGCCACCCTATGCATTTCGACAATCTTCAGCCCCAGCTCGCCGCTCCGCTTCCTCGCTCGGACGATGATGACGATGACGACGACGAGAAGGAAACGAACCTCGCCAAAAAGGGCGGCGCGCCCGTGGCGATGTTGATCCAGAAGAAATTCCTCGATCAGCGAAAAATTTTCCTCTGGGGCGCCGTCACGGACGAGACCGCCAAGGACCTCACGGAAAAGCTGCTCTACCTCGAAGCCATCGATCCCGGCAAAGAGATCACCTTCTACCTGAACTCCCCCGGCGGTTCCGTCACCGCCGGCATGGCGGTTTACGACACGATGAAACTCATCACGTCGCCGATCACCGTCGTCGTCACCGGCATGGCCGCCTCGATGGGTTCGATCCTGCTCTCCGGCGCACCGAAGGGCCGCCGCCTGCTCTATCCGCACTCCCGCGTGTTGATTCACCAGCCGCTGATCTCCGGCCGCATGGTCGGCCCCGCGACCGACATCAACATCCAGGCGAAGGAAATGGAAAAACTCCGCAAGGAGCTGAACAAGATCCTCGCCGACGCCTCGGGTCAGCCGATCGAGCGCATCGACCAGGACACCGACCGCGATTTCTACCTCAACGCCGAGGAAGCCATCGCCTACGGCCTCGCCGACCGCATCGTCGACAAGGTCTGATCGCGGCTCAGCGCCTCCGGGCACGTCGCTTCACCCATTCGCCCCGCCCTCACCGGCGGGGCTTTTTTCTGAAGGCAGGAGCCTGCTTGCCGGCGATTTCGGCTTCCACGTGGCTCGCAGCGTGAGCAGCGGGATCGCTCTCGCCTGCAAGCAGGCCCTCCTTCGGAACGCCACGCAGCCTACTTCTTCGCCCCCGCCGCCTCGGCCTCGAGCCGCGCCAGTTCATCTTCCCACGCCCTCGCCTGCGCCGTGTCGCGCACGGCGGACGCCCGGTCGACACCCTCGCGCAACCACGCGCGCCGCAACTCCCGCGGCATCGTTTTCGCGTCCAAAAGATTTCGATACACCGCCACCGCCTGCGCCGCCTCGCCGCAGCTTTCCAACAACTGCGCCGCCTCCCGTGCCAGGGCCCACTCGTCCGTCCGATACGCCGATAACCGCCGCACGAAGCCCAGCGCATTCGCCGCCCCCGCCTCGTCGCCGTTCGCCTGCAACCGCTGCGCGAGCGCGAAACCCACCGCGAAACTCGGACGCCTCCGCTGCTCTGCCCGCGCCAGCGCAATCGCCGCCGCTTCGTCGCCGCCCGCCGCCAGCGCATTCATCTTTCTCACCGTCGCATAGCCGCCGAGCCGCTGCGGCAGCGCCGCGCGGTTTTCCCACTGCGCCTCAAACGTCACCGCAAACGGCCGATACAACGGATCGCCGATCGCGATCGCCTGCCAGCTCAACGCCGGCAACGCGAAACACACCGCGTCGCCCCACGTTTCCCCCCGCACCAGCGCGCGCAGCAACAAATCCGGCCGGTGCGTAAGTTCGAGATACGGCTCGAACACATTGCCGATCGTCGCCGTCACGCCGCGCGCCACCAACGGCCCCGCCCAATGCTGGTCCGCCGTCCGCAGCGACTGCGCCGAAAAACTGTGAATGTGCAGCGCGATGGCGCCCGGCGGAAATTGAAACCCCGGCAACGCGAACGGACCGCCCACGCGCCCCGCATACCAGCCGAAATACAACACCGGCGCATCGAAACGCGCAGCCGAGGGAAACGTGCTCCGCGCCCGGTCCACGTCCGCGTCGAAACCCAACTCCTCCACCAACCGCACCACGGCCTCCAGCCAGCGATCACCGTTCGCATGCGCGCCACCGATGTCGACATACGCGCGCCCCAGCAACCCCGTGCCTTCCGCCACCAGCGCACGGTCCACGAGCCCGAGCGCGTCGTCCACCGTCGGCCCATCGAGCCGCGACACTTTTATCACCTGTCCGCGTTCGAGTGCGGTCGGCCGCTCGTCGCGAAACAGCGGATTCGAAACGAACGCGTTGATCGCATAATTCGGCCGCGCGAGCAGCGCCAGTTCAGCATCGAGCGCACCCGCGTTGGTGCGGAACTGCGCATTGTTCGTGAACGGCGGCGTTGCCACGTAGTGCTGCGGATCGTGCATGATCCGCAGCGGCACGCCGCGGCACACCACCAGATACGCGATGCGATGCCCCGACACGGCGTATTTTTTCCGCCCCAGCGCGTCGGCCAGCTCCATCGGGATGCCCTCGATCCAATTGCGCCGCACCAGCTCCGCGAGCAACGGCTCCCACACCGTGCCGATGAACTCCGTCCATGAAATCGTCTCCGCGCGCGACATCGGCAACGCGACGATATTCTCCCGCGGCACGCCGCGTTTTTCCGCGTAGTGTTCGGCCACGCGCACCGAATCGCGGTCCTCGCTGTTCGCGAGCAACACCACGCGCGACGCCGGATCCTCCGCTGCCGGCGCGCCCACGCTCAGCACCCAGAACCCCAGCAAGGCCGCGCACAGCCCCGCCTTTCTTCCTCCTCGGCCCGGCGCCGCGAACCTCATTGCGCGGCCGCGGCGCGTCTCGCGAGTTGCGTGCGCAGATACGTGTCGACGGGCGCCGTTTTCCACGCCGTCACCCATAACCGCGCGAGCATCTCCGCGCCCGCGATCGCCTGCCCCTCGATAAACGCCCGCCCTTCCGCCGACGTCGGCCGCGTCGCATCACTGAGATCGCCGAGATCGCCCGCCTTCTCCAACCGATAGAGCGGTTCCACGCGCGCGTTGTGCGTCAGGATGAAATCCATCGCCGCAACGAACAACGGATCGCGTCCGTCGGCGCGCACCGCGGCGCCGATCGGCTCGATCGCCGGCACGCGCGCCGCGAGCGCCGAGGCCTCGATCTCCAGCCTCGCGATCGCCCCGTCGATCCAGCCGTGAATCTTGTTCGACGTGGTGTAACCGTGCGGATTGTCGCCGACCCAGCCGTTGTAGTGCAGCGTCGTGTGCAACGGTTGCGCGCAGTCGCCGACCGTGTGCCCGAGCACGCCCATCTCGTAGATCGCATCGGCCTTCGCGTTGGCGATCTCCTCCGGCGTTCCGCCCATTTCCTCGTAAGCTTTCAGATAACCGAAGGCGGAACGCAGCCGGCCCGTGCGCTCCGCGATCGCCCATGGCGCGAAGCCCGGCCACTCGCGCGTGAAATCCGTGTTCTTCGCCGGATCGATCGGCGGAAAACGATCCGCGTGCGCCCGCCGTCCCGCCGCAAACGCCAGCACGAAATTATAGCGATACGACGACACCGTGCGCGGATCGAGGCCGGCGAGCGGCAGCTCCTCGATGTCGAGAAAATGATCCGTCCAGCTCCCGCCCGCCTGCCGCAGCCACGGATCGACGTTGCGCCAGCGGTCCGGCGTGCCCGACAAAAACGCGATCCGCTCCGCCGCCTCCGCGGTGCGCACGAAGTCGGGAAAATCCGCCGGCAACGCCGCCAGCGCAAGTTGATTCACGACGCGATGCCCGCCCGCGTCCCACGCGTTCAGCGGGGCGAGTGCGGCGGTGCAGGCGAACACGAGAAAAAGCGAAACGCGTTTCGGCATGCCCACCGGTAAATCAGTTTTCCCGCCCGGAGCAAAGCGAGGTTTCGGAAACGGGGGCGGGCGTCCTCAGCTCCGACGTCACCGCACGGCCGGACTCATGGAGCCGCGGCGCCCCCGCCGCGTTTCACCCCAC
>JAEYYL010000002.1 GCA_023430825.1 Verrucomicrobiota bacterium | reverse complement strand
CGCGGAGTTCGGCGCGGCGGGGGGCGTCGAGGGGGGCGGTGACGAGAATGAGCGCGCGGGTGTCGAGCGGCGGGAGAGTATCGGTGAGGCGGGCGACGGGATCGCGCCAGCCGGCGATTGCGCGTTCGACGTAGAAGCGCGGGTTTTGCGCGTCGTCGCGCGCGTGGTCGCCAAGGTAAGCGAGGGCGAGCTCGCGCGGCGGGGTGCGGACGAGCGCGAGCCGGTTGTCGAAGGGTTCGTCGTCGCCGGTGAGTTCGAGCGTGAGGGCGGTGGGGGCGTTGGCGGGGAGAGGCACCAGCGCGACGGTGGAGGCGCCGGGTAACAATTCCACGGATACGGTTTCGCCGAGCGCGGCGCCGGTGCGGGCGTCGCGGAGGTGGAGTTGCAGCGGGCCGGCGGTGTCGATTGTGCGGGAAACACGGACGCGGGCGGTGGTGGCGGGTTCGTCGGGGGAGGACCAGCCGAGCCAGTGAAGGCTGGCATTGCCATGCGAGTCGGCGCGGACCTGGTCGAGGACGATCTCGACGTTGGAAGGCCAGGCGAGGTTGGCGAAGCCGGCGGTGCGGCTGCCGCGGGCGAAATCGGAAACGAGGACGAGTTCGCGGCGGACGGGCGAGCCGGCATCGGCCTCGGCCATTTCCTCCCAGTGGGCGAGGGCGGATTCGGCGGCGGCATCGAGAGGGGTGGGGCCCCAGCCGGGCGGGTGGGTGCCGAGGATGGTGCGGACAAGTGTCGCTAGCTCGGGCGGCGGCGTGGCGAGCCATTGCGCGGGCGGGAGGAGTTCGGCGATGCGTTCGCCGGCGGAGAGGAGGACGAAGCGATCGGCGGGTCCGAGGATGGAGGCGAGCGCGGCGATTTTTTCGTGGGCGGATTCGCGGAGCCCGGCGCGTTGGAGGCTCGCACTATCGTCGAGGACGGCGACGACGTGGCGGGCGGGTGCGGGGGCGGCGAGGGGCGGCGTGGCGGTTTGGAAAAACGGACGCGCGAAGCCGAAAGCGAGGAGGGCGACGATCAGGCAACGGAGCGCGAGGAGCCAGGGGTTCTGGATGCGGCTGCGGCGGTCGAGGCGCGGAGGGGAAGCGTCGAGGAAGCGGAGGGCGCTGAAAGGGAGACGGTCGCGCGTCGCGCGGCGGATGAGGTGGGCGACGATGGGACCGGCGATGAGCACGAAGCCGGCGAGAAACCAGGGGGCGAGGACGCTCATGCGACCCTCCGGCGTTGCGAGATGGTTTTGGCGCGAGCGGGACGGGCGAGGAGGAAACGCAGCAGCGCGCGGTCGAGCGGTTCGTCGGTGGTAATGAGATGGCGGTCGACGGCGGCGCGATCGAAGGCGGTGCGGAGTTCGGCGGCGTGGGCGTCGAAACGCTGGCGGTAAGACGCGCGAGCTTGCGCCGGATCGACGTAGCGGGTTTCGCCGGTTTCGAGATCTTCCCAGAGGGCGGGGCGGCCGACGTGTTCGAGGGTTTGTTCGGCGGGGTCGAGGATCTGGAGCGCTCGGACGTCGTGGCGGGCGGCGGTGAGCTCGGCGAGCGCGGTGGACCAGGCGGCGGTCGGTGTCAGAAAATCGGATACGATGACGATCAGGCTGCGGCGACGGCAGAGACGGGCGGTTTCGCGGAGGGCGGAGGCGAGGTCGGTGTCGCGGCCGGCGGGTTCGCGGGAGAGCGTGGCGAAGACGTGGCGGAGGTGGCCGGCGCGCCAGCGGGCGGGGACGACGTCGTGGACGTGTTCGTCGAAGAGGGCGGTGCCGACGACGTCGCGCTGTTGGTGCAGAAACCACGCGAGCGTGGCGACGAGCGTGCGCGCGTAGGCGGCCTTGGTGACGCCGCGGGCGCCGAAGTTCATGGAACGGCTGGCGTCGACGAGGAGGAAGCAGCGGAGGTTCGTCTCCTCCTCGAATTTTTTAAGATAATGCCGATCGGTGCGGGCGAGGACGCGCCAGTCGAGGTAGCGCAGGTCGTCGCCCGGCGCGTATTGGCGGTATTCGGTGAATTCGGCGGAGAAGCCGGTGAAAGGGCTGCGGTGCAGACCGGCACGAACGCCCTCCATCACGGTGCGCGCGCGGAGTTCGAGGTCGTCGATCGCGAAGAGCGCTTCGGGGTCGAGGGAGGGCGAAACGTGAGGCGCGGCGCGAGCGGGCATGGCGGGGCGGGAGCAGGCAGGCAGGGACGCCTGCCGCTACGCGGGGAGGGAGGCGAGGAGTTTGGCGATGACTTGCTCGACCCCGACGCCGTCGGCTTCGGCGCGGTAGTTGAGCAGCAGGCGGTGACGGAGCACGGGTGCAGCGAGCGCACGGATGTCGTCGACGGTGGCGTGCGTGCGGCCCTGCCAGAGCGCGCGGGCTTTGGCGCCGAGGACGAGGGCCTGCGCGGCCCGGGTGCCGGCGCCCCAGTTGATCCAGTCGTTGACGAACGCGGGCGTATCCGTGCGGCCAGGACGCGTGGCGGCGGCGAGGCGGACGGCGTAGCGGATAACGGGTTCGGCGACGGGGACGTTGCGCACGAGGGCCTGGAAGAGCAGGAGGTCTTCGCCGGAGAAGACAGACTCGATGGGCGCGGCGGCGCGCGCGGTGGTTTGCCGGACGACGGCGACCTCGTCGGCCTCGGGGAGGTAGTCGATGAGGACGTTGAAGAGAAAGCGGTCGAGCTGGGCCTCGGGGAGCGGGTAGGTGCCCTCCATCTCGATCGGATTTTGGGTGGCGAGAACGAAGAACGGTTCGGCGAGCGGGTGGCGGATGCCGGCGGCGGTGACCTGGTGCTCCTGCATCGCTTCGAGGAGAGCGGCCTGGGTTTTTGGGGGCGTGCGGTTGATTTCGTCGGCGAGGATGAGGTTCGCGAAGATGGGTCCGCGGACGAAGGTGAGGCGGCGGCCCTCGGGGGAATCGGTGAGGATTTCGGTGCCGGTGATGTCGGCGGGCATCAGGTCGGGCGTGAACTGGATGCGTTGAAACTGGATGTGGAAAACGCGAGCGAGGGATTTGACGAGGAGGGTTTTCGCGAGGCCGGGTGCGCCGGTGAGCAGGCAGTGGCCGCCGGCGAGCATGGAGAGCAGGAGCTGTTCGACGATCTCTCGCTGGCCGACGATGACCTTCGCGAGTTCGGCTTCGAGGCGGACGCGACCGGATTGGAGGCGCTCGTAAACGGCCTCGTCGGTGGGCGGCGGCGGGACGGCGGGCGTGGAGGTGGCGGGCTCGGGTGAGGGGACGAAGGACATGTTGGTTTGATCGCGGGAGTGGGATTTTTTAACCACGGATGAACACAGATGAACACGGATGAGGGGGCGCGGTTGATTCAGCTTGTTTCAAATGGCCTCACTGATCCCGCTGCTCACGCAGCGAGCCACGGGGTAGAGGTGGGTCGGGATTCTATCCGTGTGAATCGGTGTTTATCGGTGGTTGAAGATTTTCTCGGGTCAGTGGGTCATGGCGTAGAAGAGGATGTTGATCGCCATCGGGTAGGCCATTTTCTCGGAGAAGCGCTCGAAGTAGGTGGGGTCTTCGCCCTCGCGTTCCCAGCCGTCGCCGAGGTCGGTGTTGTGACAGGCGATCGCCATCATGCGGCCCTTGTCGTCGAAGAACGCGCGGTAGTGAACCTCCTCGGTCCCCTCGCGTTCGTAGGTGAGACCGGAGCCGAGGAAGTGGTGAATGCTCGGCATCTGCGGTTTTTCCTTCAGGTCGAAGACGGCGTGGAAAATCGGATGCTCGATCGGCAGCTCCACCGCTTCGCGGTCGGGGAAGACGCGTTTCATCTCGTAAGCGAAGTTATCCCATTCGTCGTCACCCCAGAAGTCGTCGACCATGAGGAAGCCGCCGTTGAGGAGATAGTTTCGGAGGGCGACCACTTCCTCTTCGGAGAACTCGAGCGCACCGGGCTCGATCATGTAAACGAACGGATAGTTTGCGAGGTCGGCGGCGGTGATGTCGATGAAGGTGGGATTGGGGTTCACCTTCAGGCTCGTCATCTGCTGGAGGCGGAAAAGCAGGTTGAGGTCGGCTTCGGGGGCGTCGGTGGCCCAGCGACCGCGTCCGCCCCAGCCGCCCCAACCGCCGCGGCCGCTCCGTGTGAAACTGCTGTAGCGCAGGCGAGCGAAGGAAAACACGTCCTCGGTGAAGCCGGGATCGATTTGCCACTCGGGGACGCCGCCGCGGTCGGCGAGCGGAGCGCGGCGCGGACCGAAACCGCCGAAGCCGCGGAATTGAGCGGAGGCGGTGGAGGCTGCGGCGAAGGTGGCGAAGGCGAGCGTGAGGAGGAAGAGTGCGCGGGCGGGGCGGGAAGCGGCGGCCATGAAACCCAAACGGTCCCTGCGCTCACGCGCAGAGCCACGGAGGGAGGGCGATGCGCTACCGTGGAAGCGGGGGATGATCGCCTGCAAGCAGGCTCCTACCTTTTTGAAGCGATCGGTCATGGCGCGGGCGCGGGTGGGAGGCTCGCCAGCAGGTCGTAGGCCGCGCGGAAGCGGGGGGCTTCTTCGAGGGCTTGAAGCGCGTGGCGGCGGGCGCGTTCGGGGTCGAGGGGGAGCAATTGCTCGGCGACGCGGAAGTGCAGCGAGGCGAAATCGGGAGGGTCGAGGCGGAGCAGGGTTTCGCCGGCGTGCGCGGCGAGGGCGCGTTCGCCGGTGCGCTCGTGGGCGTCGAGCAACGCGCGCCACGGGGTCGGCGCGAGCGGGTTGATCGCGAGCCAGGCGTCGGCCCAGCGGGCGACGGTGGGCCAGTCGTTTTCGTCGCGGGCAAGCGAGAGGAGACGCGTGACGGGCGTGAGCGAATCGGCTTCGCGGGCGGCGATGGCGGTGAGCGCGTCGCGCTCGGCGGCGGAGTCGTTCAGGCCGGCGGCGGCGCGGGCGAGGAGGGCGTGGATGTTGTCGCTGCCGGGCAGATACACGCCGGCGTCGACGAGCGGTGCGAGAGTTTCGCGGGCGGCAGACCAGTCGCTGCGATCGAGGGCAGCGCGCGCGTCGGCGAGGCGTTTGGGGACGTTGGGGCGTTCGCGGAAACCGGGAAGGTTTTCGGTGAGCAGTTGCGTGAGACCGCCGCGGGACGCGTCGAAATCGAGACCGGGGCCGAGCGCGAGCGCGGCGGCGCGGGCGTAGTCGGCGAAGCCGGCGTCGAGTTCGTCGAGCGGAGCGAAGTGGCGCGCGAGGGCGGCGTTGGTTTCGAGGCCGTCGGCGAGGCTTTGGAGGAGCGCGCGGAGTTTTTCGAAGCCGTAGCGTTCGATGAGAAATTCGACGACGAGCGCGGATTGGAAATAGGCGAACTGCGTGTCGCGGCCGTCCTGCGCTTCGAGGAAGGCGGAACTCATGCGGCTGATCGGCTGGGTTTTTCCCTCGACGATGCGGTTGCGGTAGTCGAGCGACATGAGCTGCGTCCAGGCGGGATTGGCGTGACGTTCCTCGACGACGGAGATGCCCTCGCTGAGCCAGCGCGGCATGCGGTTGCGGGTGAAGGTGAGCGTGACGACGTGAACGAATTCGTGCCAGAGCACGGCTTCCCAGTTGGACTGGCCGGAGGCGGGGCTGTTGATGGTGAACACGGAACCGAAGCAGACGCCGAGGAAACCGCCGATGTCGGGGAGGCCGAAGGTGCGCACGGCGAAATCCTTTGGGTCGGGATAAATCTCCACGAGCGTCGGCTGATTGAGCGTGATGCCGTAGCGGGTGGTGAGCTGGGCGTGGGCGCGTTCGAGGAGGGTGACGACGCGGTCGCCGTAGATGGCGGCCTCGTCGGCGGACATGCGCACGCGAAAATTCGGACTGGCGACGACGGTGAAAGCGTCGAGCTGGTCGTGGAGCGTGGTGAGGTTGAACGCTTCTATATTATACGCGTCGGCGGCGTGCGCTTGCGCGGCGAGCGCCCAGCCCTCGTCTTCCTGGCCGAGGCGGAGCAGGTCGGAGGCGAGTTGAACGCGAGCGGGAGTAAACGACGGATCGAAGTCGAGGGCGCGGCGTTGGGCGGCGGCGCCGTCGGCGAACTGGTATTGTTCGGAGAGTTTGCGGCCGATGAGGTGATCGACGCGGGGATTGGTGGACCAGGACGCGAGGGCGGCGGCGCGGTGTTCGGCGGCGGCGACGGGATTGCGGGCGAGATGGGCGAGGACGGCGCGGAGGGCGTGGGCCTCGGGGGAGCGGGCGTTGACGGCGAGGGCGCGGTCGAGGTGGACTGCGGCGGTGTCGCGGCGTTCGGCGTCGATGAAGTGCTCGGCGAGCAGGAGATGCGAAGGGACGTGGCGCGGGTTGAGGGCGAGGGCGCGCTGCGCGAACTCGACGAGCTGTTTGCGGTCGCCGGTCTGGAAGGAGGCGGCGAGGCCCCAGAGCAGGTCGGGATCTTCGGGGGCGAGCTCGAGACCTTCGCGAAACGTGCGGGAGGCGAGCGCGAAGTCGCGTTTTTCGAGCGCGAGCCGGCCGGCGACGAGGAAGGCGTCGCGCGAGGCGGAGTCACCGCGTTGGGCGGGTTTGAGGAAGTTTTCGAGCGCGACGCGCGGATCGAGGCCGGCGAGGAGGCTGGCTTCGCCGGCGACGGCTTGGAACGCGGGCGAGCGAACGTAATCGGTGCCGCGGGCGGCGGCAGCGTAGTTCATGGCGCGCATGATCTCGCGCACGGTGAGCGTCGTGCCGCCGGTGCGGCCCGCGTGCAAGGCGGCCTCGCGTTGGAGGAGGCGGAGCGGGAGGCTGAAGAGGACGAGCGCGCCGGTGTCGGCGAGACGGTCGTCGGCTTCGGCGTAGCGGCCGAGGGCGATCAGGGCGCGGGCCTCGAGGGCGCGCCAGGTTTCGGTGACGGCTTCGTCGTCGGACTCGATGCCGCGGGCGAGGGCGATGACGACCTCGTAATCACCGGAGCGGAGGTAGTCTTGCGCATCGGAGAGGGCGTCGGCGCGGGCGGCGGGTGGAAAAGCGGCGGCTGCGGAGAGAAGGAAAGCGAAGAGGAAAAACGCGTGGCGCCACGCAGAAAACGGAGAGAGCACACGAGCCTGACCGGGCATGGCGAAACGAATAGTGAGAACCGGGCGGAGAGCCATGAGGGACGGTCGATTTTTTCCGATGCGTGCGCGCAGCGGACGTGACCGTGCGTGCGCGACGTCGAAATGACGCAGCGAACCGGCATAGGTTTGGGCCGGAAGGCGATTTTTTGCCGCGCAAGGAGTGCGGCGGCGGGCGGCCGCCGGGAGGGGCGCGGGCGCGTGTGGGGCGCGGCGGGGGCGCCGCGGCTCCCGCCGGAAGAAGCGGAGGCCTGCCGCTCCGCGGCTCAGGCGGCCGTTTTGGCGCGTGGGGGTTTGGGCGGCGTGGTGCGG
>JAEYYL010000441.1 GCA_023430825.1 Verrucomicrobiota bacterium | reverse complement strand
CGCGGTTGCGCCAGCTCGGCGAAGCGGAATGGGTGTTCCAGTTCGACGTGCATCACATTGCGGCGGATGGCGGGTGTTATGCGCAGTTGATCGGGGAACTGTTCCAGGCGTATCGGGGCGAGGTGCTCGCGGCCGAGCCGCTGCGTTACGCGGACTTCGCGGTGTGGCAGGCGGAGGGCGAGGGCGCGGCGGAGTTTGCGGCCAATCAGAAATACTGGGAAACGCAGTTTGCTGAAGAGATGCCGTCGCTGGAGTTGCCGACGGATTTTCGTCGGCCGACGGTGCGGAGTTATCGGGGGCGGAACGTGCTCTTTGCGATTCCGCCGGAGTTGACGGCCGGGCTGGGCGAGATCGCGCGGAAGGAGCGGGTGACGCTGCATGTGCTGTTGCTGGCGGCGTGGAAGGTTTTGCTGGCGCGGATCGCGGGCAGCGAGGATCTCAGTGTCGGCATCGCGGCGGCGGGGCGCGACCGCGAGGAACTGGAAGGCATGGCGGGCATGTTCGTGAATACGCTGGCGCTGCGGACGCGGCCGCAGGCGGGGAAGCGGTTTGGCGAGTATGTGCAGGAGGTGCGCCAGTGCGTGTTGGACGGCATCGAGCATCAGGGGTTTCCGTTCGAGGAGCTGGTGACGGCGCTGGGTGTCGAGCGCGAGGCGGGGCGGCAGCCGTTGTTCGACACGATGTTCGCGTTCCAGGAGCGCGAGATCTTCGCGACGAAGGAGCGGGCGACGTTCTGGCAGGAGCTGGAGATCGGGGGCGTGACGGTTTCGGGCATCGCGTCGCCCTGGCAGGCGGCGAAGTTCGACCTCGCGTTGTATCTGCGGCCGAGCGGGGAGGAGCTGTCGTGCAATCTTGAATACGCGGATGAGCTGTTCCGGCCGGCGACGGCGGAAGGGCTGTCGCGCCGGTTTCTCGAACTGCTGCGTTCGGTGGCGGCCGGCACGGAGGTGGCGCTGGGGAAGATCGCCCTGGCGGACGGCGCGGAAATGGAAAACGTGCGCCGTTGGAGCTTGGGGGCGGATCGGAGTTGTCAGATCGAAAGCCTGCAGGCCTGTTTCCGCCGCCAGGCGGCCGCGACGCCGGAAGGGGTGGCGCTGAGCTGGCAGGACGGCGCGCTGACGTATCGGGAGCTCGACGTTTTGACGGATCGGTGTGCGCGGCATCTGGTGGCGGTGGAGCGAATCGGGGAAGGTGCGATCGTGCCGGTGGTGGCGGATCGGACGCCGGCGACGATCGTGGCGATGCTCGCGATCGTGAAGGCGGGGGCGGCTTATCTGCCGTTGGACCCGGCGTATCCAGCGGGGCGGCTCGAGCAGATGCTGGCGGACAGCGGCAGTCCGTGCGTGGTGGCGCAGGGCGAAGCTCCGTCATGGGCGGCCGGCCAGCGGGTGATCGACCTGGGCCGCGTCGCGGCGGACGAAACGCAGGCGGTCGTCTTGCCGGAAGGCGGCGAGCGGGCGCTGGCGTATGTGATCTACACGTCGGGTTCGACCGGCCGGCCGAAGGGCGTGCTGGTGGAGCATCGGAGCATCGTGCGGTTGGTGGTGGATGCGGACTATGTCGACCTGAGGGCAGGGGGCTGCGTGTTGCAGACCGGCTCGCTCAGCTTCGATGCGTCGACGTTTGAAATCTGGGGCGCGTGGTTGAACGGGCTGGAGCTGCGGTTGCTCGGCGCGGACGTGTTGCTCGCGGTGGATGCTTTCCGGCGGGAGATCGTGGAGCGTGGGGTCACGCATTTGTGGATGACGGCGGGGCTGTTCAACCAGGTGGTGGACGCGGACCCGGCGGTGTTCACCGGGGTGAAGGAAGTGCTGGTCGGTGGCGACGTCGTGTCGGCGGGTCACGTGGCGCGGGCGCGGGAGCATGGTCCGGGCACGTATTTTATCAACGGATACGGGCCGACGGAAAACACGACCTTCAGCGTGTGCGGGCGGATCGACGCGGCGGCGGGCGAAGCGGTGCCGCTGGGACGACCGATCGCGGGCTCGACGGCGTGGGTGCGGGATCGCGCAGGCGAGCTGTGTCCGGTGGGGATGACCGGTGAACTGTGGGTGGGTGGACGCGGCGTGGCGCGCGGTTATTTGAACGAGCCGGAGCTGACGGCGGAGAAGTTTGTCGACGATCCGTTCAGTGATGAACCGGGCGCGAAGCTGTATCGCACGGGCGATCTCGTGCGGTGGCGGGCGGACGGGCGGCTCGATTTCATCGGGCGGGCGGACGGCCAGGTGAAGATTCGCGGTTACCGGATCGAGCCGGGCGAGGTGGAGGCGGCGTTGTGCCGGCTCGCCGGGGTGAAGGAAGCGGTGGCGATCGCGGTCGAGCAGGGCGGCGACAAGCAGCTGGTCGCGTATGTGGTGACCGAGGCGAAGGGGGAGGACGCCGGTGAACGGCTGAAGGAGCAGCTGCGCGGGGTGTTGCCCGCCTACATGGTGCCGGCGGTGGTGATGGAGTTGGAGGCGCTGCCGTTGACGCGGAATGGCAAGGTGAACAAGGCGGCGCTGCCGCGGCCGAAGTTGAGTCGCGTGCGGGAATACGTGGCGCCGCGCGATGCGGTCGAAGCGGAGGTCGCGCGGATGTATGGCGAGGTGCTCGGGGTGGAACGCGTGGGCGTGCGGGACGATTTCTTCTCGCTGGGCGGGGATTCGTTGAAGGCGGTGCGGTTGTTGTCGGAGCTGCGGAAGCGTTTCGGCGTGCCGGTGGGTTTCGCGGATCTGATGACGCTGGATGTGGCGGCGCTGCGGGCGAAGCTGCCGGCGGAGCTCGTGGCGGGGTCGAGCGGGGAGGAACGGGCGGAGCTGACGGGCGGGGCGGTGGGGGCGGACGCGATCGGCGCGCCCACGCTGGTGCTGCCGTTTGCGGAGGAGCCGTTGATGCGCGCCTACAATTTCCTGCTCTACATGGGCGGGCCGCTGGAGGCGCAGTGGAGGGACGTCGAAAACTACTACGCGAATTTCGGCACGCACCTTTTCTGGAATCCGACGAACGAGGAGATTCCGCTGTTTCCGATTCCGTTCATCGATCCGTTCCAGGCGGCGAAGGCGCTCGGGGTGTGCGAGAATCGCGACCTGCGGTCGGATTACGACGGGAGCGACGAGGGATTTGTCCGGGCGATCGTGGGTGCGCTGCGGGAGCGCCGGTATGTGATGATTTATACGGACGACTTTTTCATGCCGCAGCGTCCGTTTTATCAGAAGCATCACTATGCGCACGACCTGCTGGTGATCGGATACGACGAGGCGCGGCGCGAGTTTCTGGCGCGTGGCTACACGACGGACGGCACGCTGCAGTTGCGCGTGGCGTATGCGCATCTGAAGGCGGCGTTCGATTCGGTGGCGTCAGGGCTGGTCGGGCGCGACACGGTGAGCACGTTCTATGGTTTCAGGATCAACCCGGAGGTGGAGCTGGCGCTCGATGTGGGGATGATTCGCCGGCAGCTCGTGGCGTATGCGGCGGGCGAGGAGGGGTTGGAAGATCCGGTGCGCGTGGGGCTCGCGGGCCGGGGGGCGTTCGACGGCCAGCCGTATCTGTATGGGATTCGGACCTACGATGGGTTGCTCGAGCTACTTTCGCGCAAAGGCGACGCGGACTCCGCGCTGCCGCTGAACTCGATGCGCTATTTCTGGGAGCACAAGAAGGCGATGGTGCGCCGGGTGCTCGTGCTCGAGCGGGCGTTGGGCGGTTTCACCGACGGGTTGAAGCAGTGGGAGTCGGTGGAGGAGAACGCGCGTTACATTTTCTATCGCACGCTGGACGTGGCTTCGGGCGACGCCGGCGTGAAAATCCGGGAGATGGAGTCGATGTTGCGACGACTCCGCACGCAGGAGCTCGCCGCCGTCGGTGCGCTCATCGCGCGAATCCCGGCGTCCGGCACGGACATCCACTGCAACAGCAAGGAGGTCGTATGAGTGCAGTCATCAACGAAACGACAGGGATATCGAAGCATGGAGTCAGCGCGGAGCTGGCCGCCATTTCGACTCATCTGGGCAGTTTGTTTCCGGCGCGTTGCGCGGCGGTGGCGTGTTCGGTCACGGAGCGACCGAGTGGGGCGTTCGACGACGCGCGGTTGAACCAGCGGTTTTCGCGGGCGCGAAAAAACCAGTTCCTCGCGGGGCGATGGGCGGCGAGCACGGCGCTCGGCGCGCTGGGTTCGCCGGTGCGGACCGTGCCGCGCGGAGTGGCGAACGAGCCGGTGTGGCCGGAGGGCGTGGTGGGCGCGATCGCGCACATCGACGACATCGCGGTGGCGGTGGTGGCGCGGCGGCGGGAGATCTCGGGGCTCGGCATCGACCTGGAGGTGCTCGGCGCGGTGAGTCCGGACATGTGGCAATACGTCTTCAGCGCGGAGGAAATCCGGCGGTTGCAGGCGAGTCCGCCGAGCGAGCAGGCGAAGCGGGCGACGGTGGCGTTCAGCGCGAAGGAGGCGTTCTTCAAGCTGCAGTTTCCCTATACGCGCCGCTGGGTGGATTTCGACGCGGCGCAGGTGACGATCGTGGGTGACCGCTGCCTGGTGCGCGTCGTCGAGCCCTTTCAACTCGCGGGCAGTGCGGTGCGCGAGGTGCACGGCGCGTTTCGCGTCACCAATTCGAATGTGTTGGTCGGCCTGTGGGCGGAAGGCCGGCCGGAAGGCGAACCCGTCCAAATCGATTCAACCCCATAAACCCATGCACACTGGCACAACGATGATGGAAGCGGCGTCCGAGGCGAAAGCCTGGGGCGGCGCACGCAACGCGGCGACGGCGATCACCTTTCGGCCGCCGCCGCTGGCTGACCTACAAACCGTCCCGGTGCGCGAGCCGAGTGTGACGCGCACCACGCGGGAACGGACAACATCGCGCCGGCGGCTGGTGGAACAGGCGGCGCGGGAGCTGGGTTCGCCGGCGGCGGAGAGTCCACAGGTGCTGTCGCGGCTGCATGATCGGGTGGAGCAACTGGAGGAGGACGGTCACGATTTCGACACGGCGGAGGCCTCGTTTCAGCTGCTGCTGCTGAAGGCGCTGGGCGAGCGTGCGGGGTGTTGCGACATCGAGTGGTATCGCGTGATCACCGAGCGGCATGGCGGGAAGCTCGTGTCCGAAGCGAGCGTGAAGGTGCGGGTGCGCGGGCAGTGTTATCACACGGTGGCGGAGGGCGACGGGCCGCTGGCGGCGATGGCGCGGGCGTTTTGTGCCGCGCTCGAATCGGCGTATCCGCTCGTGCGCAGCATCGAACTCGTGGGGCATGTGGTGTCGACGTTGACGGGCGGCGCGGAAAAGTCGGGACGAAGTCCGACGCGGGTCGTGGTGCGCGCGACGGATGGCCGCACGGCGTGGAGCACGGTCGGGGTGAACGACGATCCGATCGAGGCCGGGTGGATGGCGCTGCGCGACATGATCGAATACCGGCTGCTGGCGCTTTGAGGCACGCGCGCCGCGCATTGCCGCACCCTGTTCATCCCATGAAACACCCGAGCTATGAAGTCGAACGTCCGCCGTAGGTGAGCCGCGCCTTGCGCGGGTTTTCCCGGGAGGCGGCTCCCGGTGGCAGTGCGCGGCGGGTTACCGGCCGCTTGGTTTTCAGTTGGTCGATCAGTCTCAACCTTTAGTGACAGCGAACAGTTTTCCGCAGGCGCGACCTGCTTCTTTTCAGCCGGCCTAACCGCCACCCAAACAACCCTTCTCCATGAACACCCTGGTTATCCTTGAAATCATTTTTAGTGGTATTTTCGCGGTCGTGTTGATCGACCGTTTATACACGCTCGTCCTGAGCATTCGACGACGGGCGAAGGCGCACGTGGCAGCGACGCTGACGGAATACCCGAAAGTCGCGGTGCAGCTGCCGATGTATAACGAGTGGGCGGTTTACGAGCGGGTGATCGAGTGTGCGTGCCAGCTCGACTGGCCGAAGGACCGACTGATCATCCAGGTGCTCGACGATTCGACGGACGAAGACATCAAGCCCAAGATCAACGCGCTCGTGGCGGCGAAGGCGGCGGAGGGCTACCGGATCACGGTGACGCGGCGACCTGACCGCCGCGGTTTCAAGGCGGGGTCGTTGCAGCGGGCGATGAGCTTGTTGGGCGGCATTCCGTATGTGGTGATCTTCGATGCGGACTTCGAGCCGGGACCGGATTTTCTGCGCCGGACGGTGCCGTTGCTGGAGGGCGATGCGTCGATCGCGTTCGTGCAGGCCCGCTGGACGTTCTCGAACGAAAATGTCTCGAGCCTGACGAAGCTGCAGAAAGTCGCGTTGGATTTTCATCATCGGGCGGAGCAGCAGGGCCGCAGCAATGCGCAGACGTTTCTCAATTTCAACGGGTCGGCGGGGTTGTGGCGGGTTTCGACGATCCTGGACAGCGGTGGCTGGAGCGGGGAGACGCTGGTCGAGGACATGGATCTTTCGCTTCGCGCGTTCATCCGGGGCCAGGTGGGAATTTATCTCAGCGATCTGGAGTGTCTCAACGAGTTGCCGGAGACGGATCGCACGTATCGCACGCAGCAACGCCGCTGGCTCGCGGGTCCGATGCACCTGGCGACGCTGCAGTTCAAGGCGATCTGGGGATCGGGGACGTTGAGCTTGCGGCACAAGATCGCGGCCTCGTGGTTTTTTCTGCGCTACGCGTATTCGGCCTTCAACATTGCCTACCTGCTGATCGTGCTCCCGCTGTTGATCGCTTACGGGTCGACGTTCGCCGTGTCGCTCACGCTGCTGAGCATCGGGGCGGTGATTCCGTTCCTGATGAATCTGCGCTACTGGTATATGGTGGTGCCTTTTGCGCTCGGCTGGGACTACTCGTATTTCAAGCTGCGCTCGGCGATCGAAGGCATCCTGCGCACCGAAGGATCGCGCGCATGGACGGTGACGGAGCGGGCGGCGACGACACGGGTGTCGAAGACCGGCGGACTCAATCGGGAAGAGGCGCTGATCGGCGCCGGGGCGGCACTCCTCGCCGCGGGCGGACTGGTCTATGGCAATTGGATGCTGACGGCGTATGCGGCGGCGATCGCGGTGATTTACCTTTCGCTGGCGGCAGGGACGCCGAGCAAAATCTAGAACGGGGGCGGTCAAGTGGTTTAGCCGAGGTTGGTCCCCGGCCGGCGCGGTTGGGCCGGG